>NZ_MBLN01000067.1:0-146284 GCF_001854645.1 Pseudofrankia sp. EUN1h | reverse complement strand
CGTCCAATCGGTCCACCGCCACTGTCCACGTCGCCGCGACTGGCAACGGGTAGCCCACGGGCGTACCCTCCGCGAGGATCTCCCGAGCCCGCTCGGTCACCAGCCCGCAGTAGTCGGCCACCGTCATCGACGTCTGGCCCAGCCATGCCCCCGCCTGCTCCACCGCCAGCGGAAGATCCCCGAGAAGCTCCGCCACGGTGTCCGCCTCCGGTTCGGTCAGCCGCGACGCCCGGCGACGCAGAAGACCCACCGCGTCGGCACGCGGCAGCACGTCGACCGCGACCGCCGCCGCCAGCCCCGCCCAGTCGGGATCCCGCGAGGTCACCAGAACGTGCCCGCCAGCCCCGGCCGCGCCCAGCAAACCATGCAGACCCGACGGCGCCCCCGCGTTGTCGACCACTACCAACCACTGGCGAGCCACCTGCCGCGCTTTCAGTAGCCCCACTGCCCTCGAGGCCGACTCGGCCGCCGCGCCCACCACCGCCACACCCAGAGCACCCGCGAGCTCCGCGAGCCCCGCTATTAGTTCACCCGGCTGCTCGGCGGCCACCCACCACACCACGTCGTACTCGTCCCGCCACCGGTAGGCGTACTCCACCGCGAGCTGCGTTTTGCCGACCCCGCCCAGACCGTGTAGCGCCTGCGGCAGCACCGAAGCGGACCCGACCCCAGTCAGGCGGCGCCGCAACCCCTCCAGTTCCTCCCCTCTGCCGACGAAGTTCGGGTTACGCGGCCATGGCACTTCCCACACCGGCAGAACCACTTCGCCGCCACCGGCCAGACCATCTCCCGAACCCGACGCGAACACTAGATTTGCCGGGAACAATGCATGTGCCACAGCCAGCAAGGCGCCCCGCCCATCGACTAGCGCGCCGAACGTCAGGAGACGCGATACCCCAGACCAGTACCCACGCGCGTCCGAATCCCACGACGGATGGCGACTCCGGGACAACCCGGCTGCCTCCAGCACCTCTCGCGCCGAGACCGGATCAGCGAAGACTTCAGCAAACGCGGTGATCTCTCCAGCCGACAAACTCTCGCTCACGCGGCACCCCCCGGTAGCCCGAGCCCACCCGAACGGTACGACCCGTCGCGCAGGCGAACATCATCCCACCCCGCCCCACCCCAGAACGGCACTACTTGGGCGCCGGTGACGACCACGCGAGATCTTGCGGCCTGCTGGCCTCCGGCAGCGACGACGGCACCGCGTGGCTGTGGGACGTTGGCGTGCTCCAAGACCTGTGGAACGCCGCTGTCCAGGTGGGCTGCCAACGCGCCGGCCGGGGCCTGGACGAGCAGGAATGAACCCGCTACCTGGCCGACGAGCCGTACCGGAACGCCTGCCCGACCAGCACCCAGTAGCCAGATRCATCTTTCGATCTTGTCGGCAAACGGTCGTCTGTCGACACCACCCGACGGTTACCCATAGACCCCTTGCGAGGCGTCGACAAGCCGTGTCGAAATTCAATGTCGACCGTCCCGACCGGCCACCGGCCGGCAGGGGACGGTGGACGCGCGTTTAGCTTGCGGGTGAGGACCGCTCGCTGGCGGCGCGTTCGTAGGCGCGCAGGGTGTCGACGACCAGCTGGCGCTCGGCCGAGGTCAGGGGCCCGAGGGCCTCCCGCCAGGCGGCGGCGCCTGGGCCGAGCCATCCCTCGATCGCCGGTCGGCCGGCGTCGGTGATGCTCACGATCCGTCGCCGGCGGTCGTCGGGGTCCTCGCGACGTTCCACGACCCCGCCCCGGCCGAGGTCGGCAGTCATGAGGCTGACCGTCGTCGGCGCCACCTCCAGCCGCGCAGCCAGCTCATTGACGGTCATGGGCCCGTCGAACAGCAGGTAAGACAGCAGCGACAGGTGCCGCGGGCCGAGGGCCAACCCGGCCAGCTCGGCTGGCGGCGGCGTCCGCTTCGCCCGCCCGATCAGCTGCGGCATCAGCAGCAACAGCGCACGGACGGCCTCGTCCACATCAAGTTCGCCCCCGCGCCCGGGCTGGGTTGACATCACCCTCCTCGCCATATTTTGCTTTGCATGCAAAGATGCTTTGCTAGCAAAGGCAATATCCCTGTCTCGTCGACTCACTCTGGAGTGTCGTGACCATCCTTGTCACCGGCGCGCGCGGGAACGTCGGATCGCGCCTGCTCACCGCCCTGGCTACGGCCGGACGGCCGGTTCGGGGCTCTGCCCGCGACGCCACGACCCTACGGCTACCCGCCGGCGCCGAGGCGGCCGAACTCGACCTCACCGACCCAGGGCCGGCCGCGGCGGACGCGCTGCGCGGCGTCGAGGCCGTCTTCCTCTATCCGGTCCGCGGCCCTATCGACGGCTTCCTGGAAGCGGCCGCGAAGGCCGGCGTGCGCTACCTGGTGCTGCTGTCCTCGCCGTCGGCCTACGAGGCCGGCGAGTTCGCCCGGCCCATCGGGCTGGTCCACCGCGCGGTCGAGCGGGCCGTCGCCAGCTCCGGCCTGCAACACACCGTGCTCTACCCGAGCTGGCTCGCGACCAACGCCCAGCGCGACTGGGCCGACCAGATCCGTACCACCGGCCGAGTCGCGATGGCTTTCGGGGACGCCTCCGTCACGCCGATTCATCCCGACGACATCGCACAGGTCGCGGCGGACCTGCTCACCCGCGACACTTTCCGCGCCCGGATGCAGATCCTCACCGGACCGCAGCCGTTGCGCCTGCGGGAGGCGGTCGCGACCATCGGCGACGTGCTCGGCGTCGAGCTCCCCGTCGACGATCTGACCCGCGACCAGGCACTCGAACGCGAGCAGGGTCGAATGCCCCGCCCGATTGTGGAAACCCTGCTCGACGTCGCCGCGGCCAGCATCGGCCAGACCGCCCCGGTCACCAACACAGTTGAACGAATCACCGGTCACCCCGCCCGATCTTTCCGCTCCTGGATCGAAACCCACCGCACAGACTTCCTGCCCAGCTGACGACCGCGACCGCGCAGCGCCAGGGGAAGACGGCTGCCCAACGCCCGACGCCGTGAGGACGGCACCGCCCCACCGTCCACAAGGCCAGCGTGCTCGAGTGGTCCGATCTCACGCCGCTGAGCGCCAGCCTGCGGGTCGCCGAGGCTCACCAGGTCCTCGCCCGCCTCCAGCAGCACCTGCTCGCGGGCCAGGTCGAGACCGCGCTCGCTGACCAGGCCCACTGTCTTGGGTTGTGCACCCTGATCGGCACCCTGTGGGTGCCCGATATTCGATCGTGGGCGCTGACCTGGGGTTTTGGCTGCTGCGCCAGTGCGATCGACCACCGGGCCGCGTTGCGCTGTTCGTTCGCCGCGTCGAGGACCGCCCGTACGTCGGACGCGGTCGGTGGTCGGACTGGCAGACGAACACGACGACGGCGCCTCAGTCGATCATGCCCGACCGGTCACCCCAGCCGCTCCGCCCGGCGAACGCAACCGTGCCGGAAGAAGCCGGTGCGCCTCCGTGGGAGGGGGAGTATACGGCCGCGCGATCCGGCGCTGGGATTCCGGCGGTGTCGCCCGGCGGACAGGTCGGCGGTACCGTCGCGCGTCGGCCGCTGAAAAGCGCCCGCACCCGTGCGTTCAGATTCCGCACGGTGCCGGTGCGCTGTCAGCTACGCGACTTTCTCCTCGCGTCTTTACCGCTTCTTTGAAACTGACAACAATTCCGGGTCTGGACCGGCTTCACCGCACCAGGTCATCGGCGGTTTATTGTGCGCCCACACAGTAGGATCTGCATGCAGCGCGGTCGGCTCCAGGTTTGTGGCGTTGATGTTCGCCGCGATATAACAGGGATGCACAGGTCCGAGGGTGGGAATGTCAGATCAACTCGCGTCGGCAGGCTTGCCGGCAGATTCCTTCGGCTTGATCATCTGCCCGGATGGTGGGGTCGGCAACGGGGGCGCGGCGGTCGCGCGGCGCGGCGCGGATGCTTTGCGTCGGTATCTGACCGGCCCCGGCGGCCTGGTCGATAGCCGGGTGGAGATCCTCGACGGGCCGCGTGCCGCAGTCGACGTCGCGCTGGCGCTGACCCGCGCCGGTACTGTCCCCACGGAGCTGCTGCTGGTCTGCTGGCTGGGTCTGCTCGGCGCCTCGGGTGGGGAGCCGCTGCTGGTCGGTGACCCGACTGCGGGCGGCCAGGCGGGCGCGCTGCGTTTCAGCCAGTTGCTCGCGCTCGTCGCGGCGTCCCCGGCCCGGCATCGGGTCGTGTTCGTCGACGGCTGGCGCGCGAACGGCGCCGGCCACGATGTCGCGGACGCGCTCCTCACAGCGGCTGCCCGTCAGGACGGCGGGCTGGAGCTCCTGGTCRCGGTGAGTGAGGCGGAGCCGGTGTTCGCCGCGGGCCCCCTCCCACCCGCGGTCGCCGGCCTGGGCCGACTGCTGGCGAGCGGCGACCCGAACGGCCCCGAATCGCTTACGGTCGGCGGCGTTCTGGCGGCGACCCAGACCTTGCTCGACCCGACCGACGGGGTGCGCGCGGCATACCTGGCAGGCAGTGCGGCGGACACGCCGATCGCGCGCAACATCGCGAGGCTGACCCCGACCGACCCGGCCAGGGCCGAGCCGACGGTGGTGCTGCCCGACCGCGGGGCCAGCGGTCCGGTCCCGGCAGCCTCGGGTCTGGCCACGACCGGCGCCGGGGCGCGCTCCCCCTACCCGGGCCTGGCGTCGTTCGACGCCGACTCCCGGCAGTTCTTCTTCGGCCGGTCGGAGACCGTCGACGATGTGCTCGGCGCGCTTCGGTTCCGGCCGGTGGACGCCGGGCCGCTGGTGCTGGTCGGCGCCTCGGGGGCTGGGAAGTCTTCGGTGCTGCGGGCCGGCGTACTGCCGGCGCTGCGTCGGGGCGAGCTGCCCGGCCTGTCCGCGGATCATGTCCAGGTGGTACTCACTCCCGGATACCACCCGCTGGCAGTGCTGACTACCCGGGTGCTCGAGGAGATCTCGGCCCCTGGACTGAGCGGCGCGATCCTGCAGACCGTCCGCGACGAGCCGGCGCGCTTCGCCAGTCTCGTCGGCGAGTTGCTGGCCCACCGCGCGCTGCGCGGCCCGGCCATGACCTCGCTGGACCTCACGTCCACGCCGGTGGAGCCGACCATCGGCGGCGCGGCCGTGGTCCGGCGCCTTGTCGTGGCGGTCGACCAGTTCGAGGAGACGTTCACCCTCTGTGCCGATGAGGGGGAGCGGGCGGCGTTCATCGAGGCGCTGGTGTCGCTGGCGACGCCGGGGCCGGACGGCAGACCCGGGCCGGCCGTCGTGTTGATCACCGTGCGGGGTGATTTCTACCTGCCGTGTGTGGACCATCCGCTGCTCGCGCAGGCGCTGGCCCGGGGGCAGGTGGTCATCGGTCCGATGCGGCCCGAGGACATCCGGGAAGTGGTCGTCCGCCCGGCGGGCGCGGTTGGCCTGGCCGTCGAGCCGGCCCTGGTCGAGCTGGTCCTCGACGACCTCTTCGACGAGAGCATGGCCGGGTCCGGCTCCGGGTCGTTGCCGCTGCTCGCGCACGCGCTGCGGGCAACCTGGGAGCTCCGTGCCTCCGGGACGCTCACCGTCGACGCCTACCGGCGGGTGGGTCGGCTGGCCGGGGCGTTGACGAAGACCGCCGACGACTGGTTCACCGGATTGGACGCGGCGGCGCAGGAGAGCGCACGGGCGTTGCTGCTCGGGCTGGTGCGGGTGGGTGAGCTGGGGGAGACGACCCGGCGGCCACGGCAGCGGGCGGCGTTGCTGGCCGAGGTGCAGGCGCCGGGGGCGGCCGGGGTTCTCGACCAGTTGATCGGTGAGCTGCGGTTGGTGGAGGCCGACGAGGACCGGGTGCAGATCACCCATGAGGCGTTGCTGCGGGCGTGGCCGCGGTTGCGGGAGTGGCTGGAACTGGACCGGGCGGGGGCGTTGGTCCGGCAGCGGCTCGATGACGGCGGCCAGGACTGGGAGGACAACGGTCGTGACCCGGCGCTGCTGCTGCGCGGCCAGCGGCTCGCCGCGGCCCGGGAGTGGGCCGAGCCTGGCGGGCGCCGCCGGCCGCTGCCGAGCCCGGCGGCCGACTACTACGACGCCTCCGTCGCCCGCGAGCGGGCCGAAGCCGACCAGATGCGCCGGCGGACACGTCGGCTGCTGGCGCTGGTCGCCGCGCTCACCGCCGTCGCCCTCGTCGCCGCCGGCATGACCACCGTCGCGTTCGTCAGCCGCGCGGGGGCGACAKCCGCGAAGAACAGCGCGACAGCTGCGGAGAACAGGGCCTCGTCGGCCCACGTCGCCGACATCGCCGACAGCATCTCCGGCGACAACTCGGAGGTCGGCGCGCAGATGGCGCTCGTCGCGGAGCGCATCGCCGACACGCCGGAGGCGCGGACCGCGGTCCTCGGTGCCCAGACTCCGTCCCGGCTGTTGCACGCGCACCAGGGCTCGATCGGGACGGTCGCGTGGAACCCGGACGGCCGGACGGTAGCCAGCGGCTCCGACGACGGCGTCGTCAAGCTGTGGGACGTCACCGTCGGCACCTCGGCCGCGGCACGGCCGGTGGGCGCGCCGCTGCGCCAGGGCACCGCGACGCAGGCACATGCCGTCAAGGCGGTGACGTTCGACCGCAGCGGGCGCCTGATGGCCGTCGGTACCTCGAACGGCGAGGTGCGGATCTATGACGTGACGAACCGAGCGGCGCCCCGGGTTCGGGACACGCTGCTGCCGGCGCCGCTCGCCGCCGGCGGCGTGTTCGGACTGGCCTTCAGCCCGAAGGCCGACCTGCTCGCCGCCGGTGGCTACGGGAACGCGGTCGCGCTCTTCGACGTGTCGGTTCCCGGCGCGCCACGGATCGCCGGCGCGCTGGACGCCGGCGCCTCGGTACGCGCCGTTGCCTTCAGCCCGGACGGCACCCTGCTGGCGACCGGCGGTGAGGACGGCCGTGCGCTGCTCTGGCACGTCACCAACCCGGCGGCACCGGGCCTGCCCCAGGTGCTCTACACCCCGCGGGAAGACCTCGCGCAGACCACGCAGATCCGGGCGCTCGCGTTCAGCCCGGCCGGCGACGAACTCGTGGTCGAGACCATCTACGACGCGCTCATCCGGTACGCCGTCAAGAACGGCACGGCGACCCGCATCGGACGGCAGACGACGCTGGACTCCCAGCTGACCGCGGTCACCTACCTCTCGCCGCACGTGCTCGCCGTCGCGTCCGCCGCCAACGAGGTCGCCACCCTCCCGATCGGCGTCCAGACGGCCGGCGACAACACGGACGACGCGTCCAGCACGCTCGAGGAGATAGGCCTGCGGGCCACGCCCTGGTCGCTCGCGGTCGATCCAACCGACCGGTCCTGGATCGTCGTCAGCGGCTCCGACGGGGCGCTGCGCTGGCTCCACTCGACGCCGTCGCCCACGTTCCGACGGACCACGCCCGTGGCGATTCTTCCCCGCTCCGCCAGCTCCACGATCACCATCACCGAACTGCGCGATCTGTTCGTCCACGACGACGTGATCAAGGCTGGCCTCCCGCCGGACCAGCGGTTGCGGGCAGCCGTGACGCTCGATCTTCCTGACGAGCCGTACGCCGTCGCGGGCGCCAGCCTCTCGCTCTCTGGGGGGATCCTCGCCGTCAACACCAGCGACAAGATCAGTATCTGGGACGTGTCCGACCGGGCGATCGCCGGCTGGCCGCGCTATGACCCGACCAAGCCGCCACCGACGATCGCCCCCCTGGCTGTCCTGCCGCGGGAGGTGGACCAGACGGTCAGCGTCGCCGTCAACGCCGACGGGCGCCGCCTGGCGATCGGCGACTTCGGCGGGGTGGAACTGTGGGACATCACGAATCCCCGGGCTCCGACGATGCTGGGCACGCAGCCCAATGCCTTCAAACCAACCGGGGCGGCGCAGGTGGCCTTCAGCCCGGACGGGACGCGGCTCGCGGCGACCAGCAACGACCAGACCCTCAAGGTGTGGCCGGTGGCCGGGAATCTCACCGGCGGCCCCGAGGGCACGCTCAACCTCGGCGACGAGCTCGTCTCGCCGCCGGTGTTCCGCCCCGATGGCCACATCGTCGCGCTGGGCGGTGAGGACGGCCAGATCCGGCTGGTCGACGTGTCCGACCCGGCCAGGCCGCGGGTCGTCGGCACCACCACCAGGCAGGCTTCGGGGGCCAACGTGCTCGCCTTCAGCGCGGACGGGCGGCGCCTCGTCGCCGGCGGTTCGCTGCAGACCCGGATCTGGGACGTGTCCCAGCCACGCAGCCCCCAATGGTTCCTGTCGTTCCCCACGCTGGCCGGGGTCATCCTCACGGGCGCGTTCCAGGGCGCGGGCGACTACCTCATGGCCGCCTTCGCCTTCCCCGGAGTTGATCCCTACACGGTGCTCGTCGATCTCAACATCGAACGCAACGTTGAGCGCCTGTGCGCCAACATCGGCGACCCCGTCACCGAGCAGGAATGGGAAACCTACCTGGACGACGTTCCCTACCGCGCGCCGTGCGGCCGGGCGCCGGCGTCCACCAGCTAGCCGACAGCCGAGGTCGCGGTGGCGTTCGAACGCGAGGAAGCGCTCCTCCACGGGGTCTACGAGATCACCGAGGTGCTCGGGAGCGGCGGCTTCGGCATCGTCCTCGGCGGTCGTCACCGCGACATCGACCAGCGCGTCGCCATCAAGCGGATCGACACCGCCCGCCCCGGCCTGACCCCGGCAGCCCGGGCCGACCTGGCCGCCCGGCTGCGCGCGGAAGCCCGGATGCTGACCAGCCTGCGCCACCCGCACCTGGTCGAGGTCTACAACTACGAGACCGACGGCGAGCTGCACCTGCTCGTCATGGAGCGGCTCGACGGCACCCTGGGCCGCTACTTCGGCCAGGCCAGCAGCCGGTCGATCCTCGACGCCTGCGCCGCAGGGGTGGCGATCGGCGCCGCACTCGGGGCCGCGCACGCCCGGCGCATCGTGCACCGCGACATCAAACCGCAGAACGTGCTGGTCGCCGCCGACGGCACGGTCAAGGTCGCCGACTTCGGCGTCGCCAAGATCCTCGGCGACGAGCTCAGCCCTGCCACCAACATCGCAACCCCGGTCTACGCCCCGCCGGAACAGCTCGACGGCTCGCCGATCACCCCCGCGGCCGACGTCTACGCCCTGGGGATCACCCTCTACGAGATTCTCACCGGGGCGCCGCCGTTCCGCGGCGCCCTCGAACAGCTGCATCACGCCCACCGCGAGCTCGCGCCCCCGCCGCTCACCGGCCGGGTGCCGGACCCGATCGCCGAGGTCGTCCTGCGCGCGCTGCACAAGGATCCGGCCGGGCGTTACCAGACTGGCCGCGAGTTCGCGGTCGCGCTCTTCGCCGCGGCCGCCCACCTTTACGGCCCCGACTGGGTGGCTCGCTGCGCCGTGCCGGTCTACATCGACGAACAGCTGCGCGGCCGCCAGCTGGGGCCGCCCGCCGGCGACCGGCCCCCGGCCGACTCCTCGACAGCCGTTCCTGCTCCAGCACCGCCGCCGACAGCCGTCGCCCTTCCGGCGCTCGCGCCGGACGGGACCGCGACCGCGCCATGGACCGTCGTGGCCGACGCCGGCACCGTGATCAGCTCGCCGCCCGACCGGCCGCCACCCGCCGCGCCGGCCGGCCGCCGTTTCCGCGGCCGGGCCGCCAAGGCGCCTGCCCCTGCCCCGTCGACCCCGCTCCTTCCCTCGGCGCAGTCCGCTCCGGCAGTCCCCACGGCCCCCACGGCCCGGGCACCCGCCGCCGTCCCGGTGCCGCCGCCCCACGCTCCGGTCGCGACGCGGCCGCCCGCCGCCCGGTTCGTGGCGCTGCTGCCCGACGGCCGGCACCTCGGGCTGGATGGGACGACGACTGGTCCTACCAGCGTGTCGCGGATTCCCGGCCGGCGACGCGCCGAGCCGACCCCGGTCGCCGTGCCCGGCGCGCACGGAATCGCCGTCGGGCCGGACGGCACGGTCTACGTCAGCGTGCCCACCCGTCACCTCGTCCTGCGCGTCGATCCCGACGGCCCCGCGGTGCCCGTCCTCGGCACCGGCGAGGCCGGGTACTCCGGCGAGGTGGGGTCCGGGCGGCACTCCCGGGTCGACACCCCGTACGGCCTCGGGTGCGGTCCCGACGGTGCGCTCTATGTCGCGGACAGCGGCAATGGCTTGATCCGCCGAGTGGATGCGGCAGCCGATCTTGTCGAGACGGTCGCCGGAGCCAGCAGTGGGCAGCTCACCGCCGGTCGCCACCACTCCGGGCCGGTCCGCGCCGAGCCTGCCGGCTGGACCGAGCTCAGTCCCGCCGAGCTCGTGCTGCGCGGACCCCGCGCCGTCGCGCTCGATCCCGAGGGCCGTCTGCTGGTCGCCGACACCGGCAACCACCGCGTCCTGCGGCTCACCCTCGCCCAGCCGACCGACCCCGGCCGCCCGGGCGCGAGCGAGGCCCGGCGCCTGGCCGGCACCGGGCAGCCGGGGGACGCCGGTGACGGCGGCGCGGCCGTCCGCGCCCGGCTACTGCGACCGGCCGGCGTGGCCGCGCTGCGCGACGGGCGAGTCCTCGTCGCCGACACAGGCAACGGCCGCGTGCGAGCCGTCGCGCCATCTGGGCAGATCACCCCGCTGGCGGGCGGCCGATACCAGCCCGCGGCCAGCCCGAGCTCCGCCGCGTCGCGGCTGCGGGCGCCCACGTCACTCGTCGTCCTGCCCGACGGCCTGGTGCTCGTCGCGGACCCCATGACCGGCCGGGTCGTGACCCTGCCACTCCACGCCGGGCCGGGCGGCGGCGTCACGACCCCGCCGGCCGCGGTCGACCGCGGCCGGGCGGCGTTGGCCGCCCCGGCCGCGCTGGCCGTCTGGCCGACCGGCGGCACGGTTCTCGCCACCGGGATCGCCGCCGGTCATATCACCACCCTGCTCCCCGACGGCCGGACCGGCCTTCTCGCCGTCCTCCCGCGCTGACCCTATGGGGTTCCAGAACTCGGCCACCTGCCTTGAGCTGGGAGTCTGCCCTCGTGGTCGACGCGGCACGGCATCATGCCGAAGAGATCGTGGCAATCGCCCGGCACACTGCCGAACTCGAAGTTCGCAACGCCGAGTTCCAAGCTGCGGAGATCCTCAGCGCCGCCCGGGAAACCCGGCAGGAAGCCGAACAACTGCGCGTCGACGCCGAGACGTTCGCCGACGCCGCGCTCGCCCGTGCAGCACAGATCGTGTCCGAAGCGCGCGAAGATGAAGCCCGTATTGTTGCCGACCAGCGCGCCGAGTCCAAGGCGCTGGCGGGYACTGTTGCATTGAGCCAAGTCGAGTGATCTCGGCCGTAAATCTTTCGGTCTTGAGGCCTTGAGGAGAGTCGGCGGGGCCCCGGAGAGCAGCCGGTCGAGCCACTGGGCGACTTGATCGCAAGAAGATCTACGGTCAAGACCGGCTGCCTTGGCTCAATGCAACAGTGCCCCTGCCCGCTCGGTCTGCTGGCTATCAGGTTGGTGAGCGAGGTGTCGGGTACGAGTGATGGGCGAACGGCGGCGACGTGGCCGACGGTGCCCGGCCGCGTCCCCGCGCTGATGGTCATGGGGGTGTAGCGAGCGGTGTCGGAGAGCGAACCTCGCGGCGGGCTGGGTTTCTCCGACTTGTTCGACCTTCTCCGGATGGGTCTGACCCTGACTAGTATCGACGATGGCAGGGTGCGACGGGTCAACGAGTTCGCCTGCCAGTTGTTGGGCCGAGATGCCCGCGAAGTCGTTGGCAGGAATTGGCACGAACTCGTCGACCCGATGCAAGTCGAAGAACTGCGTGCTATCGACCCAGGGGATGTTCTGGCCGGACGCCTCGACTGGCGGCAGCGCACGGTCCGTTTCGTCCGGCCCGACGGCCAGATCACCCATGTCCTAGCCTTCGGGAGCAAGGTAACCATCGACGGCGACCGCTGCTTTCTCAGCCAGATTCAGGACATAACGGAGCTTGTCTCGACGCATCGTCAGCTTCAGCTTGTTTTGGACAACACGCCGGTCTCGGTCTTCCTTCTCGACCACGACGGGCGGGTGCTCACCAGCGGCGGCGCTGCCCACCAGTTGCCTGCAGCAAGGCTTAGACAGGTGACCGGCTCCAGCGTCTTCACCGCGTTCCGTGACCATCCGGCTGTGCTGGCAATGGTGCGTCGGTCGCTGCGGGGCGAGCGTGTCCATGAGGTCCTGGCGGCGGGTGGACACTGGTATGACGTCCATCTTGTTCCGCTGCCCGGTGCCGCGGCGCAGCGTCCGTCGGTCGCGGGCGTCGCCAGCGACGTCACCGAGCACGAACGCGCGAGCGCGGAACTACGAGTCCGTACCAGTCGCCAGACGGCACTCGCGGATCTTGCGCAGCAGGCTTTGGAAGTCGCCGATGAGGACGTGCTGTGGGATCGGGGAACCCGGACCCTCACCGAGCAGATCAGTGCCGAGGTGATGATCGTGCGCGGTCGGCCCGCGCCGGATCGGCACCCCGGCGCATGGGCTGCTTCGGACGATTCCGCAGGCGTGGGCGTCGGCACCGACCCATCGGCCCCATACAGCCCGACGATCCCAGCCCACCTGAACTACGACGTCGGACTGCAGGGTCAGGTCCTCTCAGATAGCGGCGCCACGATGCCGGCGACAGAGCGTTCCTGCACCGTCATGCGGGTGCCGGTAGGACCCGCAGACGAGCCGGTTGCGACGATCTGCCTCCGTGGAGCCGGGCGTCGACGGACCTCTGATGACGCCGCCTTCATCCGCTCCGTGTCCGCGATCCTCGGATCGGCGGTACTGCGGATCCGCATGGAGCAGGACGCACAGTTCCGCTCCCTGCACGACCCCCTGACCGGACTGCCCAACCGGGCGGCGCTGCTCGACGCACTACGACGCAGCCTGAGCCGGACCGGGCGAAACCAGACCCGGACCGGCGTCCTGTTCGTCGATCTCGACGGCTTCAAAGCGGTCAACGACACACTCGGGCATCAGGCCGGCGACAAGCTACTCACGACCGTCGCCACCCGGCTCCGCCGCGCGGTGCGGCCCGGGGATGTCGCCGGCCGGCTCGCGGGCGACGAATTCGCCGTCTTGTGCGAGGGCGTCGGCAGCCTGGATGACCTGCAATCCATCGGGGAGCGGGTCATCCAGGCTCTCGAGCCCACCGTCGAACTGCGCCGGCCGGTCAACGTGAGCGCGAGCGTCGGCGCCGCGCTGTCCGGCCCCGGCCTCACCGACGCCGAAAGGCTGATCACTGCCGCCGACGTGGCGATGTACGAAGCCAAGCGGCAAGGCGGCGGATGCCTCGTCCGTTACGACGAACCAGTCCGCGCTGTACACGCCGCCCGACTGCGCAACGTCACCGCCTTACAACATGCGCTGTGCGAGCGGCGACTTGTCCTGCGGTTCCTGCCGATCGCCCGCCAGGTCGGCCCGATCGTCGCGGTGGAGGCGATCCCCTGCTGGCCTCATCCAGCCCGGCGTGCGCTGGCACCCGAAGACATCGAACCGATCGCAGTCGACGCAGGACTCTCCAGCGACCTCGACCTCTGGCTCGTTGACAGCGCGATCCGCTATGCGCACGACGCCGCGGGTGCGCAGACGCCGATGACCGCGTCGACCCTCACGATCAGAGGCGACAAACAGCAGGACGAGAGCCGCAAGACATCACCCAGGGAGATGTGGATTCGGCTCTCCGCCCGCAGCTTCGGCGACCCCGCTCTGCGCAAGAGAATCATCGCGCGAACCACCGGATCGGCGCCGGCCGCGGGACACGGCCTCACTCTCTGCATCGTGATCCCCGACAAGCTCAGGGCACAGGACCGCCGGGAGATCGACACCGCCATCGATCAACTCGCCGACGCCGGCGTCGCGGTCCGCCTCGACTTCACCGAGACCACACCGCTGCGAGCAATGGCCGCAGGCCAGCTGCCATCTGGGCTTCACGGCGTCAGCCTCAGCGAGCAGTACGTACACGGCGTAGATCACAGCGACGCCACCGCGGCGGTACTCGCCGGCGTCGTGTGCTTCGCACACCTACTGCACTTGGACGTAGCCGCACGAGGCGTCAACACGCCCTCCGAGCTGGACGCGATCCGAGCGCTGGACTGCGACCTCGCCCAAGGCGCCGCCGTAGGCCAAGCGCTCCCCATGCCTCCTTGGTAAACCACGCGCCTGTACTTGGCGTCGGCCGTCAGGCGGCTCGTTGATATTCGTGGAGGAGGCCGTCGAGGCGGTCGATGCGCCTGATCGGGCCGCCCGGATCGCCGGATGGGGTCCGCAGGTCGGGGGATGTCGAGGTCGAGGCCGCGGTGGGGTCGGGCGGTGTTGTAGTGCTCGACGTAGATCGACAGGACCTGTTGGGCGTGGCGCCGGTTCCAGATCAAGGCCCAGTCGAGGCGCTCGGCGCGGATGGTGCGCACCCAGCGTTCGGCGAAGGCGTTCGCGCGCGGATCCCGGCATGGCTCAACGCCGCCCCGTCGCCGATCGACTGTGCCGGGTCGGCTGATAGGTCAGCACCTGCGTGTGGCCGTCGAAGGTCCGGGCCTCGAGCAGCTCGAGGTCGAAGTCGTCCGCACCGTCGAAGATCCGGTCCACGCCGGTCGTCCCGGAGATCACTGGGAAGACCGTCACCTCGATGGTGTCGATCAGGCCGGCGTTCAGCAGCGCCCGGTTGAGCGTCAGGCTGCCGTGGGAGCGCAGCGGCACCTCGGATTCGGCCTTGAGGCGCGTGACCACCTCGACAGGATCGCCGGACTCGATGGTCGTGTCCGGCCACTCGAGCGGCTCGGTCAGCCGGCTGGAGAGCACCGTGACGGGGGAGTCGAACATGCGCGTGATCCACCCGTCGAACAGGCTGCGGTCGAAGCCCGCGTTAAGGAACGGCGCGTTCGACGAGTAGGTTTTGGCCCCGAGCACCATGCGCAGCGGGTCGCGGTAGGCAGCGGCGCGATGCGCGAGGAATTCGGGGCCCTGCTTGCCCCAGTAGCCGCCCCAGTCGCCGTTGTGGTTGGCGAAGCCGTCGAGCGTGGAGAAGATGTCGAAGGTGTACGTGGCAGTCATGGTGTCTCCTTGCGGGAAGTTGGTCGCGCCGCGCCTTGTGGCGGCCTCACCCCTGAACCGTCGTGCGCAGCCGGCTTGATTCAGTCATGGAGACTCCTGCTGGTTGCGGGCGTACCGAGAACCGACGACGCTGCCGTCGAAGACACGTGAATCGACGAGCACCATCTGAGCTCGAGCGGGCAGCTGCGGGTATAGCGGTCGGCCCGTCCCGAGCAGCACGGGGTGGATGAAGACCTGGTACTCGTCGATCAGTCCGGCTGCGCCGAGCGCGGCCACGGTCTGAGAGCCGCCGAAGACGTAGGTGTCGCCGTCGGCGGCGTCCGCGAGCTCGCGGACACGCGCCGGGCCGGCTGCTGGTCCTCACCACGTGGTGGCCAGGACACGGCGTGGTGACTCCGCCGGCGTCACACGGGACGCGGGTCCTGTCCCGTCTCCTTGACCATCCGGTCGCCGGCCTTGACCTGCTTCCAGATGGCACGGCTGACTCGGATCTTCTCCTCGTGTCCGCCGTCGTGCCGGATCGTCACTCGCCGGTACAGGTTCGATCCGTCCAACAGCGCACGGGACTTCTTCACCACCACCGCGCTCCACGCAGTCTCGTCGCTCATGGGTTCCTCCGAGTCGGGTTCCGTTGCAGCCGGAAAGGAAAGTAATCAGCGATAAGCATGGCTGGGCATACGGTCTCCGGCGAGAAGGACGCGCTTCTGGCCGAGGTGGCGGCGGAGGTCCTCGAGTGCTGGCACACCGACCGGATCCCGGCCGAGGGTGAGGAGTGGCGAGATTTCCTGGCCTGGAATGCCCGGAGCCTGCGCCGAGCGATACTTTCGGTCCGCGACGGCGCACGCCTCATCGCCACGGCGGGTCCCCGCGGCCCGGATGTGGACAACGCGATCGCCCAGACCGGCTTGCTCGAACGCGTTGGTTTCGTCTGGTTTCCCATATACGTCTTCTCTTTGTCGTGTCGGCGGTGTGATGTGTGCGCGTCGGCCGTCGAATGCCGTTGGGCTGTCGATGGCACCGGTCGGCCGCGATCAGCCGGCGGACATGGCGGTGTGCGCGCGGCCGCGAATGTCGGCAGGGGCGTGCCCTTGGCGCAGGATCGCGGCACCGATCGCACCGGTCCACAACATGTTCACGGCGCCGATGCTGGCGGTGCTTCCCCAGCCGTTGGCGGCGTAGAAGTTCGCCGGGTCCATGCCGAAGAACAGCGAGGGCACGAAGGCGAGGTTGACCACGGCAAGCAGGACCGACCCGTTGCGGATCCGACGCGGCAGGGAATGCGTGCGATGCACGGCGCCGGCCAGCGCGATCAAGAACGTGGCGACCAGCAGACGGGCGATCGGGCCGTGCAGCAGCGCCATCCCGTTGGCGAGGGGGCCGTCGATGGTGGGGTCCTTGGACCCGTCGGGGTACTCGAGCGCGACACCGGACTCGAGCGAGGCGGCGACCATGGTCATCACGGCGTACACGAGACCGGACGTACACGCGATCTCACCGGCGAGTCCGGCGCCACGGCCGAGCACCCGCCTCAGTCCGGTCGTGAAGACCAGGAAAAGCGTGAAGACCACGACTGTGATCAGGGCCCGGACCAACACGTTGCTCGCAGGGGGAGGCCCGGAGTACACGAAGTACAGCGGCACCATCACCAGCGACAGGGTGCACACCAGCAGGGCGCACGTGCCGGTGAGTTTCCGGTCCGCAGCGGCAAAGGCGAAGCGGTCAGTAGTGGTCATGGCTACGACCGTGCCAAGGACGGCAGCCCGGCCGCTGCGGCCAGGCGGCGCTTCCGGGTGTCCTTCGGTCGACACTTCGACGTCGGGGCGTCGACTTCGGTCGATGGTCGTCCACTACTCCGATCCCGTCCACCCGAGACTCATACATTGACCGGGTGAGCACAGCCCCGCGACGAGAGGCAGCGATCAACGCCGGGCTGGCCGTCGCGGCCCTGGCGGTCGGCCTGACCAGTGAGCAAAACGTCCTCTACGGCGGCACCGATCGCCCGGTCGCCCTGCGGGCGGCGGACGTGCTCCTGGGTGCGGGCTGCTTCGCCGGGATCTGGATCTGGCGGCGCCGCCGCCCGGTGGCGTTCGCCGCGGCGGCCATCGCGATCGGCGTCGTGTCCACGCTGGCCGGCGGGATCGGACTTATCTGTGCGTTCACCGTCGCGGAGCACCGGCACTGGCGTACCGCGGTCGCGGTCGGCGCCCTGGCCGTAATCAGCATCGTGCCCGCGCTGGCGCTGTACCCGGTTCCGCACGCCGTCCGCGCCTTCACCGTCGGCGCGCTGGCAACGTTCGCGGTCACCGGCTGGGGGATGTTCGTCCGGGCGCGCCGTCAGCTCCTGGACTCCATGCGCCGACAGGTGCGCGACGCCGAGTACCGGGCCATCGAACGCGCCGCGGCCGCCCGACGCGCGGAACGCGAACGGATCGCCCGCGAGATGCACGACGTCCTGGCGCATCGCCTCTCGCTCCTGGCCGTGCACGCCGGCGCCCTGGAGTACCACCGCGGCGCCTCGGCCGAGGAGGTCGTCACCATAGCGGCGATCATCCGCAGCAACAGCCACGAGGCGCTGAACGAACTGCGCCAGGTCATCAACCTCCTACGGGCGACCACACTCGCAGGACAGCTGCCCCAACCCACACTGGCCGACCTGCCAGCCCTGCTGGAGGAGTCCCGCAGCGCCGGGCTCGAGATCTCCTGCACGGTGTCGCCGCGAGTGCTCCAGCACGTCGARCACAGCCCCACCTCGACCGGCGGCGCCCTCTACCGAGTCGTGCAGGAAGCCCTCACGAACGTTCGCAAACACGCCCCACAAGCGCGGGTCCGCATCGAGATGCACGACACCGACGACGGCATCGAGCTGTCGGTCCGCAACCACGCCTCCCCCGTCACCCCCACGGGCGCGGCGCCACCGGGCTCCGGGACCGGGCTCACCGGGCTCCGGGAACGCGTGAGCCTCAGCGGCGGCCGGATCGAGTACCAACCGGTCGCCGACGACGGCTACCAGGTCCGCGCCTGGCTGCCGTGCGCCACCACGGAACAGGGAACGACATGACCATCCGCGTGTTGATCGTCGACGACGACGCCTTGGTCCGCAGCGGACTGACCTTCATGCTCCGAGCCGCGCCAGGCATCGAGGTGCAGGGCGAAGCCGCCGACGGAGACGAGGTGGTGGCTGCCGTGGCTTCGCTACGTCCGGACGTCGTACTGATGGACCTTCGCATGTGCCGGGTCGGCGGCATCGCCGCGACGCGCGCATTGCACGCCATGCCGCAACCCCCGAAGGTGCTCGTGCTCACCACCTTCGACGCCGACGAGGAGGTATTCGCGGCGCTGGCAGCCGGAGCCGCCGGGTTCCTGCTTAAGGACACCCCACCGGCCGACATCGTCCACGCCATCGAGAGGGTCGCCAACGGCGACCCGATGCTCTCGCCGTCGGTCACCCGACGCCTGATGGACCTCGCCGGCGCCCGCGCCGGCACCAGCGCTCGGGACGCCGCCCGTGCCCGACTCTCCGCTCTCACCGAGCGAGAGTTCGAGGTCGCGCTCGCGCTCGGCAAAGGCCTGTCCAACGCGGAGGTCGCCCACATCGCCTACATGAGCACCGCCACCGTGAAGGCCTACGTGTCCCGACTGCTGGACAAGCTGCAAGCCGCCAACCGCGTGCAGGTCGCGTTGCTCGTTCAGCAGGCCGATTTCCCCGACGCCGAGYGATGACTTGCTCCCGAGGGCACCTGAGTGGTTTACCGGCCCGCACCTCGGCGAAGGCGACAGCGAGCACCGGCGGGCGGCCGCGATTGCAGCGCCCCCACCTCCGCGAGCGCGGCGAGCGCCAGCCGAACGCGCCGGCGCACGCCTGTAGGGCGCCAGAACCCGATTCGGGGGCTTGGCCTGCGGTTTTGCAGCTCGGTCAGGCGGCGCGGTGGTACTCGTTGATGACGCCTCCGAGGATCTTGCGGTGGTGGATCGAACCGCCCGGTGGGGTGACGGTGGCGGGGTCGTGGGTTGGGGGCTGCCCGGGGGATCGCGCCCCCGGGTCACCCGACCAAGCTCGGCGCCCCTGACCGTCCACCTGCACCCCACACCCATAGGGTTCATCGTCCGCGACGCGGCAAAACCGACAGCACGGACGCAGGGACAGCTGTGCGGGTCGGATACCAACCCGCACAGCTGTTCAGGTTTTTACGATAAGATCAACGCCGAGGCGCTCGAGGCGCTCGAGGCGCTCGAGGCGCAGACGTCAGAGGTGTGCGTCAGACCGGGCGGACGTGCTCCGCCTGGGGGCCCTTTTGGCCCTGCGTGACGTCAAACTCCACCCGCTGGTTCTCGTCCAGGCTGCGGAAACCCGCGCTGTCGATCGCCGAGTAGTGAACGAAAACGTCCGGACCGCCGCCGTCCTGCGCGATGAAACCGAAGCCTTTTTCGCCGTTGAACCACTTAACGGTGCCCTGAGCCATGTGCTTCTCCTTCGTGGGAGTTGAACCGGGACCGCCTGGCGCGGGCCGGGGTGCTGCGGTGCGATCGCTCCCACTGCCGAACTGGCCGGAACACGACAAACGCCCGCTGCCAGAATCCGCGGGCGTCGGTACGTTCGAGGAACCTTAACTGCAACGGAGCCAACCCTATCACTAGTCGCGTCGACTCGCCGTCTGTGGTCGGGAGGCGGATTGGTGGGCACCCCGTCGTCGCGGCTGGGCTTCGATCAGCCCCGCACGGTCGCATTGGCTGGGGGGCAAGGCTGGCAGGCCAGTCGGGCATGATCGTGTCATCGGTGGGCAGGGCAAGCCGGCGCGGCTCCGAGGGGTGCAAGTATGCGATTTCTCTGGTCAGTGCCCGAGCCGCGGCTTGTTGATATTCGTGGAGGAGGCTGGCGAGGTGGGTGATGCGTCTGATCGAGCTGCCAGGCGATGTCGCGTAGGGGAGGGCGCAGACCGCGTGTGGTCGGCTGCCGCTGTTCCTGATGTGCGCACGCGGCGGATGGGGCAGCCCCGCGCTGGCCATGATCGTTGTGGGCGTGAGGTGGGCGTGGACGCCCCGACACCGACCGGCACGGATCGAGGGCCGATATCGGAAAGCTCCGACAAGGAATTCGAGAACCGTGGCGGTACAAACATTTTCCGTCATCATTCGGCATGTTCTGGCATTTAATAGGGCTGTCTCTTAATAGGCGGGTCGTCCGGTAGGCCGGCAGCCATGGACGTGAGCCAAGCGGGACTGTTGCATCGTGAGGAGTCGGGCATGCCGAGCCGCTACTGGCCTGGTGATCAGATGGCGTGGGAGAGCTCGGTGAACGCTGCGGCAAGTCGGCGCCGGGGTTCGACGTCGGTTCCGAGTTCGTAGTGGCCGCGGCCGATGTTCTGGACGAGCGCGTGCCCTGTGCTGATCGTCTGGGCGGACCGTAGGCGTTTCAGCCCGCGCATCGGTCGCAGCCGGGCTTTGAGTCTGCTGTGGTCGGACTCGATGCGGTTGTTCTCCCACCGGGCATCGACGTGACAGGCCGCGGGCAGCAGCTCATCGAGGACTCGCGGGTAGACCGGTGCCCTATCGGTGGTGACCTCGACCGGTCGACGGCCGTGGGCCAATGCCTGGTGGAAGAACCGACGGGCCGCGACCTGGTCGCGTCGTTCGCTGGCGAGTGCGTCGATGACCTGGCCGTGCTGGTCAACGGCACGGTACAGGTACCGCCACCGACCGGCGATCTTGATGTAGGTCTCGTCGACATGCCATCTGTCGCCTGGGCCGTGGCGGCGCGGCCGGGCCGCCACGACCAGTAGCGGCGTGAACCGTTGCACCCACCGGAAGATCGTGACGTGATCAACGTCGAGGCCACGTTGGGCCAGTAGCTCCTCGACGTCCCTATACGACAACGCAAGTCGCAAGTACCAGCGAACCGCCAGCGTGATGACCTCCGGCGGGAACCGGAACCCGACGAACTCCGACGCCGGGACCGGTGGGCGCACGACATCTCGAGCCACTACACGATCATGCCGGCTCGCGGCGCAGACCAGCTCGATGGCCAGCTGCAACAGTCCCGCGCCTGCGCTGCCGGAATCGATTCGGTCTAAAACGGTCATCGGGTCACGCGGAGCTCAAAATCGCAGGTCACGGGCATGGCGGCGCAACCGACCATGGCCGTTCGGCGTTCCACTAGTGGTACGGGTGCGGCATGGACTTTTCGGGCGGCGATGGAGCGCTATGACGGCCTGGGTGGCACGACACCTCGCCGCGGTCGCCGGCGGTGCGCGCAACGCCGGCAATACCGGTCGCCGTGATGGCCCGGACGTGGCTTCTCGGGCTGCGGGAGTAATTCACCGATGATTGCCGAGGTATTTGCCAGCGTGTTGGCCGCCGCGTTCATTGTCGGCGCGACGCTCTGGCTCGCCGGCCGTCGCTACCGGCTCGAGCCCGCCGCCCGGGCGGGGCGACGCGCGCTGCTGACCGCCGGAGTCGGCGCGATGGCCTTCTTCGCGATCCGCTGGGCGGTGGGCCAGTCGCCCGGGGACGGGGCGGAGGCGTCCGGCGGTCCTACAGCCGAATCGTCCCCGGACGTGGACGCCACCGCGGCGACCACCCCATCGACCACCTCAACGCCGCAGGCGAGCGAGTCGGCTGCGACGGAGGTCAGCACGAGCGCCCGCGGCGCCGGATACTGGCTCGTCACCGCCGGCGGTGCGGTGATGTCGTGCGGGGCCGCGCCCCACTTGGGTTCGTCGGCGGACAGCGGTGCCGAGATCGTCGCGCTGGTGCCGACAGCGACGGCCGAAGGCTACTGGCTTGTCACCCGTGGCGGCGAACTCCTGCCGTTCGGGGATGCTCTGCGCCTGTCGGGCCCGGTAGCCCGTCGTCCCGTCATAGCGGCCGGCATCGTTGGGCTTGCCGAGGACGACGACCGCCCGCCCGGGATGTGGTTGCTCACCGATGACGGTGACGTGCTCGGCCGCGGGAGCGCCCCCGTGTTCGGAACGCTCGCCGCGGTCCGGCACACAGGCCCGGCGGCGGGAATCGTGTCGACCATGTCGGGCCGGGGGTACTGGATCGCGGACACCCAGGGCAGCGCGCACGCATTCGGCGACGCGACGCAGTACGAGACCGTGACAGGTCGGCTGAACGAGGACGTCACCGGAATCGCCGCCGTGGACAGCCGGTCGGGGTACTGGCTCGTCGCCGGCGACGGTGGCGTCTTCTCGTATCCAACGAACACCACCGACCCGGCCGCAGTGAAGTTCTACGGCTCGCTCGGCGAGCATCCTCCCGTCGCCAAGGTGGTCGGGCTCGCGCCGACCGCATTCGGCGACGGCTACTGGCTGGCCGACGAAACCGGTGCCGTGTATCCCTTCGGAGCCGCACCGCGGATCGCGGCGGACACGCCGACAGGGCTTACCGATGTCGTCGGCATCGTCACGTTCGGGTAGTAGTGATCTGGCGGCGCGCTGCGGCGCGGAATCGGCGAGACATGGATAGCGCCTCGACGGCGGACTTCACGGAGCAGCTTTCCGAGCTGGAGATCGCGGCGCTCGCGGCCAGTTACGGCTCGTTGCCCGCGGCCCGTGGCCTGCTGCAACGGGCCGGTCTGCCCGTGATCGACCTACCCATGGGCGACGGACGGCAGTCTGCCCGGCTGTACTGGGGAACCGTCGCCGAGGAGCTTTGCAACGGCCTGCAGCAGGGAGGGCGTGTCGCGCTCCTCGCTGTGGCTCGGCGAGAGAATCCGGAAAATTCCGCGTTCGGCGGCCGGCAGGTCGCCCGCCGTCTACCCGGCTGGCGACCGGCGGCGGCGATTCTCACAGCGGTGGCCGTGGCGGTAACGCTGGCCTGCCTTCCCATCTGGACCGACGACGTCCCGACGATTCCCGCTGCTCAGCGGAGCCCCGAGACCGGCCAGTCCGTGACCAAGCCGGTGCTACCGGCTTCCGAGGGAAGCCCAGAAATCAGCGCGAGTGCGGCACTGGCGTGTGCCAGCGCGCCCGGCTTCGGCATCCCCGCCTATACCCGGTCGATTCGCAACGCCTATGACCTGGCCGGAGGCCAGGCGACGCTCGGCTGCGCGACGAACAACGTCGTGGCCGTCGGTGGCGGCGCACAGCAACAGTTCAGAACGCCGAGCGGCCGGGACGCGGCGATCGTCGCACCGGACCCAGCCCACGCATTCGCCCTGCTCCCCGATGATCTCCGGTGCCTGACCGATGTCCTGGACGGATACACCATCACCGTGCAACGGGGGGTCATGGACAGGCCCGTGGAGGAGGTGAACGGCGGCCGGGTCATCCACCTTCCCGGCGGGGCGCTGYCCGGCGCGAACGCCATGATTCGTGCGCCGAACGCTGCGGCCTGCGTGTGGGTTACCCCGCCGTTCTGGCGCGTCTACGAGGGCGATTTCGGCGGTCCGACGAGCCGGTTGGGCTTCCCGACGTCAAACGTGCTGGCCTGCGGTGACGACACCGTGCAGTGGTTCCAACACGGCGTGCTGCGCCAACGACCTGACGGATCGATCGTCCTCGACACGTCATCCCCCTGCAAAGCCCCGACCACGCCGTGATCACGCCGAACAGAGTCGAACACAGGTCGGAGACCGCGTCGACACGTTCGGCCACCCCGGCGAATGCCCTGCCCGCGCTGGCTGCGGGCCGGTGGACGGACATCGCGGCGGTGGCCGCACCGCCACGATGTCCGGTCTCCGGCCGGCCGTACCCGCTGGGCGGCCGGATCGGCGCCGCGCGGACCAGGCCTGGTCAGGCGTGCGCCGCGCCCGTCCAGGGCGGGCCGGCGAGGAGCTGGCCCTGTGTGAGCAGGGCGTGGAGCTCGTCGATGTGCAGCACTTCGTCGCCGGTGCCGATCGCCCGCACCCCGCCCTCGTCCATCAGGATGATCCGATCGGCGGCCCGCTCCGTGCACAGYCGATGAGCGACGAAGACCACTGGCTCACGCCGTACCCGTCGGTCGCCCGGCGTGCGCTTCCCGCAAAGGAGGAGCGGAAGCTGATTCTGTCGATGTGGATTCGGGCCATCCGACCTTGGCCGGCAGGACCTATTGTCCGCTGCCCCGGCGGCTCACGACGCTGATGTAGCCGAGCGCGGTCGGGCCATGCTCCCTGCATGGCCGATGCAGTGGGGAAGCGCAAGGACGAGGTCAGTGTCGGTGATGCCATCCACGGGCCTGGATCGGCGGCCGTCCAACCCCTGTGTGATGGGGTGCGACAGAACGCAGCCGGCAGCAGAATGYGCCAGCGCCGGACCGCGGAACCCGGCGGCACCCCAGGCGGGTCGGCGTACGAGGCGTACCTGCGGGAGAAGGTCGCGTATAAGGCCGAGCGTCGGGACCGTCACACATACGTGATCACGGCGACGGCCGTGGTGGCCGCCACGTCCGGGATGCTCATGGGCCTGCTGTTTGCAAGCGGGCTACAAGCCCCATTGCCGGCCGCGTTGGTCGTCGGTGGCCTGGTCGCGGTGACGGGGATGCTGGACGGCGCTCGGCGGTTCTATGCGACAGTGCCGGAGATCGAGGGGTGGCGGCGAGCGACGGAGGCGCAACGGCGCACCGCCCGCGTACTCGG
This sequence comes from Pseudofrankia sp. EUN1h, assembly GCF_001854645.1. Classification (NCBI taxonomy): domain Bacteria; kingdom Bacillati; phylum Actinomycetota; class Actinomycetes; order Frankiales; family Frankiaceae; genus Pseudofrankia; species Pseudofrankia sp. EUN1h. Next base: position 121,757 of record NZ_MBLN01000067.1, on the reverse strand, counting down.
GCAGTTGGTGCGGTCGGGTCACGTGGTGCTCCACGACCGTACGGTGCCCGGAGCCACCCTGGTTCTTCACCATCTCGTTATCGGCCCGTCCGGTGTGCAGGTGGTGACCGACCAGGATGGAGGTGGCGAGGTGCGTTACCGCCGCGACGGCGCCTGGTTGGATTCGCTTCCGCTGCGGGGAGTACTCGCCACCACCGCCGCGCTCGCCGCCGAGGTCGCCCACCACCTCTCCGTCCTGTCGCCTCCGCCGGCCGTGGAGCCGATTCTCGTGGCGGTCGACGCCGACGTGCTCTGGCGGGACGGCACCATCGACGGAGTGACCCTCCTGGGGCTGCGTGAGGTCGTGCCCCATGTGTTGCGCCGCAAGCCACGGCTGACTGCCGCACAGGTAGCACAGCTGGCTGAAACTGCGAACCGGCTGTTCCCTCCAGCAACCGGCTCGGCCACCTGCCAACAGCGAGGCTGCCAGGGGTGCAGCTCAACCAACCCAGTCGAGGATCGGACGGGCCAGCCGGCCGGGCTGCACGGCCTGCGTCACTAGGGCCGCTGACCGCCAACCGAACCACCGACGGCATTGTTGCATCGAGCGAAGCCCAGCGATCTTCACCGCGAGTCTTCCTGTCTGGACACCTCACAGAGGCCAAGCAGACGCCGCAAGCGCCGTGCGAGGCCGGACTACGCGGCCACTTGAGCGTCCGGTCGCAGGAAAATTCACAGCCAAGATCGCCAGGCTTGGCTCGATGCAACAGTGCCACATCAACTATGGCGCGTCGCCCGGCGACGAGTACGTCGCCCAGCCCTACCTCTACGTCGGCCCGCCGGCGCCACCGCCGCCCACCGAGGACGGGTTCTGGAACGCGCCCTTCGGGGCGTTCCTCACCTGGGACAAGTCGCACTCCGTCGCCGACGCCGTCGACTTCTTCCGCCGGGGCCGCCGACTCGCCGGTCGCGGGCGGCGGGACTGGGGGCCCGTTTCAAGATCGGCTCTGTCTCACTTTCGGTGGTGACTGCCTAGGGCGCCGTGGCGAACCAGAGCGCATCGTTCAGTATGGCGGAAGTGCACGGAGCCAGCGTAACTCGTGGATAGTCGGCGTGACTTACCGCAAGACATTCCCCATAATATATGTTGCGCAGTTCATAGACCTGGGTGTCGATGACGGTAAAGTCATACTGCCAGTCGAAATCCGACAGAGGACCGTTGGCCTCGCAGTCGTGCTGGACGATGACACTGGGGTTGTGGATGTCTGGCACGAGGCATCTGATGGCCCCGCCATGCCTGATGCGATACAGGCCGGGACTGGCACCAGGAATCAGGTAGAAATTCTGGGCGGCGGTGCCGTTGCAGGTCGTAACCCCGTAGATGACGTTGTCGGTTCCGGTGCTGTTGCGCGGGTCGTCGAGACAGGTATCCACGGTGCGAAAAGTGGCGTGGAGTCTGAAAATACCGCTCGGTGGCCCGGATACCGCCGTGTCGGCGCTCGCCTGGCTGGCGGACGCGATCCCGCCCGCCGTCAGGCACAACGTCGCGGCGGCCAGCAGCGCCAGTCGCCTGGCGCGGCGGCGCCAGCCCCTGCCGTCTATCGGGCCCGCAGGGCCCGCCCCAAGTTCCACGTCAGGTTCTCCTCAGTTATCCAGGGGAATGCTGGACGCCCGCCCGTCGGCGGCGTCGTTCCGCACATCCGCCAGGCGTCCTCTGGGCAGGCGACTCTCATTCATGGGCGGGGTGGGATTCATGAACAAACCCTCCGTGCTATGCCGTGGAAAGGCCGGATGTCGTCCCTTCGACCTGGCCATGCGCTCTGGACGGCCGTCAGCCCTGTCGGCTGCTCCCCGAAACCGCAGGAATGTCAACGCCAAGGCGGAGTTTCACGGAGTGGTTCGGTCGGCGAGCGGGCCACGGCAGCCAAGGTTCGCCGTCAGCGTGCCGCATGACCGGCCGCCGGATGTATACGTCACCTGGCTATATCCACAGGACGGCCGGTCGTCGGCCACATGCATGGCCACCTGGCTACCCAGGCCGCTGGCGGCGTCTGGCAGGCCATCCTGAGCTCGCGGCCTGCGATGGCGTCGCGCGGTTGGCGCAGCCCTCGGAGAACAGCGCCCGCGGCCTGTCCGGCGTCGCGGGCTTCGGCTCGCATCAGGCGCGGTCGGGTTGRCCGGGACGGCGCGGTAGGCGGGCCTACGAGGAGGTGCCGAGGTGTTCGCGGCGGCCGGCTTCGGCCGCGAGTTCGGCGCGGCTGGCGATGCCGAGCTTGGCGAACACGTGCGTCAGGTGCACCTTCACTGTGGCGCGGGCCATGAACAGGCGCCGCGCGATCTCCGGGTTGGACAGCCCCTGTGCGACCAGCCGCACGACGTCGCGCTCGAGCGGTGTGAGGCCGTCCCAGCCTTCGGGAGTGTGCGGCGTGCGGTGTGCGGGGGTGCGGTTGGCTGCGGTGGCCGCCGCGGCCAGCGACGCGTCCGCGCCTGCGGCCCTGGCCTCGGCGAGCGTCGCCGCTACAGCGTCGTCCCCCAGCCGGTCCCGCACGGTCCGCTCGCCGGCCTCGTGGTCCRCCTGGTCTACGGGACGGCGGCACCATCCGATCTCGTCCCACACGGCCGCGGCGGCGGCGAGCAGGCGTGCCGCCGCGGCGTCCTCCCGGCGCGCGGCGTGGACGCTGGCCAGCKCTTCGAGCGAGTCGGCGGCGTCGGGCCGGTAGCCGGCCTCCACGCGCAGGACCAGAGCCCGTCGCAGCAGCGCCGCCGCCTGGTTCAGGTCGCCGCGGGCCTGGGCGATGCGGCCGGCGATGTGGTCGGCGAGGGCCTGCTGCCAGAGGTTGCCGCAGGCGGCGCCCTCCCGGCGGGCGGCGGCGACATCGTCCGCGGCGTCGTCCGGGCCGACCAGCCGCAGGCGGGCGTCCGCGCGCAGCAGCAGGCACCAGGCCTGCACCGACGGTGCCGGCTGCGCCGCGAGATCAGCCAACGTCGCGTCCAGCAGGCGCTGCGCCCGGGCCGGGTCGCCGGCGCCCAGCACCAGCTCGGCCAGGTGCGCCCGCACGTACGCCACCTGCCCAGACAGGCCCTGCTCGGCGATCATCGCCACCCGCGCCGCGAGCCGTTCACGGCCAGCCGCCCAGTCGCCGCGGGCCTGTGGGGTGCAACTGGACGGTCAGGGGCGCTGAGCTGGTCGAACAGCACATCAAGGATCATGACGGCATGGTGTCGACGGTCGATGCAACAGGCCCCCTGCGACGAGTCCCGGGAGGGCCCTGCCGCTCATCCACAGCCGGGGAATTCGGATCAGTAATGAAAAGGCGCTGCCGAAGAGCGGTACGTCGCTGGGACTGGCCGGTGGCGTCGAGGCGCACCACTATGTAGGCAAATGACGACACCCCCGGGTTGGTACCCAGATCCGAGCAACCCGTCGCTGCGCCGCTGGTCGGACGGCCGGGTGTGGAGTGCCGCCCAGGAAGCACCGACCACGCAGGCCGGCCCGCGCTTCGGCCAGCCCGCGAGCTACCCACCGCCACCGGGGCACCCCRCACCGGGCCATCCCGCGTATGGCTACCCGCCCGCCAGGTTCCTGCCGGGCGCGCCGACGAGCCCGGTGCTTCCCTGGGCGATCGCGTGCACACCCGTCATCGGCGTCGTGGTAGTGATCGCCGCCGTGGCCTCCCACAACATCGTGTTCGTCGCGATCAGCCCGTTCCTCGGAGTCCTGGCCGGCTGGCTGGCCTCCCTGGCTCTCGGGGTCGTCGACACCCGCCAGCTTCAAGCGGCCGGCTGGGCCCCGGCGCCCTGGGTCTGGGCACTCCTCGGGCCCTGGCTCTACCTGCTAATGCGCGCCCTGCGCCGTCGAGGTTTGGTCCCCAAGCCAGGTTGGACGCAACTCGTCGTCGCCGCGGTGCTCTGGGTTATGGCGTGGAACGCGGCGGCCATCGTGGCGGAGACCGCCCTCACCCGGATCAGCCACAACCACCACGCCCAAGCCTCCGTCGAGCGGTGACCGAACGAGCGTTCTACCCCTCTTAATCCGCGGCATTGGGTTCGAGCCCCTGGCGGCCGGATGTCCGCTAAACGAGGCTGGTGGTGCGATGGGCGATTCTGATATCGGCCCCATCCAGTTTGGACGGGACATGTCAGGGGAAGTAAAGGGCCGGCCTCCTGTGGCGGTCGCGGCGGACTGCCGCGGCACAGGTGGATCGCCGCCGCTGTGATCGGCGGTATGAGTTCTGGGACATGGACCAATGGGGGGCACTGGGGCACCTCGAACACAACCGCCAAACGTGCGGGTCACGCCGGGTGGTGCCGCCGATTCTTTGGGTCGCCAAGGCGGTGCTGTGGACGAGATGGATCGGGTGTTCGCGGCCGGTGGCGTCGTGGGCCGGCTGATGGCCGACATGGACTGGTCCGCGACGGCGCTTGGTCCGGTGCGCGAATGGTGCCCCACTCTGCGCACGGCCGTCAGCATATGCCTCGAGTCCCGGTTCGCGTTGGAGGTCCTCTGGGGAAAGGATTTTTCCCAGGTCTACAACGACGCGCTCATTACCCACATTGGTCAAAAACACCCGTGTCTCGGTGTTCCGTTCCGGGAGGCATTTCCGGAACTTGAGGACGACTATGTTCCGATGCTGGACCGGGTGCTGGCCGGCAACGGCGCCACCTGGTCGAAGGACTGTCTTCTCCTGCTCAACCGGCACGGATTTCTGGAGGAGTGTTACTTCACCTTCTCCTTCGGTCCCATCCGCCGGCACCCCGGCGCCGACGTCGTCGGAGTGCTGACCGCGACGCAGGAGACCACCCGGCAGGTACTCGGCACGCGCCGGCTGTCCTGCCTGCGCGATCTCGCCAGCACCACGGCAAGCAGACGGAGCCCGGGGGRGGCCTTCGCCGAGGCCGCGCAGGTCCTCGGCCGATACCCGGCGGACATTCCCTACTGCCTGATCGCGGTGYCCGACCCGGGGACCCCGCGGGCGATGACCGTCGCCGCGAGCAGCGGACTGGCCCCGGCGTCGCAGGCCGTCGACCATCCTGGCGGCCTCGACCTCGGCGCCGTCCCCGAGCTCATGGACCCCTTGGCGACCGGTCGGACCGCGGTCGTCAGCCAGGTCCTGGAACGTCTCTCACTGCGCCGGACCTCCGCGGCCCCGCCGTCGGAGTCGGCGATCGTCATCCCGCTCATGGAGGGAGGTGGCGCCCCACAGCTCGGGTTGCTCGTCACCGGAATCAGCGACCGACTGCCGGTGGACGACGACTACCGCACCTTCCTCACCCTCGCGGCAACCCAGATCACAGCCGCGACGACCATCGCCCGTGCCGCCGAGCTGGAGCGGACGATGGCCTCCGACGCCCGCCACCGCGCCCTGCATGACGCCCTGACGGAGCTGCCCAACAGAGCGGCGATCTTCGAGCGGCTCGGCCAGCTGATCACCGAGTCGCGCCATGAGCGTGCGCCGGTCGGATTCCTCTTCATCGATCTCGACGGGTTCAAGAGTGTGAACGACACCCTCGGCCATCAGGCCGGCGACGACCTGCTTCGCGAGGTCGCCGCGCTGCTGCGGCGGGTGGTCCGTCCCGACGACACCGTCGCCCGCCTCGCCGGTGACGAGTTCGCCGTGCTCTGCAGGAACGTCACGTCCAGCGCGGCGGTCGAAGCCATCGCCGACCGGATCATCACCGGCGTCGCGGCGCTCMGGAGCAGCGGCAGACAGGGCATCACGGTGACCGCCAGCATCGGCATCGCAACGACCGGACCGATGGCCTCCAACGCCGATGAACTCGTGCGTGYGGCCGACACGGCCATGTACAGCGCCAAACGGCACGGCCGAGGCCGCTGGCAGCACTACGACGACTCCATGTCGATCAACCTCGCCCGCCCGCGCATCACACCTGAGCCGCGGTGACCGCGGTGGCGACGATCAACGTGCTCGCTCAGCGCCTAGTAGCTGGCCAGGAAGTGCTGAACTTCCGGGGCGGCGAACTGGGCGCCGTACCCTGCGTTGAGGACAAGGCAGGCGACGGCGACGTCCCGGGCTGGGTCGAAGGCCACGAACCAGCTGTTGGGCTGCCCCTGGTTGTCGACGTCCGCGGTCCCCGTCTTGGCGTAGACGGTCGGGCCGAACCCGAGCCCGGCGGCCRTGCCCTCGGTGACCACATCGCGCATCATGGTCTTCAGCTGCGCGTCGACGCTGGCGGGCAGGGGCGTCGCGGCGATCTGCGAGGCTCCGGGCAGCAGGATGGGCTGCTTGAAGGTCCCGGCCGCGACGGTGGCCGCGACTGAGGCGATCGCGAGCGGAGACGCGGTGATGTGGCCCTGGCCGAACATGTTCTGGGCCAGCTCGGAGCCGCTCGCGCTTGGCGACTGCTTGTAGTAGGTGGCGGGTTCGCCGAGGCCGATGTCCCAGGGCTGGTTGAGGCCGAAGTACTCCTTGGCCACCGAGGCGAGGCGGCCGTCGCTCTCCTGCTGCCACCACTGGCTGAACGCGTTGTTGCAGGACTGGGCGAAGTCGTAGGAGAAAGGCGTCGACGCCGGCTCGGACTCGTCCTTGTCGTTGTGGTAGCTGATGCCCTGCACCGTGTAGACGGCTGGGCAGGCGACCGGGGTGCTCGCGGTGAGGACCCCGTGGGTGATCAGCGCCGCGGCCGAGATGATCTTAGCGGTCGAGCCTGGTGCCACCGCGGCGGTGAGCGCGAAGTCGTTGTAGCCGGCGTTGTTGGCGATAGCCAGGATCTGGCCGGTGGACGGCTGGATGGCGACGATCGAACTTTGCGGGTGCTCCGCGACGGCGCTGCGCGCGGCCTGCTCCGCCTTGGGGTTGATGGTAGTGGCMAGAGTGGCGTCGACCGGCGCGGTGATTGCTGCCTGGGTGCCCTTGACCGGTGTGCCGTCGGCGGACTGGATCTCGACGGCGAGTCCCGGTTGCCCCAGGTCCTTGGGTGGGCTGTCCTTCAGTACTCCCGCGATCGTGTTCAGGCCCGGGTCCTGATACGAGGTGAGGCTGTTGCCGCTGGAGTCGAGGACGGATGTCGCCTTCGGCGCCACCGGGACGGCGGCGAGGTGGGTGGTCGCGGTGAGGTTCGGCGCGAGGTTGGCAGGTGCCCACGCGATGGACCACGCTGGCGAGTCCGGCTTCTGGTAGGCGACCAGCGACGAGTGGTAGCTCCAGGAACCACTGATCGTCCCGGTGCCTGCCGCGGCCGCGACCAGGGCGTTCACCGCGATGGTGACCTTGACCCGCGGCGTCGACGGGGACTCGGGCGGCGCGCTGTCTGTAGGCACACTGCCGGTCAGCTGTGTGGCGCCGGTGGGCGAGCCGCTCAGCGTCCCGAGATGGAGGCCCGCACGGTACGCGGCGAGCGCCGCCTCGGCGGCCTGCGGGCTGTCGGTGTAGCTGGCCGCCAACCCGAGGCTGCCGGCCCCCCACGCATTCAGGAACGCGGTGGTGATCTGCTCGCCGTCCTGCTCGGGGGAGGCCCCCGTCGGCACGAACCCGACGACGGGATGGCTCTTCTTGCCTGGCGCGACCACGCTCACGATGGTCGCGGTGACGCCGACCAGGAGGACCACGGCCACGGTCGTCACGAGCGTGATGAACTTCCGCGACCTGCGGCTTCGGTGGCGCCTGACCGGGCGAGGCGCGTCCTGCCACTCGCGCCTCGTGTCCGAGGGGGGCGGGTTCTGCCCCTCGGACGCCGTGTCGTACTCCGCGTCGTCGTACTCAGCGTCCGGGTCGGCTGAGTTCTCCGACTCGTACCCCCTGTCTGCCCATGAACGGTTTTCGGCCGGATCCGGCGTCCACGGGTCCATGCCGCGCACGCTACGGGTGGCGATTCATGCCGTCAAAGGCAGACACGAGAGCTATCTGATGGCCGACACGGGGCGTGGCAGCTCAACGCTCACCGCCGCCGCGGGACCGTTCCGTCGACGGTGTTTCCCGGGTCCGCGAACGGGCGGGTCGGCGGAACAAGCGGGTGGGACAGCCACCCTGTCTCTGCTACCGTGGTCGGCATGAAGCGCGCCGCTGTGACGACGACGCCGGAGTGTGTCCCGGCGCGCTGACAGTTGTCGTAATGCGAAGCCCCGGGGCGAGTGCCCCGGGGCTTCTGCTTGTGGTCACTCGCCCGCGATCCGCGAGGAGACCACCATGCATGACCACCGCAAGCTCGGCCGTGAGCTGGGCCTGTTCGGCACCGATCCGTTGATCGGCGCGGGGCTGCCGTACTGGCTGCCCGACGGCGCGACCGTACGGCACACCTTGGAGGAGTACATCCGCGACCAGGAGCGGCGGGCGGGCTACCGGCACGTGTACTCACCGGTGCTTGGCAAGCGGGAGTTGTACGAGATTTCCGGGCACTGGTCGCACTACAGCGAGGACATGTTCCCGCCCATGGATCTGGGAGGTGAGCAGGTCGTCCTACGGCCGAGTCTGTGCCCACATCACGCGGTGATCTACCGTTCCAGTTCCCACAGCTACCGCGAGCTGCCTCTGCGGATCGCCGAGCTGGGCGGCATGTACCGCTCGGAGCTGTCGGGCGTACTTGGCGGCCTGACCCGCGTGCGGGCCATCCAGCTCAACGACGCGCACATCTTCTGCACCCTGGAACAGGTCGCCGACGAAGCATGCGCGGCGCTGGAGATGATCCGCCGGGCGTACCAGGCGTTGGGCATCGTTGCGACCCGCTACCGGCTCTCCCTCCCGGGCCCAGGCGGCAAGTACGTCGCGGCGCCCGAGCTGTGGCGGCGCTCCACCGCGCTGCTGGCTGAGGTCCTGGATCGCGTCGGACTGCGCTACGAGGCCGCTGAGGGAGAGGCTGCCTTCTACGGACCGAAGATCGACGTCCAGGTCACCGACAGCGCCGGCAGGGAGTCCACCCTGTCCACCGTCCAGGTCGACTTCCACCAGCCCGAGCGGTTCGACCTGCACTACGTCGGCGCGGACGGTGCCAAGCACCGGCCGGTCATGGTCCACCGCAGCGTCATCGGCAGCGTGGAACGGGCGATCGCGCATCTCGTCGAGCAGCACGGCGGGGCGTTCCCCGCCTGGCTCGCCCCCACCCAGCTGGTGATTCTCCCGATCTCCGAGGCCGAGGCGCCGAACGCCTCGGCCCTGGCCAGACGCTGCCTCGACCTGGGGCTGCGCGCCGAGGTCGCCGGCCCGGAACGTGGCAGTCTGGGCGCGCGCATCCGGGAGGCTCGCCTGGTCCCCTACCAGGGGGTCGTCGGCGCCAAGGAAGCCGCCGACGGCCAGATGGCCCTGCGCCTGCGCGACGGACGCCGCCTCGGCCCGTGGTCCGCCGACGACGTCCTCACCCGTATCCACGCTCTCGTCCAAGCCCACCACACCGACCTGTGGGGCCCCGACGCCTCATGACAGCAGGTAACGCGGTGAGCATCTGCGGCGTCCCGCGGCTGGCCGAAACCAGGTTGCGCGACCGGCTCGTGGTCAAATGGTGTATATGTCTGCCATCTGTCGACCCCGGATCGCGCGCTGGATGATGCTCCTGTCGCTGCTGGTCGGCGCGCCGTTGGCGGTGGCATGCGGCCCGGACGGCGAGGCATCGTCGGTGCCGCCGACATCTCTCTCCCCGTCGGCTTCGGGCTTCCCGTCGGCTTCGGGTGGCCCGGGATTCCCAACGGACACGCCGAGTTCGCCGCGGACCACGGAGCCCGGCTCGACGGCTCAGCCGTCTGCGTCCCAGCCTGTCCCGCCGTCGCCAAGCGGTGTGCCGGTCCTGCGGCCGGGCGCGACCGGACCGGAGATCGAGCTACTGCAGCATCAGCTGTCGGCGGCCGGCTACTGGCTGGGAACCGCGGACGGGACGTTCGGGCAGCTCACCCAGCAGGCGGTGCTCGCCGTGCAGAAGGCCGCGGGAATAGAGCTGGACGGGATGGTCGGCCCGGCCACCCGAGCCGCGATCGACCGCGGCACACGGCCAGCGGGACGCAGCACGCAGGGTCTGGTCCTGGAGGTGGACAAGGGCAGGCAGTTGCTGATGGTCGTGCGCGACGGCCAGGTGGAGACCATCTTCAACACCTCCAGCGGCACGGAGGAGATCTACTACCACGACGGTGTCCAGTACCTGGCCGACACCCCGCCGGGTACCTGGCACATCTACCGGCAGGTGGACGGGGTCGACCACGGCAGCCTCGGCGACCTCTACCGGCCGAAGTACTTCCACACCGACGGCATCGCCATCCACGGCTATGCGTCGGTGCCGGCCCGGGCGGCCTCCCACGGCTGTATCCGGGTGACCAACGCGGCGATGGACTGGTTCTGGTCCTCCGCCAATGCCGCGATCGGCACGACCGTCCTGGTCTACTGACGGTTTCGGAAACGCGCCTCGCGCGGCCCGCCCGGCGTCCCCCGGCGTAGGCCACATCATGATCATGCTTCCACGAACCGGAGCCTAGGCGGGGCCGGGCCCGGCCACAGACTCACCGTTCCCGCTCGCAGGGTGAGACCGGCCAGGTGACCCATCGCCGCTCCCGTCCGGGAGTCGCGCGACCGGGTCTGGCCGGGTCGGGCCCCGCTGCTGGGTCGACGGCCGATCTTGGCATGTCCGGCGCCGGGCGGAACGGGCGACGGTGGCGGCGAGCACGATGGCCGCGGCGACGGCGTAGGAGCTGACCCGCAGCGTCCAGGCGTCGCCGGGCAGGTCGGTGAACAGCGAGATGTACAGGGAATGGCCGGCGGCCGCCACGGCGAGCCATTCCGGCCTGCCGGCGACGACGGCGAGGACGGCCAGCAGGACGCCGTACCAGGGCTGGGCCGGCGTGGCGGTCAGGAAGGCGGCGCCGACGAGCCACAGCGCGGCCCGTTCGACCGGCACGCGATCCGGGTCGGCCCGCAGCACCGCGACGGTGACCGTGGCGAGAACGCCGGCCGCGACGGCCTTGGCTGCGCTGCCGTGCAGGCCGAGCCCGGCGAGCAGCAGGAACCGGCTGCCCTGGTCGTATCCCTCGACGTTGAGGTACTGCGGGAGGAAGCCGAGGACGCCCGTTCCCACCGCCAGGACGTGGGGGAGGTAGCTCAACCCGACGACCGCGCCGGCCGCGCACAGCAGGCTGACGGGCCGGAGGCGGCGGCCGCGCCCCACCAGCGCGGGCAGCAGCAGCACCGGGTAGAGCTTGACCGCCACGGCCGCGCCGAGCAGCGCGCCCGCCAGCCACGCCCGCCGCCGGGGCAGCGGCGCGGGCGCGGAGGACGGCGTGGCCGCGGACGGTGCCGCGTCCTCCCGGGACCCACTCGAGGTCAGGACGGCGATGGCGCCGAGCGCGAGCAGCGCGCCGAGGACATCGACGTGCGCGTCGGAGCCGATGTCGACGCCGGCGAGCGGCGTCAGCGCGTAGAAGGCGGCGAGGCGCGGGTCCCGGCCCCGCGCCGCCAGCATCGCCATGAGGAGGCCGACCAGGGCCAGCGAGGTGAGCGACGCATAGAGCTGCAGCTTGTGCTCGCGTGGGGGCCCGGGCAGGACGTGGACCGCGGTGAAGTAGGCCTGCGCCACCGGCGGGTAGATGGTGTGCGCCCGGGGGTAGTTCAGCCGGGTGCAGTGCGGGCGGGGGTGGTCGGCGGTGCAGCCGGCCGAGTCGGGGAACAGCCAGCCGTCCCGGACTCCGGTGAGCTCGGGGTCGAGCGGACCGTAGCGGTAGGGGTCGATGCCGGCGGCCTGCACCCTGCCGTCCCAGGCGTAGCGGTAGAGATCGTCGGACAGCCGCGGGCCGTGCGTGAGGGCCACGGTGGGGATCGCGACGGTGGCGGCGAGCAGCAGGACAAGCGCGAGCCGGCGGGGCGCGGCCAGCACGAGCAGGGTGGCCGTGATCAGAGCGAGCGCCCACCACAGCATCGTCAGGTACAGCAGGGCGGGACGGCTGACCAGGTAGCCCGGCTGGCGCAGCACGACCACCTGGACGGCGAACAGGCCCGCGAGCCCGACGCCGGCCCCGACCAGCGCCGCCGAGCGCCGCCCGCGCCACGGCCCCGACCGCGTCGCCGGCGGCGCGGGAACGCGCTGGCTCTGGGAGGTGGTGACGGCGGTCGGCATGTAGCGAGCGTGGCAGCCAATCCGGGCGCCGCGGGCAGGCCGGGGCCGGGTTTCTCCGTTCCGTAAGGCTTCGCGACTCGTTATGCCCGGTCTAGGAGACCTACGGTGCGTGAGTGCGCGCGCTGACCAGACGATTCCCGCATCCACCCGCTTTCCTACGGCGGGGCCCGCTGCGCGAGGGCGCTTTCCCGAGCCGCCTGCACGATCCGCGGGTGGCCGCGCTGCTCGGCATCTGGCTCGGGATCGCGTTCGGGGTGTGTTTCCTGACGGGTCTGTTTTCGCATTTCATGCAGCATCCGCCGTCGTGGCTGGACTGGCCGGCCCGTCCGGTCTGGTTGTACCGGCTGACCCAGGGTCTGCACGTGGCCACCGGGCTGGCGAGTGTTCCGCTGTTGCTGGTAAAGCTGTGGACGGTGTATCCGCGGCTGTGGGAATGGCCGCCGGTGCGTTCGGCGGCCCATGCGCTGGAACGGGTGACGATCGTGCCGCTCATCGCGGGTGCCCTGTTCCAGCTGGCCACCGGAATAGCGAACATCGCGCAGTGGTACCGCTTCCGGTTCTTCTTCACCGTCACCCATTACTGGGTCGCCTGGATCACGATCGGCGCGCTGCTGGTGCACGTCGCCGCGAAGCTCGCGGTGGTGCGGGCGAACGTCGGCCCGGGCCGGGCCGGCCGCGCGCCGCTCGCGGACCGGGTCAGCAAGCCGGAACCGCCGGGGGAGGGACTGTCCCGGCGTGGCCTCGGGATCGCGGTCGGCACCGCCGCCGGCGTCATCACCCTCACCAGCGCCGGCCAGTTCGTGCCCGGGCTGGCCCGGCTCGACCTGCTCGCGCCCCGGCGGCCCGACGCCGGCCCGCAGCGGCTGCCGGTCAACCGGACCGCGGCCGCGGCGCGGGTCGTCGCCCTCGCCCGCGACCCGGGCTACCGACTGGACGTCGTCGGCCCGCGCCCGTTCTCTCTCGGCCTCGACGAGTTGCTGGCATTCGACCACCACACGTCCAAGCTGCCGATCACCTGCGTGGAGGGGTGGGCCGCCGACGCGACCTGGCATGGTCCGCGGCTGCGGGACCTGCTCGACGCCGCGGGCGTCCCGCCCGACGCGACGGTCCGGGTCGAGTCGCTCGAGGTGCGCGGCGGCTACCGCGCCAGCGAGGTGAACCCCCCGCACGCCCGCGACCCGCTGACGCTGCTCGCCACGGGGCTGAACGGCGCCAAGCTCGACATCGACCACGGATACCCGGCCCGGCTCATCGCCCCCAACCGGCCCGGCGTGCTGCAGACCAAGTGGGTGCACCGGGTGGTGATGCTGTGAAGGCGACCCTCGCCGCGGTCCTGCGTGGCGTGCTCGTAGTCGTCGGCCTGGCCGTGATCGGATACGGCGTCCACGGGCTGCTGACGATGACGCGGGCCACCCACCCGCCACAGGCGGCCCGGTGGCTGATCGGCGCAGTCCTGGTGCACGACCTGGTCGCCGTCCCGGTCACGGCCATCATGGGGCTGCTGCTCACCCGGTTCGTGCGCGCGCCGTACCGGGCGGTCGCGCAGGGCGCGCTCCTGGTCAGCGCGACCGTCGCGCTCGCGTCCCTGCCTCTCTGGCGCGGCTACGGCGGCTCGCCCGACAACCCGACGGTGAACCCGCTGCCCTACGGGCGGAACCTGGCGATCGTCCTCGGCGCCGTGTGGGCCGGCGCCGCGGTCGTGATCGCCGTCCGGGCGATGCGGGCGCGTCGCACGCGGGTGGTCCGCGCCGACCCGTCCCGCGGCGCGGACCACCCGCCGGCCGCTGATCAGCCGGGGCGGCGGGTCACCGAGGGTTCATGACCGGCCCAGCGCCGCGAAGTGCCGGCCGCCGCCGCGCCAGGTCTGCGTGACGCGCAGCCCGGCGGCCGAGGCGTAGCCGACGACCTCGCAGGCGGCGACGAACGCCCAGGGGAACGATCGCGACACCTGTCCGTCCGGCCCCTCCAGGCGGACCAGCCGTCGGCCGGCCGGGGACGGGTGCGGCCGCAGCTCGACGAGTACCCGGCCGGCCGGGCCGAGCAGCTCGGCGGCGCGGGTCAGCAGCCGGCCCGGGTCCCCGCCGATGCCGATGTTGCCGTCGGCCAGCACCAGCGTCGACCAGCGTCCCTCCGCCGGCAGCGGGCCGAAGACGTCGCGGCACAGCGCTGGCGCGCCGGCCCGGCGGGCGAGGCGTACCGCGAAGGGCGCGACGTCGACGCCGAGCGTCGGCACGCGGCGGGCGCAGAGCGCGGCGGTCAGCCGCCCGGGGCCGCAGCCGACGTCGAGGGTCGGACCTGCGCAGCGCCGCAGCAGGGACGCGTCGCCCGCGACGAGCCCGCCACGCCAGCTGGGCACCGGCAACGGCTCGCGCCGCCCATCGGGGTGGCGTACCCACAGCCGGCCGTCGGCGGAGCGCAGCGCCGCCTCGTACAGCGCCGTCGGCGCGCTGCCCTCCATGACCGGCGGGGTCCACTGCCCGGCCCGGTCACCGAGCCCGACGGTCGCCGGCGGCCCCGCGGCGGCGGCCGTCGTCATCGCCCGACCAGCGGGCGGGCCGCGCCGGTCCGGGCCGCATCGTTCCCGATGGTCCGCACGGCGGCGGCGAACCGGCCATCGGGGGCGAGCCGCGCGACCGCGTCGGCGTCGGCCGCGGTGTCGACGTCCCGCAGGACCGGCAGCGTCGTGACGCGCAGGCCGGCCTKGGTCAGCCGTTCGAGCTGTCGGGCTCCGGTGTCAGGTTGGGAGGTGGCGATGCCGCGCAGCAGGCGGCCGTCCGGGCGGCGTAGGCCGAGCGCCCACCACCCGCCATCGGCGGCGGGGCCGAACACCGCGTCTGTGCGGGCCAGCGCGCGGCAGGCGTCGGCGAGCAGGGTGGGTGTCACCTGTGGGGTGTCCATCCCGATCAGAAGCGTTGGGCCGGCGGCGGCGTCGAAGGCGGCGGCGAGCCGGGTGTCGAACGGTCCCCGGGCCTGCGGGATTGCCTCGATCGGCACGCGTAGCCAGGGGCCGACGGCGCCGTCGAGCACCAGGACGGCCCGGACCGGCCCGATACCGGGAAGCCGGGTCAGTCGGCTGACCGCCGTCAACGTGTCCGCGATGGCCGCCTCGGCCACGGCGGCGGCCTGCGCCGGGGTGAACGGCGGCGTCAGCCTGGTCTTGACCCGGCCGGGGACCGGTTCCTTCGCCACCACCAGCAGAGTCACCGCGACAGGCGGCTCCTCGGGCCACCGCGCGGTCATCGCAGCGCCGCCAGCGCGGCCGTCATGTCCCGTACGGTGCGGGCCGTGCCGAGTGGTGTTCCGGTCACCTTCGACCGCCCGACCCGGGGGTGGTAGTCGACGTCCCTCTCGACGATGCGCCAGCCCGCCTGCTCTGCGCGCAGCAGCAGCTCCAGCGGGTAGCCGAAGCGGCGGTCCGTGATCGGCAGGCGTAGCAGCTCGGCTCGGCGGGCGGCCCGCATCGGCCCGAGGTCGCGGACCGGGACGCCGCGACGGCGCAGCCGCTGGGCGACCACCGCGTTGCCGAGCCGGGCATGCGGCGGCCAGGCCCGGGCGGACGTCGGCCGGCGGCGGCCCAGGACGAGGTCGGCGCGCCCGGCCGTCAGCTCGGCCACGAGGCCGGGAAGCTGCGCGGGGTCCAGGGACGCGTCGGCGTCGCAGACACAGACCACGTCGGCGTCCGCCGCGAGCAGGCCGGCGTGCACGGCCGCCCCATAGCCGCGCCGCGGCACGTCGACGACAACGGCGCCCCGCTCACGGGCGAGCTGTGGGGAACCATCGCGGGAGCCGTTGTCGGCGACGACGGCTCGATATCCGGGCGGTATCCGTTCGAGGACCCAGGGCAGCGCCTCGGCCTCGTTCAGGCAGGGGAGCACGACGTCCACCGAGACCGGCCCCTGGTGACTTTGCGTGAGCATGATCGCGACTCTAGTGACAGTCGGCCGTCGTCGACCCTTACCAAACAAGGAAATCCGCTGGTGGGCGACTGTCTCGGCGGAGCCGGCGCGGGTCTTCTTACGAATCCGTGACGGCAGTTCCGGTGTCGCTCGCGGGCGGTATCCGCGCTCTATGGTGGCGACGTGGCTCGTGTCCTGGTGGTCGATGACGACGCCACTGTGGCCGAGGTCGTCGACCGGTATCTGCGCAATGCCGGGTTCGACGTCGACCGGGCCGCGGACGGGCCGGCCGCGTTGCGGATGGTCGAGGCGGCCGCTCCGGACCTGGTCGTCCTGGACCTGATGCTCCCCGGTCTTGACGGCATCGAGGTGTGTCGCCGGCTGCGGGAGCGGGGCCCCATCCCGGTGATCATGCTGACGGCGCGCGGTGAGGAGACCGACCGCATCGCCGGGCTCGAGTGCGGCGCGGACGATTACGTGACCAAGCCGTTCTCACCGCGGGAGCTCACGTTGCGGGTGCGGTCCGTGCTGCGCCGGGCGAGCGAGCCGCCGCCGGCCGGCTCCGGCATTCTGCGTGCCGGCGCCCTCGTCGTCGACGCCGCCGCCCGCACCGCGACCCGGCACGGCGGCTCGCTCGGGCTCACCGTGCGCGAGTTCGACCTGCTGGTGTTCCTGCTCCGCCACCCCGGCCGCGCCCTCACCCGCGCGGAGCTGCTGGAACAGGTGTGGGGTTGGACCTACGGCGACCCGTCGACCGTCACGGTGCACATCCGCCGGCTGCGGGAGAAGATCGAGGACGACCCGACGGCCCCGCGGCTGCTGGTCACCGTGTGGGGCGTCGGATACCGATACGACCCGCCGGCCGCGCACCACTCGGATTCTCTGGGCCGGTCCCGCGCCGCCGATGAGTAGGTCCGGCTGGTCGGCCAGAACGGAGGCGCTGGCATGAGCGCGGACCTGCAGGTCGTCGGGATCGCCCTCGCCTGCTCGGCGGTGGCCGCACTGACCGGTGTGCCGCTGCTTCGCCTGCTGCGCGCACGCCCGCTGTGGGCCACCGCGGTCGTGCTGAGCGTCGTTCCGATCCTCGCTGTCGCGGCCGGCGTGGCCGGTACCGCCCGCGCCATGTTCCTCTCGCACCATGACCTGCGGGTCGTGCTGATCGTCGTGGCGGTCTCCGCGGTGGTCGCGACCGCCGCCGCGGTGCGCCTTGGTCGGCCGGTCGTCGCGGCCACCGGTTCGCTGACCCGCGCGGCGGGCACGCTGGGTGACCCGGCCTACCAGCGGGCCGGCCGGCTCCCGACCGTCGAGCTGACCGCCCTGGCGGGCACGCTCGACGCGACACACGTACGTCTGGTGGCGTCGCGCGACCGTGAACGCGCGCTGGAAGCCAGCCGGCGCGAACTGGTGGCCTGGATCAGCCACGACCTGCGTACCCCGCTCGCCGGGATCCGGGCCACGGCGGAGGCGCTCGCGGACGGCCTGGTCACGGATGTTGGAACTACGGAGCGTTACCACCGGCAGATGCTCGCCGACGCCGAACGGCTGACCGGCATGGTCGACGACCTGTTCGAGCTCGCCCGGCTCCAGGCCGGCGCGCTCGAACTGACCCTGGAGAAGGTCTGCCTCGCCGACATCGTGTCCGACGCCGTCGCCGTCGTCGATCCCATCGCCCGCGCCAGGCGGGTCGTCGTCACCGGCAGCACCGACGACGCCGTCTACGTCGACGTGGATGCCACCCAGGTCAGCCGCGCGCTGATCAACCTGCTGATCAACGCCATCCGCCACACCCCCGACGACGGCACCGTCGAGGTCCAGGTCGAACGGACGGGCGGCGCCTCGCGCGGCGACGGAGCGGGAGCGGGAGCGGCCGACGACAGCCGGGCGATCGTCGCGGTCGCCGACCGGTGCGGCGGCATCCCCACCGAGGACCTGCCGCGCCTCTTCGACCTCGGCTTCCGCGGGGAGACCGCGCGTACTCCCGGCGACGGGGGCGATCATCCACATCAGCCCCGGGTGCGGTCCGGCATCGGGCTGGCGATCGTCCGGGGCATCGTGGAGGCGCATGGCGGGGACGTCACCGTCCACAACCAGCACGACGGCTGCCGCTTCGTCGTCGCCCTTCCCGCCGCCTGAACCTCCCAGGAGGAGCGGGCTTCCGCGACTCGTAAGATCCATCGGGCGCCCGCGCCGCTAGCGTCGCGGACATGCAGGTCCTCGTCACCGGCGGCGCCGGCTTCATCGGTTCCCACATCGTCGACGCACTGGTCAACACGGGTCATTCCGTCCGGGTGCTCGACGCCCTGCTGCCGGCCGTGCACCGCACGAAACCAGCCCTCAACGACGCCGCCGAGCTCATCGTCGGAGACGTCACCGACCGGGCGACGGTCGGGTCGGCGCTCGACGGGGTGGACGCCGTCTGCCACCAGGCGGCCATGGTCGGCCTCGGCGTCGACCTCGACGACCTGCCCGCCTACGCCACCCACAACGACCTCGGTACCGCGGTCCTGCTCGCCGCGATGGCCCGCCGCGGCCTCGGGCGGCTCGTGCTGGCCAGCTCGATGGTCGTCTACGGCGAGGGCGGCTACCGCTGCGCCGCGGACGGGCCCGTCCGTCCCGGTCCCCGACGGCCCGCCGACCTGGAGAACGGCGGGTTCGAGCCACCCTGCCCCCGCTGCGGCCGGCCGCTGGACTCGACGCCCGTCACCGAGGGCGCGCCGCTGGACCCGCGCAACGTCTACGCGGCCACCAAGGTCGCCCAGGAACACCTCGCCGCCGCCTGGGCCACCGCCACTGGCGGCACCGTGATGGCGCTGCGGTACCACAACGTCTACGGCCCGCGGATGCCGCGGGACACGTTCTATGCCGGGGTCGCGTCGATCTTCCGCAGCGCACTGGAGCGGGGCGGGCCACCGAGGGTCTACGAGGACGGCGGCCAGCTGCGCGACTTCGTCCACGTCCGTGACGTCGCCGACGCCAACGTGGCGGCGCTCCGGCACGACGGCGCACCCGGCCGGCTCGTGCCGGTCAACGTCGGCTCCGGACAGCCCCACACCGTCGGCGAGATGGCGAGCGCGCTGGCCCGTGCCTTCGGCGGACCGATGCCCGTTGTCACCGGGCAGTACCGGGCCGGCGACGTCCGGCACATCGTCGCGTCCTCCGACCGCGCCCGCGATCTGCTCGGTTACCAGGCGGCGGTCACCTTCGACGCGGGGATGACGGCCTTCGCCCGCGACCCGCTGCGCGGGTGACAGCAGACGCGTCCCCGGATCCGTCAGCCCCAGCGGCGGGTCGAGTTCGGCTCTGGGCGCGGTAGCGCCCGGGAGGGATGGCACGGTCGCGGGAGAAGGCGCGGGAGAACGCGTACTCGGAGGTGTAGCCGACGGCGTGGGCGATGACCCCGATCGGGTCGTCGGTGTCGCGCAGCGCGCGGGCCGCGAGGTCCATCCGCCATCGGGTCAGGTACGCGGCCGGGGTCTCGCCGACGAGCGCGGGGAAGCGGCGCGCGAGGGTGGCGCGGGAGACGGCGACGTGGTCGGCGAGCGAGGTCAGTGTCCAGGCGCGGCCGGGGTCGGAGTGCAGAGCGGTGAGCGCCGCGCTGATCGTGGGGTCGTTCAGCGCGCGTAGCCAGGAGATCGATGGTGTGGTGGGCGCGGCGCGCAGCCACGCCCGCAGCACCTGGATGAGCAGGACGTCCACGAGCCGGTCGAGCAGCGTCGTGGCGGCCGGGCCTGGTTCGGTGAGTTCGCCTGACAGCAGGCGGAGGGTGTCGGCGAGCGGCCCGGCGCCGGGTGTCCCGGCGGGTATGTGGACCACCTCGGGCAGCAGGGTGAACAGCGGGGTGGTGACGGCGGGGTCGTGCCGGTAGGAGGCACACAGGATTCTGGTCCGCGCCGGCARGGTCCCGACGTCCAGGCGACCATCGCTGGCGAGCGCCGCTTTCGACACGGCGTGGTCGAACGGTTCCAGCGGACCGTCCGGGTCGCCGGCCAGGCCGTGTTCGGACCCGGTGGGCAGGAGAACGACATCCCCGGGCATGAGCCGTAGGGGCGGTTGCCCGGGAAGGCGCAGCCAGGCTGTGCCGGCGGTGACGGCATGGAAGGCCGCCGCCGAGATCCGGAACAGCCGCAGTCCCCACGGATCGCCGGCGTGGACCGTCGCGGCGACCGTCCCGCGCACACCGGCGACGCGCAGCACGTCACCGAGCAGATCCATTCCCGCAGCCTACCGATAGGCCTCTCACCCCCTGATCTGTGCGACGATCAGACAAGAATCTGAGACTTCCCGGCATCGATAGCTCACCTTGCGCGCCATACGGTTGATCTGTTCCAGATCGCAACCGGAAGGCGACACATGAACGTCAACGGCAGCATTGCCCTGGTGACCGGCGCGAGCCGGGGCCTCGGCGCTCGTCTGGTCGGCGAGCTCCTCGACGCGGGCGCGAGCAAGGTCTACGCCACCGCGCGGGACCCCCGCGCCATCACGTCGGCTGTGAGCACCGACCCGCGGGTCAACGTCCTGGCGCTGGATGTCACCGACTCCTCGAGCGTGGACGCCGCGGCCAAGGCCGCGACCGATGTCACCCTGCTGATCAACAACGCCGGAGTTCTCGGATTCGGCGGGGCCCTCGACGGTGATCTGGACCTGTTTCAGCGTGACGTGCTGACCAACCAGATCGGACTGCTGCGGGTGAGCCAGGCCTTCGTGCCCGTCCTGACCGAGAACGCGCCGGGCGCGATCGTCAACGTACTGACCTTGATCGCGCTCGCGCCGGTGGCTGGAATGGCGGGCTACTGCGCGTCGAAGGCGGCCGCGCATTCGATCACCCAGTCCCTGCGGGCGGAACTACGCGGCACTGGCGTCGAGGTCGTCGGCGCCTACCCCGGCGGTATCGACACGGACATGCTCGCCGGGGTCGATGCCGTCAAGGCGCCGCCGCGAGTGGTCGCGGAACGGATCGTCGCCGGCGTCGCCGCCGGGCAGACGGTGATCTGGCCCGATGACGCCGCTGCCGGCGCGGGCTCGGTCTACCTCACCGACCCGCTGGGCCTCGAGAGGATGCTCGCAGGCTGACCTGCGGCTTCCGGATGGGTGTGCCGTCAGCGCGGTTCGGTGGGTTCCTTCCAGCCGTCAGGCGGTCCGAGCTCGGAGGCTTCGGGGCCGAACGCGGCGCGGTAGCGGGCGGCGATGGGGGCCCAGCGCTGGCCCGGTGCCCAGGGCTCGCCGCCGGCGAGGTGGGTGGCGAGCAGGTCGAGGCATTCGTGCCAGCCGGCGCCGTCTCGGGCGGCCTTGCCCAGCGGGGTGAACTCGGCGACGAGCGTCAGCGCGCACCAGCCGGTGCCGCCGGCGTCGTCGGCGGCGGTGGCGAGCTCGAAGCGCAGGATGTCGTCCGGACCCCAGCGCAGCTCCAGTACCGCTGGCGGCTCGAACCGCAGCATCTCGCCGGTCATGGCGGGGAGGTCCTGGTCGGGGAACGGGAACGTCAGTGCGGCGCCGGTCGCCCGGTCGCCGACGATGCCGGTGGGGAACCAGGCTCGCAGGTCCTCCGGGTCGGTCAGTGCGCGCCATACCCGCTCGCGGGGGTGGCGCAGCAGCCGTTCGTAGCGCAGCCGGGCGCGGTCTCCGACGCGTTCGAGCGTTCCCAGCCGGTCGGTGGTCGTCGCCATGCGGTCCTCCCTGAGTGCTCAGTGGCCGTTGGCCGTGGTGTCTCGGTGCGGGCCGTCCTGGTTTTCGGCTTGGGCCGCCTCGTCCAGGTGACGTTCGAGGGCGTCGAGGCTGTCGGCCCACAGGGCGCGGTAGGGGGCGAGCCAGTCGTCGAGGGCGCGCAGGGGTGCCGGCTCGATCCGGTAGACCCGGCGCTGCGCGTCGATCCGGCTGGATACGAGGCCGGCGTCACGCAGGACCCGCAGCTGTTTCGACGTCGCGGGCTGGCTCATGCCCAGTGCGGCGACGAGGTCCCCGACCGACCGCTCGCCGGTCCGTAGCGCGTCGAGGATGCGCCGCCGGCTGGGCTCCGCGACGATCGAGAACACTGCCTCCACGCCCTGAACATACCCCGAAGGTTATATGCCTAGCAAGAGATATAAGCGTGTCACGGGCGGCCGACTTCAGGTGCACCGTGACCGAACCCGCGGCCCGTCCGCGGCGGGCGCCGCCCGCCGCGGACGGGCCGACACCGCCGGCTTCGTGATCCACGTCGCCGGCGGCGTCGCGAGCTTCGCCGAGCAGGACTCACCGTTCAACAAGGTCGCGGGGCTCGGCCTCGAAGGCACGCGCCCTCCGAGCGGTTCCGAACGAGGGACCGATGAGAAATGGCGGCGGCGCCGGTCTGATTACGGTCCGCCAGATGCCTGTGACCGCAGCAAGGGAGAGCAACCGATGAGACCGCTCCGATATTCGATCAACGTCACCCTCGACGGCTGCTGCGACCACCGGGTGGGGATGACCCCGGACGAGGAGTCGCATCGCTATTGGGCCGCGAGTCTGGAACGGGCCGATGCGCTTCTCTTCGGCCGGGTGACCTACGAGATGATGGAGGAGGCGTGGCGGCGGCCGGCGGCGGGAACGTGGCCTGACTGGATGGCCGATTGGATGGTCCCCTTCGCCCAGACGATCGACGGGGCGAAGAAGTACGTCGTGTCGGGCACCCTGGACCGGGTCGATTGGAACGCCGAGCTCGTGCGGGGTGACCTGGGGAAAGCCGTCGCGCAGCTCAAGCGGGAGCCTGGCACGGGCCTGTTCGTGGGAGGCGTGACCCTCCCGCTGGCCTTGGCGGATCTGGGATTGATCGATGAGTACGAGTTCGTCGTGCAGCCCGTCGTGGCGGGTCACGGCCCGACGTTGTTCGCCGGCCTGAGCGAGCGGCTCGAGCTGAAGCTCGTCGAGCGCCAGGAGTTCCGGTCGGGGGCGGTCGCTCTGCGGTACCAGCCCAGTCGAGTCACGGACTGAAGGTCGGCTGCCCTGGACACGCGGGCCTGGCAACTCCGCGACATCGACCCGTGCGACAGCGCCCGCGGACGAGGCTGAGGGACGTCGCGGACGCGGAAGACCGGCCTGCCCCCTGGCCGCGCGCCGGCCGGGATCAGCCGCCGGTCACGGCCACGGCCAGGGATCCGACGACCGTGTCCGGATCGTGCGGTGCGTACTGCACGATCTCGATCAGCGCGGCTGTGCCCGGCTCGGGCGGCGGACTTAGGTGGCCGGCGAGTTCCAGCGTGGCGGAGCGTCCTGGGGCGAGATCGACCGCGACCGCGCCGTCCAGGTGTTCCAGACGGGCCTCGCCGCGTCGCGCCGACAGTTTCAGCTCGACCGTCTTCGGGTGGAAGGGCGCCACCCCCAGGGTCTTGGCTGCGGCCACTGACCTTTCCGGGGACAGCAGCCGCGCGCTGACGTGCGTACGGATCCGCGTGTATCCGGGGTTGCCGATGGCGAAGGGCGTCCTGAAGGCCCCGCCCGGAGCCTTCACCGCGTCGATGTTCAGCTGGGCCCAGTGCCGGTCGACGCCGGGCGCGATGGTGGCGGGCAGGTTGTCGTCGAACGCCGCCTCCACGCTCGCGAGCAGGCACACGTGGGCCGGAGCCGTCACCGGGATCACCCCGGTGACGGTCGCCGTCGCGCTCCCGCCCTTCGACGCGACGAGCGCCATCTCCTCGCCGAACCACTTGGCCGAGCTGAAGCCCGCCGTCGGGTCCGTCCACCACACGGTCACTGTGGCCAGCGTTTCCGCGGCGCCGCCGCCGTAGTTGCGGACGTCCACGGTGACGGTCGTCGGCTCGCCCGGGTTGTACACCCGCAAGGGACCGCCGTTGACCCGGATGCCTTCGCACAGCCATCCGAGGGCCGGCGGGGGCAGAGGGGCCCGTTCGATTCCCTGCCGGCCGAGGTCGCCGGCGAAATAGGGAATCACCAGCCAGGGCTTGGCTTCGTCAATGTTCTCGTGTTCCGGCACGTCATCCCTCAGATCTCGTGGAAACCGAGTAGGTGGACCGACAGCGGCTGGTCGTCGATGCGAGTACCGGGTGCCACGTCCCAACAACGGTGGAGCAGACCACGATCGGCGTCCAGATCGATGCTGGGTGGCTCACCGAAGATGTCGTGGGTCAGCTCCTTGATCCAGCTGGGGACGGCGTCGAGCAGATAGCCGGGGTCCTTACCAGGAGGCAGCGGCGCCGACGAGGACGGCTGTTCCACCGGGCTCGTCGGCGCGTAGATGTAGGAGTCGAACTCGTCGGGAGGCGACCGGCGAGGCCAGCCGTTCTGCGCGGTGCTCGGGGTGGAGGTGAACTGCGCGAACAACGGTGTGCCTAGCTGGCCGCCGGTCGGGTAGATCAGTCCGATCGTGGCGAGGAAGGTCCGCGCCTGCAGGAGCCCCTGGAAGAGCGCTCCCTGTGCCTTGGCGAACTCCCGGACCAGCTCGGCGCCGGCGCCGTTCTGGGCGACGGTCACCAGGGTCTGGGCCGTCACCGCCACCTGGGGCGGATGCCCACCGCCGCCGGTGAGCTTTTCCCAGACACGTTCGGGGGTGCACTTGCCCTCCTCCGCCAGCAGCCCGATGCAGATGATGAGGCCGGCTACCAGCAACGCCACCAGGAGCACGAGGATCGCCAGGCAGATGTTCCCCGCGGCGGTCTGCTTGTCACTGGTGGTCGGCGTGGTGGTCGAGCTGGTTGGCCCGTTGGGGTCGTCGCCGTAGGACTGCACCTTCACCCCGCCGCCCGGGCTGCCGGGGACCAGGGTGAGGGTCGCGGCCAGCGCCGGCGGCAGCGGCCTCGGCAGTGGAGGCAGCCCGAACGTGTCGAGCAGGCGAAGGTGCTCGGCCATCCGCCGCAGACCGGTATCGAGGTCCCCCGCGGGCGGCAGGCCCGGGTATGCCGCCGCGAGCGCCGCTTCCAGACACTGGCGGGTGGGCCCAGGGATCGTCTCGGCGCCGCGTTCGGCGCCGAGCGAGACGAGCTCGGCCAGTTCGGTGAGCGAGGGCTGCCCCCGGTTGACCGAGATCCAGGCCCCGACCGTGTTCCTGGCCAGCCGGTCCCGTACCCGGTGCAGGCGGCGCGGCCCGCCGACCACGGCTCCCAGGTAGGCCGACCCGGCGGCGTTGCCGAGGTAGGAGGAGACCGCGCCGGCGGCGAACGCGGTGGATCCGTCGTCCGTCGCCCCGGAGAGCAGCTTCTGTAGGAAGGCGGCGGTGCGGCGGGCCAGGAACCGATCCGCGAAAGGCCAGGAAGCGATGTCCCGGGACTCCTGGCGCGGGTGCGGACGACGCAGGTGCGGTATCGGCGCGAGCGCCGCGTGCAGCGCCGTGATCTGGGCCTGCAAGGTCCCCAGGCCGTTCTTCAGCGCGACGAGCTGTGCGGTTGCCTGATTGAAGCGTGCCGGGGAGGCCGGGTCTCCTGGCGAGAGCAGTGCCGCCTCGACGTCGTCGCGGGCCGCCGAAACCTGGCCGTAGATCGTCAATGCCCGCGACCAGAGGTCGGATGCCTGCCTGACCAGGCCGAGCTCCGCGTCGTCGTCAGCGTGCCAGACCAGGTGGTCGACCAGGGCCCCGAGCGTCGCCGACCCTGGATCGGACTTGATCGCGGTAAGGAGCCGGTCCCGCAGTTCCGGCGGTCCCGCCCCGCCGGCAAGAATTTGCCCATAGACATCGAGATATGCCGTATGTGTCCAGTAATCGATCAAGATCGACCTGCTTTCCTTGTCGCCATGACGGTGATGGCGGCGCCGACGACATCCGGACAGGGGGATGCGCGGAGAAGGTAAGGATCCTGGGATGAGCGGACGGCTTTCCGTGCGCGACAACGATTGCCGGCCGAGCCTGAAGGTGAAACCCGGTCTCGACCGGGGTCGAGTGTGCCAGTTCGGTGTCCGGTCTGGTGGTCGCCTCGCCGGCTCGGATGCCGAGCATTCACGGCTCCGTGTGGGCTCCCGTGGGATGCCAGAGCTTGCCGAACTACACCGCGCGATCAACGCGGGCGAAGGCGTCGCCGACTGCGCCGCGTGCACGCCGCCGATCCCGAGCGGGTGCTGGCCGTGTGTGAACTCGGCGCGATGCCAGCCTGTCACCGTCTCGACCACGGCGACCTCGAAAACCTGCTCGCATGACCCGACCGGCAGCTTGCAAGCCGTCGACGGCGGCATGCTCCAGATGGGTCCTCAGGCGGGATCGCGCCTGGACTCCGGCGCCCTGCGCCGGCCCTGAAGGATCTTCTCGTCCACGCTTCGCGACCCACATCCGCGTACTGACCGGGGTGTCGGCTCCCTGTCAGCTCTGATCGGGTCCGGTGGGCGGCGGTGGGGTGCCGTTCTCGGGGCGCTTGCTGTGGCGTCGTAGTGCGGTGAGTTCGGCGCGGGTCTGGGCGAGCTGGTGCTCGAGCAGCACGATCCTGCAGGCGGCGGCGACGGTGAGGCCCTCGTCGACGACCGCCCGAGCGCGGACGGCCAGATCGAGGTCGGCGCGGGAGTAGCGCCGGTGCCCGCCGTCGGAACGGTGCGGACTCAGCAGTCCTTCCTGGCCGAGCGCGC
This sequence comes from Pseudofrankia sp. EUN1h, assembly GCF_001854645.1. Taxonomy (NCBI): domain Bacteria; kingdom Bacillati; phylum Actinomycetota; class Actinomycetes; order Frankiales; family Frankiaceae; genus Pseudofrankia; species Pseudofrankia sp. EUN1h. The sequence goes on along the minus strand of NZ_MBLN01000067.1, from coordinate 95,325 downwards.
GTAGGAAGGAGGGTTCGACGCCGATCAGGTCGGCGGCCGCACCCATGCTGAAGGCCGGGTAGCTGGTGTCGTCGATTTTGCCGTGCCGAGTCATATGCCACCCCTCCTACGCCCAGCGGCCGGTGGGCTGTCAGCCCACCGGCCGCCGACCGTCATGCGGTCTGTCTGGGGCGCGCCGTCATGGCTCGAGGACCTTGTGGTCGGTCGTGTCGCGGCCGATCTCGATGCGCCGGGGCTTGGCGTGTTCGGCGACCGGGATCATCACGGTCAACACGCCGTCGCGGTAATGCGCGGCGATGTTGTCCAGGCTCAGCCCGTCGCCGAGGATGATCTGCCGGTTGTAGGTGCCCGTGCCTCGTTCCGAGATCAGGTACTGGGCGTCTTCGGGAGCCAGCCGGCTCCGGCTTGCGCGGACGGTCAGGGTGCCGTTCTCCGCGGTGACGTCGACCGAGTCCGGGTCGACACCCGGCAGGTCGAAGTGCAGGAAGTACGCGTCGCCGGACCGGTAGCAGTCCATGGGCATCATCCGCGGCGTCCGGGCCGCTCCGAGCGCCTCGCTGGCCAGACGGTCGAAGTCATGGAACGGATCGAATCGCAGCAGCATTGCTACAAACCTCCAACCACATGACGAACAATGGATCTCTGATCTTGCGAACCGCCGCGGGTCGCGACGGGTGTAGGCAGTGGCGGCCGGACGGGATGTCACGGCCGCGTCGCGCGCCGGACTCCGGGCCGACGCCGCGCACGCCTTCGGATGGTGCGCAGTTCCCTCGCGCATGGCGGCCGCCAGTCGCCGCCTCGAGCTGTCGGGAGGAGCACCGCCATCGTCCTCACCTCCTGACCTCCCGCGTGGTTCCTCTCGGTCGACTATCTACCCCACCCGTGCCACAAATTATGCATCAGCCAGAGCAGATTTCAAGCGCCGCCCGTCGACATCACCCCCACGGCCACCCGACCCCGACGCCCACCCGACCCTCACACCTGGCACCGTCGCCGCCACCACCGCGCTATGGACTCGACCTCCGCGCCACCCGGTCGACCGGCCAGACAGGCTCGGGTGGTGCCTCATATGCCCGGGCCAGGCGAGGGTTCGCCTCGGCCCGGTCCTGCGCCGGCTGGGGGTCGATGACGAGCTGGCCGACCTGGTCCTGCTGCTGACCAGCGAGCTCGTGACCAACGCCGTGCCGCACGGACGCCGGTGAGGGTGGGGAGCGGTTCCGGGTCGACGGCGCCCGAGTGCACGCGCTGCCACGCCCTGCTCCGGAATTTACGGACCAGGAACGACACCGCCGGTCGGCATCCTGCCTTGGGCTGAACCGTACCCGCGGCGAATTCTATACCAAATCCGATCGCGAGATTACACCCGATCGAGGGTAAAAGATCCGGGCTGTCTGTGTTAGACAAAGTACATGCGACGAGCGGACCGTTTCAGACGGGATGCCGGACGGTTGGTCGGCGGTCGAAGTGCCAGGATCGTGCGGGCCGGCAACTGCTGCTCGCCGATCGACGCCCGCTGACCAGCTACCGCCGTCTCGGACGCGACGATCCGGCGGTCGGTCTATCGCCGCGCCGACGGCCCTGTAATCCAGCCGTCGGCGCATCGGCGGTTTCCTGCGCGAGGAGGCGTCAATTTTTTCGTAGATACGCGAGCCGGTCGCGGCGGGAGCGTCCTAAATACTAGGTCGGCCGTTCCGCGGCCAATCGAACTCGCCATCTACGGTAACGTCAGGTAGCCGGGCAGATATTTTGCCGGGCCTGTCCGCGGCATTTTGCTCGATGCCAAACCTCAGTATATGGTGTGGATGTGGAACTGCCCTATATAGACGTACTTCTCGATACCCATGACCAAGGTGATCGGACGGCGGATGCCTTCTCGCGGCACATACACTGGGGGCTGTGGCCACGGCTGYGCGGTACAAGAATTCGAGGGCGGAATGTCGTCGCCGCCCAGGAGCGGCTCGATGACACGGTCGCTGGCGGGGCGCTGATCTCCGATGGCATGGCCGTCCTGGATGTCGGCTGCGGCTTCGGGGGAACGCTGGGGCGATTGTCGGAACGGTTGCCGGCGGCGCGACTGGTCGGTGTGAACATCGATCATCGGCAGCTCACCCGGGCCCAGTCCACCCGGGCCCAGTCCACCCGGACCCAGTTCATCTGTGCGGACGGCTGCGCGCTCCCGCTGCCCTCCGCCGCGTTCGATGCGGTTCTCGCGGTCGAGTGCATCTTTCATTTCCCGTCCCGGCTCACCTTCCTCAGGGAGGCGCAGCGGGTCCTGAAGCCCGGCGGGCGGATTTCCCTGTCCGACTTCGTGCCCGCGGACAACGGTGACCCGGACGGCGCTGACAGCGCTGTCAGCCGCTGGCTCGAGGACCAGGTCGCCAAGGGATACGGCCGGCAATCGAAGTGGTCGGACGGCGACTATCAGGCAATGGCCGACAAGGCCGGGCTCGTGCTCGAACGGAACGAGGACGTCACCAAACTCACCCTGCCCACCTACCTCTATCTGCTCTCGACCGGCATCGCTCGCGCCGTCACCGGCCGTGGACATGTCCCGATCCGCTCCACGCTCCTTCTCTTTCTGCTCTCGGCCCTCGGCGCGGTCCGATACCGCCTGGTGGTCCTACGCAAGCCGAGTGATCTGGACCGGGACATGGACCATGGTCAGGCGGTGCCGTTCGAGAAGGTTGCCGTGCCCTGAGAAAGCCGTGCCCTGAGATATGAGTCACTCAGCCTCCCGACGGGCCGGAACCGCTGACGGGACATCCCGTCGGGAGGCTGGGCCGATCCGCGGTCTCGGACCCGGGCAGGCCCTGACGGAAGCGGCACTGATGGGGCCGCGCTCCGGGTGGGCGCGGCGGCCGCGGTCGCCGCGGTCGCCGCGTACGGCGTCAGGCCTGGCTGCGCTGGCCCTGCCGCGCCGCGACGCGATAGTGGCCCGGCGGCATGGCGCGGGCGCGGCGGAAGGCACGGCTGAACGCGTAGACGGACGTGTAGCCGACCGAGTGCGCGACCGCCTCGAGGCCCTCGTCGCCGTCCCGCAGGCGCCGGGCCGCGAGGTCGAGCCGCCACCGGGTCAGGTAGGCCCCGGGCGTGTCACCGGTCACCGCCCGGAAGCGCCGGGTGAGCGTCGCGCGTGACACCGCCACCTCGCGGGCGAGCGCCTCGGTGGTCCAGGCGCGGGCCGGGTCGCGGTGCAACGCGGTGACCGCGGCGCCGACCAGCGGGTCGTGCAACGCGCCCAGCACCGAGGGCTGCGTGCCTTCGGGATCGCCGGCGAGCCATGCCCGCAGCAGCTGGACGAGCAGGATGTCGACGAGACGGTCCAGCACCAGCGCCGTCGCGACCTGCCCCGACCGGGCCAGCTCGTGCCCGAGTAGCTGGACGGTGTCCTCCAGCCCGGACCCGCCGGCCTGTGCGCCGATGTGCACGACCTCGGGAAGCAGCGCGAAGGGCTGGCTCGACGACGCCGGGTCGTGCTCGTAGTGCGCGCACAGGACATGGGTCCGGACCGGGCCGGCGCCGATGCGGACCGTCCCCGGTCCCGTCTGCTCGTAGCCGTCGGGCCGGCCGGCCGCCGCGCGTGCCACCGCCGCGGGGTCGCTGCCCAGGGCATGTTCCGTGCCGCGGGGGAGCAGCAGCACGTCGCCCGGCAGGAGCTGACGCGCTGGCTCACCGCGCCGGGCCAGCCAGGCGGTGCCCGCCGTGACGGCGTGGAACGCCGCGCCGGCGCTGGGCGCCGCCCACCAGCCCCAGTCGGCGCCAGCCTCGATCCGGGCGCCGAGGACCCCGCGGACACCGGATACCGCAAGCATCTCGGAGAGGATGTCGATGCCATGAAGCATACTGGTCTGACGCAGGCTGATATGGATCTGACGCTGATACGCATCCACAGCCGCATCCAGCCCGCTTAGCGTGACCGTCGTGGATATCACTGGAAGCACCGCTCTGATCACCGGCGCCAACCGCGGCCTCGGCCGCCAGTTCGCGCTGCAGCTCCTGGAGCGCGGGGCGGCCAAGGTCTACGCGACCGCCCGCGTCCCCGAGACGGTCGACGTGCCCGAGGCGCATGTCCTGCGCCTGGACGTCACCGACCCGGCGTCGGTCGCCGCCGTCGCCGCGGCTGCCCCCGACGTCACGCTCCTCGTCAACAACGCCGGCGTCTCGACCGCCACGAACCTCGTCACCGGCGACCTCGCGCGTATCCGCCAGGAGCTCGACACCAACTTCTACGGGCCGCTCGCGATGGTCCGCGCCTTCGCGCCGATCCTCGCGGCAGGTGGCGGCGGCGCGATCCTCAACGTGCTGTCACGCCTAGCCTGGCTCTCGTACGACGGCGCCAATGCCTACGCCGCGTCGAAGGCGGCGGCCTGGAGCCTGACCAACGGCGTGCGCCTGGAGCTCGCGGCGCAGGGCACCCTCGTCACCGGCCTTTTCCTGAGCTCGACGGACACCGACATGATGGCCGGCTGGGACATCCCCAAGAACGACCCCGCCGACGTCGTGCGGGCGGCACTCGACGGCCTCCAGGCCGGCGCGCTGGAGGTGCTCGCGGACCAGGAGTCCGTCGATGCCAAGGCGGCGCTCGGCGCCGACCCCGCCGAGGTGTACGCACTGGTCTAGGGCCGTCGCATCGCGGTCCGGCGTCCGGTTTCCGGCGTCCGGTGTCCCGTGGTGACCTGGCCTCAGGCGTCTCGGTTGGTCTCGCCCGCGACGCCGACCGCGTTGAGGACGTCGGCCTTGTCGTTGTGGCTGTGGGTGAAGCCGAGCTGCCGTTCGATGTTCACGGTGGCCTCGGAGCGGTAGGCGAGGATGTAGGCCCGGCGGAATCCGTCGGTGTGGTTGCCGCCCGAGCCATGCATCACCCGCTCGTTGTGCACGGTGCAGTCGCCGCGCGCGATCGGCCTGACCATCACCTCGTCGTCGGGCCGCAGCTCGGTGCCCAGGGCATGGGACTCGCCGCGCCCGCCGTACACGGGGGCATGTGGCCGCAGGTGCGTCTCGTGGGTGGTGGCCGGGACGAACCGCATGCAGCCGTTGTCGATGGTCGAGTCGTCGACGGCGAGCCAGAACGTGGCCGTGCGGCGGTCCTCGGTCGCTGGCCAGTAGGCCATGTCCTGGTGCCAGGCGAACACGGCGTCGGTCTTGTGCGGCTGCTTGGCGAGGAGCTGGTCGTAGTCGATCGTCATCCCGTCGCCGCAGAGCTGCCGGGCGATGTCCGCGGTCCGCCGCTCGTACACGTTGCCCTGCCAGCCGGGAAAGTACCGACGGGGCAGCATCACGTTCACGATCGAGTACTCCGACGGGTCCCGTCCATAGTCGCCGGCCATGTCGCAGAAGTCCTTGCCCTCGACGTCGATCTCGCGGCGAAGGAACCGGTCGTAGGTGACCTCGATCTCGGCGACCTCGCCGTCGGTGAGCACGCCGGCCAGGTGGACGAACCCGTCGCGCGCGAACCGGCGACGGTCCTCGTCGTCGATGAGGTAGCGACCGGCGCTGTCCAGGTGACCCATGGTGTCCTCCGTCTTCCGTCGCTCCCGTAGGACCGTAGGACATCTCCCCGGCGGCGCCTGCGGCCAGCAGGCGAGCAGGCGGACGCGGCACCGGGCCGAGGAGCGAGGGCGCACTCATCGGCCGCGGCACCGTCACCGTCAGGACGCGCCCGAACAACTCCGGCCAGGCGTCGGTTCGCCATCCGTGCGCGCGCACGTCGGGGGAGACACCAGATGCGACGAGGCCCTACAGGCCGGGCACGATGCGCAGGTCACGAACGGCGCCGCCGTCGAGGGCGGCGAGGGCTTCCTGGTAGGCGGCGCTGTCATGCGCGGCCCGGGCGGCCTCGACCGAGTCGAAGGCGATGAGCACGGTGCGGGTCTTCTCCCCGGCCTCGTAGGTCAACTCGGGAAGGCCGCGGGCGACGAAGGTGCCGCCGGCGGCACGCAGGGCCGGACCGGCCAGCTCGGCGTACGCCGCGACCTTGCCCTCGTCGACGATCTCCTTGTACACGCTGATCCAGTAGGCAGTCATGACGCCATCGTGCCCGAGGCCGGGAGGTGAACGGGCTCAGCTCGGCCGATCGTGACGGAAGATGGAGATCTTGACGGCAAACCTTCCGGTCCGCTGACCTCGGGTTTGTCATCCGAGATTGTCCGACCGCCTTGTCGAGGCGGAGGTTGATCGGCTTCGATAGATTGCGCAGGGGTGGGCATGCTAAGGTCCACGACGAACGGCGTGCCCCATTTTCGATGCGACGACCTCCAATTATGGAAGGCGCGACGCCTGACCTTGCGGGAACTTGTCGCGTCAATCATCGGGAGCTTGCTCCATCGATTGTCTTCGCAACCAGTGCCATCGAGGTGGGCGTCCAGCCCCGCGCGGCGCTTTCGCGTCGCGGTCGACCGTCGAGGAGACGCACCATGCGTGCAGTGCGCCCGCGCCGACAGTTTATCGGCTCCATCTTATCTATGATCAGCGCAGCATTATCGGTCATTCTGGCGTACACCGTGGGCGCCGCCGCGCCGGCGGCGGCGGCCACCCGGGCCGTCAATGACATCGGCCAGGTCGTGTCCTCGCTCGAGGTGAACAAGGGCTACGAGATCTCCCGGGACTGCGGGTTCACCGGTGTCCCGCAGGCGAACACGATCGGCGTGCTGTGGCTGTTCTGTGACACCGCGGTCAGCCCGACCGGCCAGCGGGTCTGGGGGACGACCGCGGGTACCGCGCAGGCCTTCACCGCGCCGAACCAGTCGCTGTTCGGCGATTTCACGGACGCCTCGGGCAACAACGTGGTCCAGTTCATCCCGAACCMGTCGGGGTTCTCCTGCGGCGGTACCCTCGCCGCCTGGGCCAGCGGAACAGCGTCGATCCCGACGTCCTCGCCGAATCCGCTTCTCATCATTCCGTACGTGCTGATGTGCCTGGACGGAAGCAACACGAGGCCGCTCGCGTTCCGTATCGTCGACTACGACTACACGACGAACACCTTCAGCAACGACAGCCCGGTCGGCGGCAACGGGATCTTCACCGGCAGCCCGCTGGCGGACAACCGCACCCTGGGCTCACCGGTGGTCTACAACGGCTCGCTGTACTTCTACACCGGTCTGTGCACCAGCTCCGTCTTCGGTGACTGCTCCGCTGGGACCGCCCAGGTCGCGAAGGTCACGTTGGGTAGTACACCGTTCGCGGCGTACAACGCGAGCAATCGGAGCGGTGGTCATCGCTGGCTGGACCCCCGTAACTACACCTTCAGCACACTGGCCGCCACCTCCGGTGGCTTCACTCCGATCACTCCGGCCAGCTTCGATGTCCACCGCTATCCAGCGTTCTCCGGGTCCCCGTTCGTCGCGATCGAGCAGGACGATATCGGCGGGAACATCACGGTGTTCTCGTCGAGCAGCCCAACCGGGCCGTTTACGCCGAGATTCACCGCGGCCGTCCCGTGTAACAGCACCACCGGCGACGGAGGTTTGTGCCGGGCCTACATCGGCCATCCGGAGTCGAGCACGTCCAGTAAGCTGATGTTTTCCTACTTCCAGCCCAGCGACAGCCACGGCAACGGCCACGTGCGGACCGCCTGGATTCCCTGGAGCTGATCGGATCTCGCCGCCGTCGGGTCGGCCCGGTCGCCGCCGTGCGACCGGGCCGACCCGATGCGCATCGGCCGCCGGCCGGCGGGGCTTACCCGCGGGGCAGCCTCCGTCAGACGTCAGACGTCAGGCCGCGCGGGCCGCCCGGAGACCTTCTCGGCCAGCGACCCGCCACGACCAGGCGACGGTGACCAACGTGGCCGCGACGGGCAGGGCGGTGCCGGTGATCCCGCGGACCGCGACGAAGACCTCGGTCGTCTGGGATGTCAACAACCAGTACGTGAAGGCGGAGTTCCCGAGGTTCACCGCCGCCCACAGGAGGGTGAGCCCGAGGAACAGCCTGCGCACGCCGGGCCGGGCCGTCACGCCGGGAGGCAGCGGGCAGAAGTCGCGCGCCAGCCGGTGAACGAGGGGCCGCGGGGAGAGAGCGGACAGCAGGAACATCAGTCCCACGATTCCGGCGACGATGACAGGCTGAAGAAAGTAGACGAAGGCGCTGCCGCTTATGACCGCTACCACGGTGCGCACGGTCAGCCCGACCGAGGACAGCACCAGCAGCGCCGGGATGCGCCGCTTGGTGGCCACCCGCCGGCTCACCGCGGCGTACTCCCACACCAACGCGGCCAACGCCGCCAAGGTGAAGTTGAAGAAGTGCAGGACGACAAGAAAAAGGACCGCGGGTACGACCGTCGCCTCGATGAGATGAGGCAGCCCGTGTCTGGCGATCATCGTGGGCTTGGGAAGCCGGGCGTCCGCCTGCGCTGCCGCCTCGCCGGGTCCCGTCTCAGGGGCGGCCGGGCCGTGGAGGACTGGAGCTCGCTCCGCTAGAAAAATCATGTCTCCAACGGGTCGACGCTGCGCCAGCGATCCACTGTCGCGCCAACCATACGCTGGTCCCCCTGAGCCGCCGTGGCTGGGGCCGTCCCGACCGTGTCAGGCTGGATCGAGCAGGACGCCCGGGTTGAGCAGCCCGTCAGGGTCGAGTCCGCGCTTGACCGCGCGCATCATCGCGATCTCCTGAGGTGACCGGGACAGCCCCAGCCACGCGCGCTTGGCCCGACCGACGCCGTGCTCGGCGCTGATGCTCCCGCCGTGCGCCGCGACGAGCCGCAGCACCGCGTCCGTCACGGCCTCGGCCTCGCTGGTCGCGTCGAGCACGTTGACGTGCAGGTTTCCCTCGTTGATGTGCCCGAACAGGATCGGCCGCGCGGTCGGGCAGGCCGCCGATATCGTCGCCGGAAGCGAAGCCACCGTCTCGGCCAGCGCCGTCAGCGGCACCGCCACGTCGAGCTTCACCGGGACACCGGCGGCGTTGATCGACTCGGTGTGCGCCTCGCGGTAGGCCCACAGCAGGTGCCGGCCGCGCGTGTCGGAGGCGACGGTCGCATCCCTGACGGCATCGCTGTCCGCCAGCGCCTCGAGCAGGTCCTCGGTCGGGTCGGTCCGGCCGGCGCACTCGAGGACCAGGTAGGCCGGGTAGGTCTCGGCGAACGGGGCCGAGAGGCCGGTCTTGTCGCGGACCAGCGCGAGGCCGTCGGCGAAGAACAGCTCGGCGGCCTCCAGCGACGGCATCCGGTTGCGCACCGACCGGACGAGCGACAGCGCGGCGGCGATGTCGTCCACGGCGACCAGGGCCACCGCCCGGTCGGTCAGGAGGGGAACGAGCCGCAGGCGAAGCCGGGTGATGATCCCCAGCGTGCCTTCGCTGCCGGTGAGCAGCGACATCGCGTGATAGCCCGTGTTGTCCTTCGGGAGCCCACTGAGACGGCTGATGATCGAACCGTTGGCGAGTACCGCCTCGATCCCGAGCACCTGCGCCCGGGTCGTGCCGTAACGCAGCACCCGCTCGCCGCCAGCGTTGGTGGCGACCAGACCGCCGAGGGTGGCCGAGTCCCGCGCCGCGAAATCGACCCCGAAGTCGTAGCCCTCGGCGCGGACGTGCCGTTGCAGTGCGGCCAGGGTGACGCCCGCACCCACGGTGACCTGGCCGGAGACCGACTCCACCGGTTCGAGAGCCGTCAACCGGGCCGTGCTGAGCAGGATCGCGCCGTCGACGGGCACACTCCCGCCGACCAGCCCGGTGTTGCCGCCCTGGACGCAGACGGGCACCTTCGCCCGCGCCGCGGCGGCCATCACCTCGGCCACCTCGGTCGTGTCGGCGGGCCGGACCACGCAACGAGCGCGGCCGTGGAACCGACCGGTCCAGTCGGACTCGAAGGAGGCGACGACGGAGGCGTCGGTGAGCAGATGGGCGGCACCGACCGCGGCGCGCAGCTCCGCCGCCAGGGCCGAGGCCGGCGTCGACGCCCAGTCGGAACCCGGCTTCCCGTCGGGGATCGCCGCGTCGGAGGTTGCCGCCACGCCACCAGCCGGCGTCAGCCCGCTGGTCGGCGCGCTCATCCCAGCAGCCTTACCCGGACGGTCTCTGGCATCGCGGCCAGCGAGCCGAGTACGGCCGCCGGGTAGTCGACGGCGATGTCGGTCAGGACATACCCGTACTCGCCACGGGTGTCGAGGAGCTGGCCGTCGATGTTGACCTTGTGCTCGGCGAGCAGGCTGTTGATCTTCGCGAGCACGCCCGGCACGTTGCGATGCAGATGGGCGATCCGGCGCCCGCCCGGCCGCGGCGGCAGCGAGAGGTGCGGCAGGTTGACGCTCATGGCCGTGCCGCCGTCGAGCTGGTAGTCCCGCAGCTTGCCCGCGACGTAGCGGCCGATGTCCTGCTGGGCCTCCTCGGTCGAGCCGGCGATGTGCGGCGTGAGGATCACGTTCGGCAGGTCTCGCAGCTCGGAGCGGAACTCGTCGCCGCGCCCGGCCGGCTCATGCGGGAAGACGTCGATCGCCGCGCCGGCCAGCCGCCCGCTCTCCACCTGCGTGCGCAGTGCGCCATGGTCCACGACGAAGCCGCGCGAGAGGTTGAGGAAGAGGCTGCCAGGCCGCATGCGGGCGAACTGCTCGGCGCCGAACATCCCGCTGTTGCCGGCGCGTCCGTCCACGTGCAGGGTCACGACGTCCGCGACCGCCAGCAGGTCGTCGAGGCTGGCGCAGCGGCGGGCATTGCCGAGCGCCAGCTTGTCGGCGGTGTCGTAGAAGTACACGCTCATGCCGAGCGCCTCGGCCAGCACCGACAGCTGCGCGCCGATGTTGCCGTAGCCGACGATGCCGAGGCGCCGGCCGCGGACCTCGTGGGCCGCCTCGGCCGACTTGTCCCACACGCCCGCATGCATGGCGGTGTTCTTGGGGGTCAACCGCCGCGTCAGCGCGATGATCTCCGCGAGCGCGAGCTCGACCACGCTGCGGGTGTTGGAGAAAGGAGCGTTGAACACGGCGACGCCTCGCTCGCGCGCGGCGCCGAGATCCACCTGGTTGGTACCGATGCAGAACGCGCCGATGGCGAGCAGGTCCGGCGCCTCGTCGAACACCGCCTCGGTGACCTCGGTCTTCGACCTGATCCCCAACAGCTGCACGCCCGCCAGGGCCGCGACCAGCGCCCGATGGTCGAGCGCCCGGTCGATCGTCTCGACCTCCGCGCCGGCGGCCTCGAGGATCGTCGCGGCGTCCGGGTGGACGTTCTCTAGCAGCAGCGCACGCACGGCAGGGGCCCTCATCAGCCGGTGACAGGTCTCCCGCAGTCTACGAAGCCGGCGGCCGGTCCTCGGCGGGGCACGTCGGATGATCATGGCCAGCCGTCGGCGCATACCGTTTCGTTCCTGCGGTCACGCCCGTGCGGTCAGGCCCGCGCGGGTACGACCACGGCCGCCTCCTCAGGCCGCCTGCGCGGACGGGGTGAGGGCGCGCAGCGGCGCCGACAGGGTGTAGGTGAAGAAGTCGAGGAAGCCGTCGGGGTCGGGTCCGGCGTTCATGAGGGCCAGGTGGTCGAAGCCGGCGTCGACGAACTGCTGGGCGACCCCCAGATGGCGGGCCGGGTCGGGTCCGCAGGCGAACCGGTCGGTGATGTCGTCCTCGGTGACCGTCGTGGTGGCGGCGGCGAAGTTGACGGGGTTGGGCAGCTCACTCATGACCTTCCAGCCGGTGAGCGCCCACCGGGTGGTGGACAGGGCCGTCTCGGCGGCGGCGTGCTCGTCGGGGCCGTACGCCACGGGCACCTCGGCGTAGCGGGGGCCGGTGCCCCCAGCCCGGTGGAACTCGCCGACGATCTCCGGTTCGGCCTCGGTGGCGAACAGTCCGTCGCCGCAGTCGGCCGCCAGCCGGGCTGACGGGCCGCCGCTGGCCGCGATCGCGATCGGCGGCGGGGAGTCGGGCAGGTCGAAGACCCGGGCGTCCTCGAGCTGGAGGTGGCGGCCGTCGTAGGAGCGGTAGCCGCCCTCCCAGAGCAGCCGAATGATCTCGACGGCTTCTCGCAGCATCGCGTGGCGGGTGGCCACGGCCGGGAACCCACGGCCGACGACGTGCTCGTTGAGCCGCTCCCCGGAGCCGAGGCCGAGGGTGAACCGGCCGTCGGACAGCAGCGTGACGGTCGCCGCCGCCTGCGCGATCACCGCCGGGTGGTAGCGGATCGTCGGGCAGGTCACGCCGGTCGCGAGCCCTATTCGATCCGTGCGCTCGGCCATGGCCCCCAGCAGCGTCCAGGTGAAGGCCGAGTGGCCCTGGTTGTCCAGCCACGGGTGGAAGTGGTCGGACAGCTCGACGAAGTCGAAACCGGCCTGCTCGGCGGCGACCGTCTGCCGGATGATCTCGGCCGGGCCAAAGGCCTCGGTCGCCAGCTTGTACCCGATCTTCATGGCGATCCTCCGTCGTCGGCTGGGTTACGCCGTCCAGCGGATCGCCTTCCCGCCCGTGCGCCGGTGAATCGTCGGAGCCCGCGTTTCCGCTCGGCCCGCATGGGCTGGCGCCATCGCGGGAGCCGTGGGTCCTGCGTCGATCCCTCGAAGGCGGACGACCGCGTCAAGGTCGTTCTCAACCCGTCGTGATCAGCTCGTCGAGGAAGGCCAGGCGGGCTATCGGCGTCAAGATGTGATGCACGTCACGTCGCTGGCGCGGGTGGGTTGTCGGCGGGGATCGGGGTACCCGACCAAAGCATCGCGTTGCAGAATGAAAGCGAGTGAAACGTGAGTTTCCTGGACAGCCTGGTGGACGGACTCGACGACAACACCCGTTCTCGCACTCTCGATCTCATCGCTCAAAGCGTGGCCGACGACCGTGCCGCGGCCCTCGAGGGCATTCATCGCCGGCCTGCCGATGTCGGCACGCGCGGCCGCCGTTCCCGCTCGGACTCGGAGCGGTCCGACAAGTCCTGACTGGTCCTCGCGGAGGTTTTATAGCCGAGGCGACCTTCGGTCGTCTGCCTTCATGAAAAGACTGAGCGCGCCGGTGGCGATCTCCATCTCCCATGAAGTCGAATGTTCGCGCGTCCGATGGCCGCCGTCAGATTTCGAGGTGCAGGCGCACGGTGGTGTGTCCGTCGTGGGTGTCGATCTCCATCAGGTGGCACAGCTGCCTGACCGCCCACAGGCCGTAGCCGCGTTCCTGACCGGGACCGGGTGGACGGTAGCCCAGGAACCAGTCGGTGGCGCGATGGCTGGGGTTCGTGATGTCGCAGACCAGACGGCGTCCGACAAGCCGCATCGTCAGCCGTCCCTGGCCGCCGTGCTGAAGGGCGTTGGTGGCGACCTCGTTGACGCTGAACACCAGCCGTTCGATTCCGTCGGGGGAAACGCCCAGGGCGGTCGCGGTCGCCGTGACGAAGTCCCGCACCGTGGCCAGGTCGGTGCCGAAGTCCAGCACGGCCTCGTCACCGTCGACGGGCAAGGGCGCGAGCCGCCGTGTCCAGGGACCGGACACGTCCGTCGGGTCGGCGTACTCGGGGCTGGAGTGCGCCGACGTCCCGAAGGCCAGTTCCGGATGAGTACGCCGCGCGTCGGCGACCACGGTCTCGGGCAGCAGCCGGCTGTCATACCCGCAGAGGACCGACGCCGGGTAGGCGGCGAACGCGAGGTTGATCGCCGATTCGTAGCGCGTCCACTCCGCGGTCTCCACCGCGTCCCTGCCGTGCCAGATCGGCTCGCCGATCAAGCGCATCCGCCGGCGACCAACCGTCGCGGCATAGCGATCGACAACCCGATGGCAGGCACCCAGGGCACCCCCCGGTGTGTCGTACCACTCCTCGGCGGCGACGAACTCGACCTCGCTGGCGGCGTCGCGCAGCGCCTGCCGTAGCAGGTCGATGTTGACGGCCGAGGTGACGACCAGCAGCGAATCGCCCTGGTCGATGCCGTCGAGACAGAACGGCGCCGTCGCGGCGAGGAACTCCGCGTCGCTGCCGTAGATCAGCGCCCGGTGGATCAGACCTCGGTGGCGCTCCGACGGAGGACATGGCTCGGCGGTGCTCGTCACGTGGCGTCTCGAGGGGTGACGGTCAGGGAGGGGATGTTGTTGAAGCCGACCAGCTCGACCACGCGGCACAGCAGTGGCGCCAGGTTCATCACGTGCATCTGCCGTCCCGCCGGCAGCCGCCCCGCGGCATGACTCAGCGCCCGCAGCCCAGCCAGGTCGATGAACTCCAGCTCGCCCATGTCCACCCAGATGTCTTCCGGCCAGGTCAGGACGGCCTCGAGCGCCCCGGCCAGCGCGTCGACGGTGTTGTGGTCCACCGTGCCCACCACCCGCAGCGTCCGACGTCCGCAGCGAAAGGCCGGCACGATGCGCAACCGGCTGCTCAGGTGCAGCGGCGTGAGCTCCACCGCTGCCGGATGGCGCCGCTGCAGGTCCTCCAATGCGGCGGCGCTGAACTGGCGCGCGTCGTACTGACAGACCGCCGAAGCCGACTGGCCGGAGAACGCCGCGTTCACCGCGGTCTCGTAGGTGCCCAGCTGGTCAGCGCCAGGCACGTCACGCAGTGCCCAGCCCATCTCGCCGCTGACCCGAACGCCGGCGAAGCCGGCTGACAACGAGTCGTTCACCTCGCTGCGCAGCGCCCGCACCATCGCCAGGGCGTCGAACGCCCCGGAGGCAAGGTAGCTGGTGGCGGCGGTGGCCACGGACAGCTGGCCGGTGGCGAGGACCGCCGCCGTATCGACACCGTCCTCGCGCAGCCACCCCAGGACCTCACGCGGGGCGCGCTCGTCAGCGAAGTACAGGACCCGCTCTCCGCGCCCCAGGCCGGCCCGCACATATGCGGTGACCACCCGGCGTTGCTCGGTGTCGTCGAAGTACGCCAGACACAGGTGGTCGCCTTGGTCTATCCCGTCGACCCGGCGTGCTCGGCCCTCGCATGCGATCACACCAGTCCCACAGTTCTCCCCGGGCTGGCCTTGGGCCGGGGCCCCACCTTCAGTTGTTCGGCCACTTACCCGACAGGGCGGTCACCATAAACGCGATGCCCAGAGCAGATCGTCAGCCAACTCGGCGCGACGCCGCACATGGTGGCTCCCGTCGGCGGGAACTCCACTCCGCGGCGCGCGGCGTCATACCCGGCCGGCGGAGTCCCCACGGATGGCGCGGGCGGCGCCCGCGACCTGGTCGCCTGGCCGGTTGACGGGGCGAAGCACCGGGGTGGCTCGGCCCGTTCCGGCCGCGGCGCCGGTCAGCCACTCGCGCAGGATGGACCCGGCCTCGTGCGCGGGCCGCCAGCCGAGCAGCTCATGGGCCCGGCTGGTGTCCATCAGCGGGACCGCGAGAGCAAGGTCGATCCACCCCTCGTCGATGGGGATGAGGCGACCCCGGAAGGCCAGTTGGACCAGGCCGCGGACCAGCCTTGCCGGCACCGGTATCGGTTGACCGCCCACCATGTTCGGCAGTGAGCGTGGGTCCACGACCGGGCCCGCGGCCACGTTGATCGGACCGCGCGCGTCCGCCCTGATCGCGGCGGCGAACGCGGCCGCGACGTCGTCGGTGTGCACGACCTGGAACTCCAGCCCGCTGACCGCCGGACCACCGGCAGCCGGCCGGGGCGTCGCCAGCCCGTGGACCATCGGGCCGCCGGCCGGCGCGGGGCGCTCGTCGGGTCGGCCGTCCCGTCCGGCTGGCGGTGGCCACGCAGGAGCAGGCCGAGCGTGCGGCGGGGCAGCAGCGGTCCGGCGAAGTAGCGCGTCTGCGAGGCGGCGGCGGCCCCGGAGAGCACGATGCCGGGCCGGATCCGCACCACCCGGCACTGCGGGAAGTCCGTCTCGAAGCGATCCAGAATGTCCTCCACCGCCGCCTTGTGCACGCTGTAGGCGCAGGTCACGACGCCGGTCGTCGGCCAGTCCTCGGCGAGAAGGCGGCCTGCCTTGGAACCGTGGGCGTCCCGGGGCGCCGGTGCGTACGTACCGACGGAGGAGGCGTAGACCAGCGTCGGCACCGAGGCGGCCCGGACCGCTTCGAAGACGCGGGCGCTGCCGTCGACATTGGTCGCTCGCATCACGTCCGGACGACGGACTGGCTGGATCAGCCAGGCGAGGTGGACCACGGCCGCGCAGCCCTGGAAGGCCTCGGTCAGCGCCGCCGCGGCGTCAGGGTGCGCGATGTCGATCGACGTCCAGCGGACGCGAGCCCCGAGTGGCTCGGTGGGCAGGCGCCGGGCGACCGCGACGACTTCCTCGACGGACGGATCCGCCAGCAGGGTGTGGAGCAGGGCGTGTCCGATGTTCCCGGTGGCTCCGACGATCGCGACGCGCATGTCGCAGGCCTCCCCGCCTCCAGCCCGGTTAACTCGCCCGGCGATTCCCCGGTGGAGTCAGCCGCGGGATGGGCGTCGCCCGCGTCGTCCGGGCAGTGGCCTGGTGCGAGCCGCGAGGAGGGCTATGTCGTAACCCGATCCATTGGGGCAGTCGATAGCCATCCGACCCCTCGCCCCGGCATCTGTGACGGCGCCGTACCCGAGCGGACCTCGTCGCGAGCCGTCCCGGCTCCTGACTAACGTTGACGTCAGTGTTAGAAGATGTTAGGAACGATCTGTGTCTGGCGTCACGCACCGGGGCTGATACTCGTCGGCTGCCAGGCAGGCATGATCACGAGCTGTCGCGCGGCCGCCCAGTGACGTCCGCCGGACGGCCCACCAGCGACCGGAGGTAGTCATGCCCAGAACCCCCGTCGACTTTCCCGTCTTCGACGCGGACAACCACATGTACGAGACGGTGGACGCCTTCACGAGATTTCTTCCCAAGGAATATGACGGCCTAATCAAATACGTCCAGGTCAACGGGCGTGACAAGATCGCGGTTCGGGGTGTGATCTCCGAGTACATCCCGAACCCGACCTTCAACGTCGTCGCCCGGCCGGGAGCCTGGGAGGAGTTCTTCAAGCACGGCAATCCGGATGGGAAGTCGACCCGGGAACTGATGGGTGCCCCGATCCGCTCGCCCGAGGCGTTCTTCGCGCCGGAGCCGCGGCTGGCCCTCATGAACGAGCTGGGAATCGACCGGGCGCTCATGTGGCCGACGCTCGCCAGTCTCCTGGAGGACCGGCTGCGCATGGACCCGAAGGCCACCCACGTGGTCGTCCACGCGCTGAACCAGTGGATGCACGAGCAGTGGAGCTTCAACTACCAGGACCGCATCTTCGCCACCCCGGTCATCACGCTGCCGATCGTGAGCGAGGCGATCAAGGAACTGGAGTGGGTGCTCGAGCGCGGAGCGAAGATCATCCTGATCCGGCCGGCGCCGGTTCCCGGCTACGAGGGCTTCCGGTCGTTCGCGCTGCCGGAGTTCGACCCGTTCTGGGAGAAGGTCGTCGAGGCGAACATCACCGTCGGCCTGCACTCCTCCGACGACGGTCTGACCCGCTACTACAACATGTGGGAGGGGCGAGCCGACGGTGAGCACCTTCCCTTCTCCACACCGTCGGCGTTCATCGAGATCATGCACACCCAGGGCCGGGGCATCTTCGACACGGTGGCCTCGCTGATCGGGCACGGGCTGCTCTCACGTTTCCCCCAGCTGCGCATTCTTCCGGTCGAGAACGGCTCCGGCTGGGTTCGGCCCTTCGTGGAGGCCGCCGGCACCGCCTACGCGCACAACCCGAGGCGGTTCGACGAGGACCCGCTCGCGGTGTTCAAGCGCAACATCTGGATTCACCCGTTCCACGAGGAGGACCCGCGCGGCCTCATCAAGGTCGTGGGTGTCGACCGCGTCGTGTTCGGGTCCGACTTCCCGCACGCCGAGGGCCTGTCCGACCCGGTCTCCTACGTCGACGAGCTCGAGGGCCTGTCCGCGGAGGACATCGCTCGTGTCATGGGCGGCAACCTGGCCGAGGCCATGAACCTCCCGTTCGCTGCCGCGGCCTGAGCGGAGAGGCCGATCGGGAGGCCGGTCGAAGTGTGGCTGGTGGGTCCTTCGCGCAGTGGACGGCGGAGGGCCCCACCAGCACGACGGTCCCGCGAGCAGGGAGCATCGCCGATCTCGCCGCCACCGAGCCGGCCGGATGTTCGCCATCGCAGGCAACCATGCGGCCGGCCCGGGGCTGACCGGCAGACCCTGACCAGCAGACCCCGACCGGCAGGCGGACCTCGATGGAGATGCTGGATTTGAGATGCTGGCGAAATCATGATCAGCGATCCGGCCAGCTCGACGGGCGGGCCCGCGCGGCCGACACCCACCGCCGAGGCCAGGGGACTGCCCGGGCCGGAGCCGATCGCCCGACGCGCCCCGTTCTCCGGTAATCCCGCGGTCGGCCAGCGCGGGCAGCGCACCCGGCAGCGCATCCTGGCCGCCGCGTTGCGGGCGTTCGGCGAGGGCGGCTACCACACCTCGACCATCGCCGACCTCGCCCGGCACGCCGGCTGCTCGCGCGTGACGTTCTACCAGTACTTCTCCAGCAAGGAGGACGTCCTCTGGCACCTGGCGGGGCAGGTCGCCCACCAGGTCAGCGCCTCCGTCGAGGCGATGGGGCCGCTGACTCCGGATGGCGCCGGCTGGACGGCGATCCGCGCCTGGGTGGCACAGTACGCGGACATCTACGAGCACTTCGGCGCCGTCTTTCACGTCTTCGAGAGCGCGGCCAGGGAGGCGGAGAGCCTCAAAGCGCTGAACACCCGCGCGGTGGCGCTGACCATCGCGCGGATCCGGTCCAAGCTGCCTGCGGCCGCGTCCGCCGCCGGCGGGGCCGACGCGATGATCGGCCTGCTCCTGGGCGCCACGGCCCACGCCTGCTACCTGGGCAGGATCCTGCGGCACGCGGCCCCGCACGCGTATCCCCGTGCCCGCGTCGACGACGCGATCGCCGACATCATCCACCGCACCTTCTTCGGGCTCGTTCCCGACGTGAACGTGCACGGTCGAGACGCCGTCGCGGCGCCGCCGATCGACTTCGACCACCGGGCCGACGGGACATCGACACGGCGCTCCGCGCTCGTCGGCGCCGCGCGGGCGACGCATGACGCGCTGCTCTCCGCCGGCTACGAGGCCTTTATCAGGCACGGATATCACAGCGCGCGGATCGACGACGTCGTCGAGATCGCCGGCCTCTCGCACGGCCTCTTCTACCGATACTTCGCCAACAAGGCCGACCTCGCGCGAGTTCTCGTGCTGACAGCGATGGAGCCGCTTTCCAGCACGCTCGCGGCAATCCCCGCGCCGCCCGAACCCGGGTCCGGGAAAGCCTGGTCGACGGCAGACCTGCGGGCATGGCTGCGCACATACAACAAGATGCACGCCTCCGAGGCCGGGATCATCCGGATCTGGGTCGACGCGACACGCCGCGATGCGTCGCTCGGGACCGACGCGGCCGCTGCGCTCGACTGGGGCCGGCGCCAGATCGTGCATTTCCTGGAACCACGCGGCTTCGGTGACGTCCATGCCGAGGCGATCGTGGCGATGGCCCTGCTCGACGTGTTCGGCGGCAGAAACCACCCGACGCAGACGCTGGAGGCCGCGGTCCACGTGATCGAGCGCGGCCTGCTCGGCAGATGACGAAGCGCTGCCGTGATCACCGTGATCGCCGCGCCGCCGGTGCGGAGCGGGCCTGTCCGATGGGAGCGTGAACGTGTCCGGCTGACCGTGGTCGGCGGGTGGGGACCGGCTGAAGATGGGTGCATCAAGCCCGAGGCGGTTACCCGCCCCGAACCAGGAGGTCTCTGGTGCTCATTGCCATCCTCGATTTCAGTACCGCTGCCGCCGATCGGCCGGCCGCCCTCGCCCAGCTCGACGGTGAGCGTGACGAGATCCGCGCCATGCCAGGCAATGTCGCCTTCCGGGTCTATGCCTCCCGCGAGGACGACACCCGGATCACCGTCGTGCACGAATGGGACGACCCGGCGTCGTTTGGCGGCTACCTGGGGTCGGAGGCATTCGCCCGCTCCGGCGAGGTGCTTCGGCCGATGATGACCGGCGTTCCGATCAGCCGGAGATTCCAGGCCGAGTTGGTGGAGACGGTCGCCTGACCGGCGTAGCGGCGGGTTCCTACGATCGGTCCGTGCGAGGCCGTCGATGACCCGGAAGGCGTACAGCTTCGTCCGGACGTTCGCGCCGGAGCCCGATCGCGACCTCTGCGTCGACCGCCACTACCTGCTCTGCGCCTCCGCCGGCGTCCTGCGGCTGGAGGCGCGGGGTCAGGCGTGGTTGTTGCCGCCGGCCAGGGCCGCGCTGATCGAGGCGGGCCGGCCGGTCCGGGTGAGCATCCCGCAGCAGGTGACGACGGCGTCGGTGCTGTTCGACACCGACTTCGCCCCGGTTCCGCCAGCGCCGTTGACGGTGTTCGACCTCAGCCCGCTGGCACGGGCGCTGGTGAATGAGTGCGGCGCGTGGGGCGAGAGCGATGAGCCCCTCACGGCGTACGGCGAGACGCTGTTCGCCGCGCTCGCCGCGGTGACCTGGCGGCTTGCTGATCAGCCGAGTCCGGTGGTCGTGCCGGCGGGGCGATCGCCGGAGCTGCGCCGAGCCTTGCGGCTCACCGAGGAGCGGCTCGGCGAGGAGGTCCGCTTCGAGGACCTGGCGGACGAGGTGGGCGTCGCGCCGCGGACGTTGGCCCGGCGGTTCGAGGCGGAGACGGGCATGACCTGGCGGGCGGTCCTGCGTCGTATGCGGGTGTTGCGCGCCATCGAGGAACTCGCCGCGGGGGACGCCGCGGTAACCGCGATCGCGTACACGATCGGCTACACCTCCCTGTCGGCGTTCAACGCCGCATTCCGGGAGCTGACCGGCCGCACTCCGACGGAATACCGGGCCAGCTTCCGGCCCTGAGGCGGCGAGGCTTGGTCAGGTGGGACGGAGAGACTAACGGCGAAGTCGCCGTCGGGTGTTCCTTGTCGCCGCCCGGATTTACCCGCCGGGACGGCAACTGGCGGCCGACGGCCGTGGACTGTCGGACTCGGCGGTGACACTGAGCTGGTGGTCGTCGTCTTCGATAGCGAGCTGTGGATATGGGACGCCCGGCGTACGGACAGCTGGACCTTCGTGAGCCTGCCTGCCGAGGCGTCCGAGGAGATCCGTGAGCGGGCGGGTGGGCTGCGTCGCGGCTTCGGGTCGCTACGGGTGCGGGTCATGGTAGGCGGCAGCTCGTGGACGACCTCGATCTTCCCGGACAGCACCCGCGGCTACGTGTTGCCTGTCAAGCGCGCCGTCCGCCAGGCCGAGGCCCTGGAGCCCGGTGACGTCGCGACCGTGACCGTCGAGCTCGTCGACCTGTGACCGCCAAACGAGCGGGTAACCCGCCAGTTCCGGCATTCCGGGCGGTTCCTTCCGTGATTCGCGCCGGCCTCGGCTGGGTGACGGAGCCAGGTGGCTGTCGAGTAGATATCGAACATATGGTCTAATCGCGGCGTGGTTGTGACCGACAGGCTGATCGCGCGCCGCGCGGCGGTGGCGCACGTGTTACGGGTTCTCGCCGCGTCCTGTTGGGCCCAGTACCTGGTGCTGCGGGGCAGCGTGGCGCTCAGGGCCTGGCTGGGCGAGCCCGCGCGCGAGCCCGCGGACATCGACTTCGTCGTGACGCACCCCGGCCTCGACGCGGACGGGCACCCGACCGCGCGGATCGGCGAGCAGGCTCTGGTGGACGGCGTCCTGGCGGCGCTCGCTGAGGACCCGGTGCCGGGTCTGCGCGCGGACCTGATCGAGGTCGACGACATCAACGGCTACTACGGCTACCTTGACGAGTACCCGGCCGACACGCTGCCGCGACGGTCAGGTTCACGGCTACCGGCGCGACTGCCCCACGGCTTCCAGGAGGAACGGCCGGGCCAGCCGCCCGGAACGAGCCACCCGCCGCCGGTGACCCGCCTGTTGCTTCCGTACGACGTCGGCGACGAGCGGGACGTGCTCCAGATCGACCTGGCGTTCGGGGAGCGGCTGGTCGAGGAGCCGGTCGTCGTGGAGATCCCGCCGTTGGGTACGCGGATGATGRCCGCGACCCCCGCGCTCTCCCTGGCCTGGAAGGTGTACTGGCTGCTCAACGACGTCCCTGCCCGCGGCAAGGACCTCTACGACGCGGTCCTGCTCGCCGAGCACAGCCAGGTGCCGCTCGCTCACATCTGCGGCCTGCTCCTCGAACTCCTGGACCACCTCGACGTGATCCAACCGCTCTCGCCCGGCCAGGTGGACTGGGACCGTTTCCGCGCCGAGCACCCCCACGTCGACGGCGACGCCCAATCCTGGCTCAACCGCCTGGGCGCGGCGCTTGCTGCCAGCTGATCGCCTCGCGTCGAGAGGGGAACCGGCGGCTACTGGGCCGAGCCGATGACCAGCTCACGCTCAAGCCAGCCGGCATCGAGGTGCGCCGCGTCGTCGAACACGACGTATTCCGTGCAGACATCCCGTACCTCGAACCCGCCATCCCGGACCGCGGCCAGCAGGGCGTCGAGCCGGCCAACCGCGGTCCGCCGACCGACACCGCGGCAGCGCTGGGTGACGAACCTGTCCTCGCAGCCCTGGGCAACGACCCGGCGGGCGTTCCGGGAGGGACGGGCACCGTGGCCGCGCACCGTCGAGGCCAACGCGCCCACCACCCGCTGGTCACCGGATGGCAGCCGAACCTTGATGTGATGCTCAAAGTACAGATCGGCGGACGCCTGCGCGTCGAACTCAGGAACGCCATCATTCCAGGGCGCCGCCTCGATCTTCAGACGAAGCACCCGCAGGCCCGCGGCCTCGAGCCGGGCCCGCCAGCGAGTGGCCAGCCCCTGGACCTCGACTGAGGTCCCGCTGCCGAACACCGTCAGCATCGGCTGCGAAGGGGTCGCTCCCTGATCGAGCTCGATGTGGCTGAACTTGGCACCATGCCGCTCGGCGAACGTCGCGAGCGCCGCCACTTCCATCGCCGGGCAGGTCAGATGCACCTCGAAATCGCCAGACCACACGCACCCATCATCTATCGTCCCGCTTCGTGCGGGATTGTTCCCGTCACCTTCTCCAGGATCGGGGAATTCCGGGGCCGGTGCCGGGCGAGCGTCAGGTGAGATCGCCCAGGACGGGGACGATGCTCAGGACGTGGACGAGGCGGTCTTGCGTCGTGTTGTCGCGCAGCCGACGCCGGCCGTGGGGGACTTCTGGTGCGTGCGAGTCTTGCCACGTTGATCGGCGCGGGCGGCATCCGCACCGGGTGGGTGGTCCTGACGCGCCGCTGGAGGCGAGCGTGGCCGTCTATTACTGTTCCACCAATTTCTGCGACCGGCTGATCTCGGTCTCGGTGATTCCCGGGGGCAACCCGGTGGCCCGCGCCAACCCGGGATCGTTCGCCGGCCAGCACATGATCTGCGGCGACTGCAAACGCCGGTTCTGCTATCAGTGCGTGCAGGCGAAGGCACGGTGGTTCGACGCGGCGCTGTGCCCCCGGTGCCTCGGCACGCTCCTCGACCCCGCCGACTGGCCGGAGGTCAGGGACCGGGCCGCCCCGCCCGAGATCGACCTCGTCGAGCGGGGCAACGAGCTGGCCCGCTCCGGGCGGGACGGGGATGCGCTCGCCGCGTTCACCGAGGCACTCGAACTGCGGCCGCGCTACATCGACGCGCACTTCTACCAGGGCCTGATGCTGAGCGGTCTCGGCCGTCCCGACGACGCGGCCGACGCCTACCGGCAGGTCCTCGGGATCGATCCGGCGCACCTCGGCACCCTGCTCAACCTGGAACGGCTGTACATGCGGCGGGACCAGCTGGACG
Organism: Pseudofrankia sp. EUN1h; assembly: GCF_001854645.1. Classification (NCBI taxonomy): domain Bacteria; kingdom Bacillati; phylum Actinomycetota; class Actinomycetes; order Frankiales; family Frankiaceae; genus Pseudofrankia; species Pseudofrankia sp. EUN1h. Next base: position 71,718 of record NZ_MBLN01000067.1, on the reverse strand, counting down.
AGGCGCTGGCCATCTGCGAGCAGACGCTGCGGGCAGAACCGAACTTCGTGCTCGGCCACCTCGACAAGGCGGTCGTCCTGCACCTGATGAACCGTCTCGACGAGGCGCTGGCCGCCTGCGCCCGCGGCCAGGAGATCGAGCAGGCCGGTAGGGGAGTCGGCTCACTGCCGGACCGGACCAACCGGGCCACCGGCCTGAGCGTCAGGGCGGCGATCCTGCTCGACCTCGGCCGGCACGCCGAGGCGCTGGCGGCGGTCGACGCCGCTATCGCCGGCGGCGGCGCGACCTCGATCGACCACCAGAACCGCGCCGAGATCCTGGAAGCCCTCGGTCGCCACGGTGAAACCCGGGGCGCCTGACCGAACCTGCCGGCTCGGTACTACGCGACCGCCAGCACGTGAATCGTGGGGCTCTTCGGCTCAGCAGAGCGGGACCTTCGTGTCGACGAAGACGTTGTTGTGCGGGCCGGACGTCGCGCCGTTGTTGTAGAAGTTGTCGGCCGGCGCGTACCGGCCGGACGCCACCCCGGACACGACCAGATAGAACCAGGTGTTCCCGTCCTCCACCGCGTCTCCGGTCGTCCGACAGCGGACCTGCACGGCCACGTTCACCCCGATCCTCGGGGTGTTCGGGCCGACGAAATGCACGGTGGCGAAGGTCGGCGAGCCGGTGTTGCCGGTGACCTCGGTGTGGGTCGCCGGCGGTGGAGTCGTCGTCGGCGGAGGCGTCGTGGCCGGTGGAGTTGTCGTCGGCGGGCGCGTCGTGGTCGGCGGCGCTGTCGTCGGTGGACGTGTCGTCGGCGGCTGCGTCGTCGGGGGCTGCGTCGTCGGGGGAGTCGGAGATGGCTGGGCCGTCGGGGGGCCGTTCACGGTTACCCGGATCGAGGCGCTCTGCGCCGAGTTGCCGGCCGCGTCGGTGACGCGGACCATGACGAGCCAGGTGCCTGGCGTGTCGAAGGTCAGGTCCACCACCGCGGACGCCTGGTCCCCGGTCGTCTGGGTGATCGAACCGCCGGGACCCGCCAGGAAGTTGTAGCTGACGATCGGCACCGCCGGGTTCGCCGCGGACGAGCCGCTGGCGTCGAGCCGCACGGGAAGCGGCGCCAGCCCACTGGTCTGCGACACGTTCAGCCGGGCCGTGGGCGGGTTCGCTGGCGGCGGGACCGTCGCTGGCGCCGACGTCGCGACGACCGGCGGCGCGCTGGGCGGTGGCGAGGTGGGCGCCGGCGATGGCGCGACGACCGGGGGTCCGGTGGGCGCGGCGGAGGTGGTCTGCGCCGGCCTCGTCGGGCGCGACGCCTCGGGAGAGGTTCCCCGTGGCGCCGGCCGCGTGACCGGGGGGACGACCGGCGGCGGGCTGGGCGCGGCCGCGGGCGGCGAGACCGGGGGAGTCTTCGGCGGCGTGGGCCGGGCCGTGGCGGGCGGGGACGTCGCGGGCCCGGTCGGGGACGGCGGCGGTGTCGACGGCGTGGGTGTCGGCGACGTGGACGTGGGCGGGGGCGGTGGAACGGCGGCGGGCTCGTCGGCGCCCGTCGGCGCAGGGCCGTACTTCTCGACCGTGGTGACGGTGCCGCTGGGCTGGATGATCCCGGCGATGCTCCCCGCGGAGTCGTTGAAGAACATCACCGACCCGGCGCGCCGCAGCTCGAACGGCTGCCCGGGCTTGACCGGCACGTTCGCGGCGGCCCGGACCTTCCGCCCGGCGAGGTCGACGACAATCACCCGGCTGGCCGTGAGGTCAGGGACGAACACCAGGCCGGCGGCCTCCACCGGCTGTCCCAGCCGATGTCCGGCGACGCCCAGGTCGATCACGTCGTCGCAGGTCCGGGTGGCGAGGTCGCTGAGGAACAGCAGCCCGCTGCGCTGGCTGGCCAGGAAGATCCAGCGGGCCGCGTCCGCGCCCAGCTGCCCCGGCGGCGGCGCCGCGCCCGCGCCGGCCACCACGACCGAGCCGTCCTTGTCGGCGTCGACGCACACCCCGGGCCCGGTGACGCCGCCCGCCTCGATCGGGCGGGCCCGCCCGGCCGCCAGGTCCACGGCCACCGGCCGCCCGGACACGGAGATCAGCCTGGTCCACTTCGGGTCCACGGCCCCGACCCGGGCCTGCCGCCCGTCGCCGTCCACCCGCAGCAGGTCGCCCGTCGCCGCGTCGACGATCCACAGCCGGCCCCAGGCGTCGGCGAGCACCCCGCCGTCGCGGATCGTGGCATGGACGGCGACGGTCGCGCGGACCCGCAACGTCCGCGGGTCGACGACGAAGACGACCCCCCGCGCCGGGCTGACGGCGAACAGCGCGCCCGGCGCGGGGAACAGCTCCAGCGGCTCGCCGCGGCCCGAGAACGGGCTCGTCGGCAGGTCCACCCGGTAGGTCGTGCCGTCGATCCGCCGCACCGTCCCGTCGGCCGACGAGACGAACGCGTCGGTGCCCTCCTGGGTGCCCACCGGCCCGTTCCCGCCGACGTCGACCCGGGCGATGATCTGCCCGGACATCCCGTCGACGAGCACCGCCTCGCCCACGGCCGACGACACCAGCCACGCCGACGCGTCGTCGAGGTCGACCGCCCGCCTTGGGACCTCCTCCGGCCGCGCGAGGGCGACCGCGAGCCCGGCGACCGCGCCGACGAGCACCAGCGTCAGCAGGATCCGCGGCAGCCAGAGGAGCCACGGCCGCGGGATCGCCTGCCGACGCGGGAGGGCGTGATCATTCACCGGGCACCGCCGTCGTGTCAGCGCGCGTCAGCGCGCGTGTCGTCGTGCCGGCCGGCGTTGACCATCGTGCGTCGCTGCTGGTCGTGCACCTGGACCCAGTGCAGGAGGAAGTCCGACGGGCTCGCGGGCGTCGGCGCGAGGGCGGCGGGCGTCATCGCCGGACCGGTCGGCGTCGGCGCCGCGCTCGCGCCTGGCGCGCCAGCGCCCGGCACGCCCGCGAGGCCCGCGCCGGCCGTTCCAGCCGCGCCGGCCGCCGGGGCGGCGAACAGCGGACGCGGGTCGAGGAGCGCCCGCATCCGGCCGGCGCGGCCGGCCGCGCGCCCCAGCTCCCGGCGGACGTCGCCGACCAGCGCCCAGGCCCGGTCGGGATCGTCGGCTCCGGTGCCGCCCACGGCGAACGTCGCCTCGTCGACCAGCGCCGCGAGCAGCCGCAGCGCCGCGACCGCCGGCGCCGTGGCCGGGTTCCTGGCGACGGCGCCGACCAGCTCACGCCTGGTCAGTGACGGTGACCGGGAGACGCCGAACTCGCCTAGGCGGTCCCGCGCCTCCCACCAGGCGCCGCGCACCCGGTCGGCCGGGCTGCCGCGCCGCCGCCGCGCCAGCCGGCGCCGGGCCTTCTCGCCGATCACAGCCAGTGGCACGGCGAGGGCGAGGGCGCCCAGCGCGATGAGCAGGATGAACGGCCAGTCGAGGCGCCCACCATGGTCATCTCCGTCGTCGACGGTGATGCCGCGTTGCGTCGGCGCGATGACCGCCGGCTTCTCCTGGTCGCCCTGCTGGCCGCGCGGCGGGGAGGCAGGCGGCGTGAGCCGGGACCCGGCCCTCGACAGGTCGCTCGTGTCGGTCGGCTCGAACCCGACCCAGCCGATCCCGGCGAACAGCACCTCCGGCCAGGCGTGTGCCTGGTGGTCGGTGACCGTGAACGTGCCGTCGTCGGCCGCGCTGTCGGCGCTGTTGGCGTTGTTCGGGCCGTCCTCGTCGAGCAGGTAGCCGACGCTGATCCGGGTCGGGAACCCGAGCGCGCGGGCCAGGACGGCGAACGCGGCGGCGCGCTGCTCCGCGTAGCCGCGACGGTCCGCCGGGTCGGCGGAGTCCAGCAGCCGGGTGAGCCGGCCGTAGGAGTGGCCCGGCGTCGCGTGCAGGTCGTAGGGGAACGCGCTGCCGTCGCGCAGGAAGGCGGCGAGCGCGACCAGCTTGTCGTACGTCGTCGCGGCCTCGGCCGTCGTCCGCCTGGCGGTGGCGAGCAGGTCGGCCCGCAGGTCGTCCGGCAGGTTCGGCAGCACCCGGTAGCGGTCCGCGCCCGGCCCGGTCGCGACGACGGCCGCGGCCAGCTGCGCGTCCGACGGCTGCGGTACCTCGGCCGTCAGGTCGAAGCGGTCGCCGGCCCGCGGCGGYGACAGCAGGGCGAGCGTTCCCGACGCCGGCTCGAACGCCGGTCCTCTTCCCGCCCGCGGGCCGGAACCGCTGGCGGTGGCGTAGTCGATGGCGGTCGGCTGGCCGAGCGCGGGCAGCAGTGCGTCATCGAACTCGTCGAAGGTCACGTCGGCGTGCACCTTCGCGCGGGCGACCGTCGTCGTGACCGGCTCGTCCGGCCCCGGCAGCACCTTGTCGACCGCGGTGAAGTTCCCGTCGACGCTCCAGGTGGCGCCGTCGAACGTGCCGAGGGCGGCCGTCCGCACCCGGGGCGACGTGGCCGGCCCGGCGGGCGGCCAGGCGGCGGCCGGGGGCGTCAGCCGGATGGTGAACAGCGTCGTCGGCTTGGGGGTGTCCAGCTGCGCGCGCACCCGCACGAGTGGGTTGAGCAGGGCGACGTCGTCGACCGGCGGGCTGCTGTGTTCCCTGGGGTCGTACCGGTCGGCGGAGTCGATCGGCACGATGACGCCGACCGCCGTCGCCAGCACCGCGACCGTCGCGACCACCGGCAGCCCGATCACCAGCGGCCCGGCCAACCGGGACCGATGCCCGGACGGCTGCGCCCCCGGGCGCCATCCGCCCCCGGTCGGCTCGGACTGGCCGGGGAGCACCCCCGCGCGCGCCGAGCGCACCGCCGCGAGCACGAGCACGAGCACCACGAAGCATCCGGTGAGCGCAAGCTGCGTGACCCGCCGGCGCTGCCCGGCCTCGGCGACCAGCAGCAGGAACCCGACCGTCACGAGCAGCKGGGGCAGCGCCGGCAGCAGCGCGCCGTGCCAGCGCACCGCCAGCACGACGGCGGTGAACGTGGCGACCCACAGCACCGCGCCCAGCGGTGCCAGCAGCAGCGCGCTCGGCTCGGCGGGCACGGCCGTGGTCAGCAGCGGTCGCCAGCCGTCGCGCAGCGCCCGCAGCAGCAGGTCGACGCGGCCCGCGGTCACCGCCGTGCCGTAGAGCAGGCCGCCCAGCGCACCGACGAGACAGACCAGCTCGACCGTCGCCAGCCGCCGGGCCGCGACGGCGCCGGCGACCGCCGCGACGGCGACGGCGCCGGCCAGCGGCGCCAGGTAGCGGTAGCCGTCGAACAGCGCGCCGAGGGCGACCGCGGCGGGCAGCATCGACGCCCCGGCCAGGAGCACGTCGCCCGGCCGGAGGCGACGGCCGGTGGTGAGCGGCGTGGGGGACTGGGTCCGCGTGGGGGACGGGACCGGTGTGGTCAGCGCGGTCATCGGCGCGCCCGCGAACCCCAGACGGCCGCGAACTCGTCGCTGGTCCGCACGTTGACCGCGAGCGCCCCGGGCACCGACGGCGCCGGCCGGCCGAACAGCTCACCGACCTGGACGAGGCTGACCATGGCGTACCGGGGCCGCACGGTCGACACGGCGCCCAGCGCCGACGGCGGCGGCTGACCCGTCACGACCCCGAGCGCGACGCCGGAGGTGCCCGGCGCCATGGCCGCCAACGCGGCCAGGCCAGGGTCGTCGGCCCGCGGCGTCACCTCGGCGAGCAGGTCCAGCATCGCCTCCCCGGCCGCGCTGTCCCGGCCGGCCGCGAGGCGTCCTCGGCCGGTGGTCCACAGCTCGACCGGGAAGCCCCGGGTGAGCCCGGCGGCGAGCAGCGACGAGGTTATCCGCACCGCGTCCTCGAAGAAGTCGTCGGCGTACGGGGCGGCGCTGGTGTCCAGCACGATCATCATGGTCATTTCGTTGGGCACGACGTTCTGCCGGACCATGAGCTTGGCGACCCTGGCGGAGGACCTCCAGTGAATGAGCCGCCGGTCGTCGCCGCGCACGTACTCCCGCAGCGAGTGGAACGCGACACCGCCCAGCGGTGCCTCACGCGCCGCCGGCCCGTCGAGCTCGAACGACCCCCCGGTCGGCAGCGGCGCGACGGCGAGCACCCGCGGGCGCACCCGCAGGGTCGAGCGCCCGGGCAGCTCCCGGCGCAGCTGGATGAGCCGCAGCGGATCACTGTGGCCGACGACCAGCGGGCCGATCTCGAACACCCCGCGCCGCCCGGTGGGGATCGCGTAACCGCGCTGGGTTCCGGCCCCGGCCGCGAGGCTGGGAAGCGCGATGCCGATCGACGTGCCGGCGACGCGCTCGGCGGCCCGCAGCGGCGGGCAGCGCCGCCCGGAGACGTTGGTGACCGTGAGGACGCCGGAAGCCGGCTCGCCCTCCACCACCCCGGCCGGGCGGATCTCACGATTGATCACGACGTCCGGGGCCACGAACAGCCAGCCGCAGGCGACGACGAGCGCCAGCGTGGCCGCGGCCGACATGACGACGAACTCCGGGTAGCGCAGGACGAAGCCGGCGACACCCAGGGCCACCGCGAGCGCGGCCATGAGGAGCCCGGAGCGAGTGATCATCGGAAGGCCGGCCGTTCGCCGGGTACCGGGATCCCGACGAGAATCGAGCCGAGCACCTTCTCGGCGGTCACGCCGTTCAGCTCGGCCTCCGGGCGCAGGAGCAGCCGATGCCCGAGAACATGCGGGGCGAGCGTCTTGACGTCGTCGGGAATGACGAAGGCGCGTCCCTCGGCCGCCGCGTGCGCCTGCGCCGCGACGACGAGCGCGAGACCCCCGCGGGGGCTCGCGCCCAGCCGGAGCTCGCCGCGCCGGCGGGTGGCGTCCACGATCGTCACGACGTAGCTGAGCAGGTCGCGGCTTATGTGGACGCGCCGCACCGTCGCGGTCATCAGCTGCGCATCGGCGGCGGACACCACCGGCGCCAGGTCCTCGACCGACTGGCCGGCCGACCGGCTGGCCAGCATGTCCACCTCCGCCTCGTGGCTCGGGTAGCCGACCGCGAGGCGCATCATGAACCGGTCGATCTGCGCCTCGGGYAGGTCGAAGGTGCCGCCGTGCTCGACCGGGTTCTGGGTGGCGATGACCAGGAAGGGCCGCTCCAGCGGGTAGGCGGTTCCGTCGAGGGTCACCTGCCGTTCCTCCATCACCTCCAACAGCGCGGACTGCGTCTTCGGTGACGCCCGGTTCACCTCGTCGGCGAGTACGACGTTCGCGAACACGGGGCCGGGCTGGAACTCGAACTTCCTGGTGTCGGCATTCCAGATGTTGACGCCGGTGACATCGGTCGGCAGYAGGTCCGGCGTGCACTGGATCCGGCGCATCGTGCCAGCGATCGACCTCGCCAGCGCCTTCGCGATCGACGTCTTGCCCACGCCCGGCACGTCATCGATGAGCAGATGACCCTCGGCGGCGAGGCAGAGCACAGCCAGCCGGATGACATCCGTCTTGCCGCGGATGACGCGTTCGACGTTGCGGACGACCAGGTCGCACCGCTGCGCGAACCACGCCACCTCGGCCGGCGACACTGGCTGCTCGGACACACGCTCTCCCAGAGGGTTGTCGGTGGTTGTTCAGACTCATCGGACGAGCACCGCCGCCGCCGTGACCGAACCGACGACGGCCAGGAGAAGCACGGCGGCCAGGACCGCGGCCCGGCGGCCGAGGACGCGGAACTGGGCGTCCCGGCTGAGCCGTCCGACGAAGACCGTGGCACCGTCGTTCGCGGCGTAGGTGTTCGGCGGTCCGGGTTCGGCCACGTCGTCGGGCCTCGGCGGGGTCGACGCCATCGGCTGGGCCGGGCGAGCCCGCCCCGATGGCGCCCCGGCCGGCCCCGGGGCCGGGGCCGGCGGTGCGGCGCCCGGTGGCGTGGCATACGGCGGCGTGGCATACGGCGGCGCGGCGCCGGGTGAGGAACGTCGGTCGTCACGGCGATCGGCCGCCGCCCTCGGGGGTGGCCGCCGGGCGGCAAGGCGCCGAAGCGCGGCCAGCGACGGCGGGGACGTGGCCGGAAAGCTCCGCCACGCGGTCAGGAAGGCGTCGGTCTCGGCACCGAGATCCTTCGGGCCGGCTCCATGCGCGCGTTCGCCGTCGTCCACTGTCTCTCTGCCGTTCTCAGGCGGTGGCCCGTCCACACGACCGGCCGGCCCCCGAGCCGGTTCTGGAATCTGCCGTCATGACCGCGGTCCCCGAATGCCCCCAGATGTCCCACATGCTACTGGCTGCTGCTATTTCGCCCGGCATATGTGCCAAAGTTGGGAAACTGTTAATGCCCCGGCGCGCCGCCCTCGACAGGCGTCGCGGCCCGGAACTCCGCCCAGCGGCGATCATGCCTGACCGGTCGGCCCAACCGCTGCGCCCAGACAACACAACAGAGCCCCTCAGCCTCCGATGGGAGAGGAACCGACCGCCTTATAGTCAGTGGGCTGGCCCTTGGCGTTCAGGGTGGTGATCAGCCCGCCGCGGACGCAGATCGCCGGCGCTGTCGGGCTGGCCTTGCCGTTGCAGCGGAACCGCAAGCCGCCCGCGCCCGGCAGCTCCTTCTCCGGCATCGCCTTGATTGCAGCGACGATGGCCTCCGGGGTGATGTCTCTCCCTGAGATCCCCTCGGTCGCCGCCTGGAAGCCGGCGAGCGCGATGAACATGCTCACCCCGCCGGCCGAGCTGGTGTCGATGCCGTTGCCGTAGGTTTCCACGACGGCGTTGTAAAGGCGTGTCGACGGGTTGTCCGTTCCGATCGGCGTCGCGGCGGCGACGGCTATCCCCTCGAGCATGTCCGCCGGCACCGCCCGGCGGGTCGCGTCGGTGATGCACTGCGCGATAGCGGTGATCTTGCCGTTGAATCCGATCGCCCGCAGACCGTTCAACGCGCTGATGCAGAACGCGTCGTTCCCCACGATCTGCACGACTCCGGGGTCGCTGGCGGCCAGGCTCTGCAGCTGGGGCGTCATGTCGGGGGTGCCCGGGGGAACCCGGACGACCTTGAGGCCGATGCCGGCTTCCTCGAATATCGGCGGCGCGATCGTGTCATAGAGACTCAGCGCGGCCGGCACGTCGATCACGATCGCCGTCACCTTGGTGGCGCCGGAGTCCTTCGCGAGCTGGATGGGCAGGCTCACCCGGCCGAACAGCGGATCACCCAGGGTGAAGGTCGACTCGGTGTCGGCCAGCAGCGTCGAGCTGCTCGCGCCGAAGAGCATCACCGGCATCTTCGCGTCGTGCAGCGTCCTCCAGACGTCATCCATCGCTGTCAGCTCGGGCAGGACGACGGCGACGACGTTCTCCTGGATCATGCGGTTCGCGCAGTCGATGCTCTTGCTCGGGTCCGCCTGGGCCTCACACGTGACCAGTTGAATAGGCCGGCCGGCGATGCCAGAGCGGTGCTCGTTCAGGTACTTGATGGTGGCGTCGGCCACGTGGAACTGGATGGACACGTCCCCGAAGGGGGTCTTGCCGTCCGAGATTGTTCCGATCCGGACCGGGGTCCCCTGGGCCGGGGCCGCCGGCCCGAGCACCCCGGCCGTGCTCGGGGCGCTGTCCGCTGGCGGGTTCTCGTCGCTGTTGTCGCCACCGCTCCCACATCCGGCAGTCAGGAACAGGCTCGCGGCCAGGGCGGATAAGGCGGTCAGGCGCAGGCCCGCCCGCCGATACCGCGCCCGCACGGAAGGCAGCCCGTCGAGGAGGTTCCTCGCATGCTGCCCGCGCATCGTCCATCTCGTCGCCGGGGGCGTCGCGACGATGGAGATCTCAGGACCGGATCGGTGGGTCATCGTGTGCTCCCAGGTGGGATGAGGAACGACGGTGTTGTCGACGGCAGTGCCTTCGCCGGGCGACAGCTACTGCGACGGCAGGCACGTCGCGCTGTCAGCTGTCAGCTGTCAGCTGTCGGCCAGCGCGCCCGTAGTTCGACTGGAAAGCGGCCCGCGGGACGCTCATGGAACGTCGCCGGGTCAGTTGGCGGTGGTGAGCGGGGACGGCTCGGCGGGCGTGGTGGGCTCGTCCGGGTTGGTCATCAGGGTGGTGGCCAGATGGCGGACCTGGGAGCGGGCGATCTTGCCGGTGCCGGTGAGGGGGAGCTCAGGGAGGACGAACACGCGGCGGGGGCGCTTGAATGCGGCGAGTCCTTCGCGGCAGAAGGCGACGAGGTCGGCCTCGCCGACCTGCTCGCCGGGGGCCGGGACGACGCAGGCGACYGGGGTCTCCAGGCCGTCGTGGTCGGTGACCGCGACGACGACGGCCTGCGCGACCGCGGGGTGGGCCCGTAGCCGTTCCTCGACCTCGCCGGGGGAGACCCAGATGCCGCCCGCCTTCAGGACGTCGCCGGTGCGGCCGAGGCAGGTGTAGTAGCCGTCCTCGTCCTCGACATATATGTCGCCGGTTCGGGTCCACGGGCCCTCGAACACCTGGCGGGAGATGTCGGCGCGGCACCAGTAGCCGCTGGCCGCCGAGCGGCCGCGGACCATCAGCTGGCCGGGCTCGCCGGGCGTGACGTGGCGGCCGTCGCTGTCGACGAGGCGCAGGTCGTAGCCGGCGACGGGCGTTCCGGTGGTGCCGGGCCGGACACGGCCGGGGCGGTTGGACAGGAAGATGTGCAGCATCTCGGTGGAGCCGATGCCGTCGAGGACCTCGATGCCGAAGCGCCGCTGGAAGCGGCGCAGCAGGTCGGCGGGGCAGGCCTCGCCGGCGCTCACCGCGAGGCGGACGCTGGCGAAGGTGTCGGCGGGCAGGTCGGCGGCGAGGAGCGCGGCGTAGAACGTCGGGCCAGCGAAGAACAGCGTCGGCCGGTGCTCGGTGACGACCCGGGCGACGGCCGTCGGGTTCGGCCGCGCGTGGGCGAGGACGGTCGTCGCCCCGGCAGCGAACGGGAAGGTCAGGCTGTTGCCCAGGCCGTAGGCGAAGAAGACCTTGGCGACGGAGAAGGTGACGTCGTCGGGCCGGATGTCGAGCACATCGGTGGCGTAGGTGTCGACGGTGTCGCGCAGCGACCCGTGGCGGTGCATCGCCGCTTTCGGCGTGCCGGTGGTGCCGGACGTGTAGAGCCAGAACCCGGGGCTGTCGTAGCGCGTGTCGGCGAGCGGCACCCGCTCACCGCTGCCCGCGGCGAGGAACTTCTCGAAGGTCGACGCCGCGGCCGCGCCGGGCGCGGCGGCGGCTGGCGCGCCGCCGGCGACGACCAGGCGGACCGGCGGGGTGGCCGCGCCCGAGAGGTCGGCCACGGCCGCGTGCGCGGTGGCGGCGAACTCCGCGCTGACCACGAGGAGCCGGGCGAGGCTGTCGGCGAGGATGGTCGCGAGGTCCTTGCCGGTGAGCATCGTGCTGACGGGCACCGGGACCGCGCCGATGCGCAGCCCGGCCAGGAACAGCGCCACCAGCTCCGGCCCGTCCGCCATGCACAGGACGAAGCGCTCCTCGCGGCGCAGGCCGGCGGCGACGAGCCCKGCCCCGCACTGGGCGACCAGGGCGTCGAGGTCGCCGTAGCTGAGTTCCCGCGCGCGGCCGGCGGCGTCGACGGCGATGACGGCCCGTCTCGCCGGATCGTCGGCGGCGCGCCGGCGTAACAGCCAGTCGTAGGCGTTGAACCCCGCGGTCCCGGCGAGAGCGGACTGGCCTGGTGAGGACGTCGTGGTCATGCGCTGGCCTCCTGCGTCGCTCCTTGGCAAGGGCGACGGGGCGTCCGGACGATGGCGGCTCAAAGGATAGGGCAGCCGGCGGAAAAGAACTACAGGTAAACGGATCAAATTCCGATGTGTGTAGCAGGTTGTGGCCACCAGGGACAACCCGCCGCGATCACTCGGCGGCGAGCGCGCGCCAGCCGGTCCAGGCAAGGCCGGCCCAGGCGGCGTGCCGGCGGTGGAACAGGTCGGCCGCCACCTCGCCGCTCCACTCGACCGGCAGGAACTGGCGCGGCAGGCCGGGGTCACGTAGCGGGAAGCGGCGCCACTCCTGGACCAGCCGGACCTGGTAGGCGAGCGTCTGGCCGGGCCCGTCCGGCTCGAGCGACGTAACGGCGCGCAGGAACTCGTCGTAGTCGTGCGCGAGCTCCTCGAGGTCCCAGGCCTGGCGGACCATCGCGTCGGGCGCCCCGACCGCGCCGGAGCGGGCCCGGAAGGACAGCGCGGCGTCGCCCAGCCCCAGGTCGGCCAGCGCCCGCGCCGCCTCCTCCTCCCGCTCGGGCCGCGGCGAGATCCACAGGCCGCCCGGCAGTTGCCCGAAGCCGGCCCAGGCCAGCCGGGTACGCAGCTTCTGGCGCAGGGCGCGCCCCCCCTCGGGCACGTCCACCGACAGCAGCAGCCACGTCCCGTCCCACTGGCGTACCGAGGCCGCGAAGGAGTAGATCCGCCGGGTGCCGTCGGCCAGCAGCCGCTCTCCCGCGGGTGTCAGGCTCCAACGCGCCCGCCGGCCGTGGCGGTCGGCGACGATCCAGCCGTCGCCGGCCAGGCGCATGAGCGCCTGACGGGCCGCCTTCTCCTCGACCCCCAGCTCGCCGAGCAGCCGGACGAGCGTCGACGTCCACACGGGGGCGTCCTGCGGCAGCACGAACTCGCCGAGCACGGTCAGCAGCAGGCTGCGGGCGCTGGCCGTGCCGACCTCGCGGCGCCGGGTGATCTCCGTGGGCGCCACGCGGCCGTCCAGCGAGGTCATCTCGTCACCTCCCATGGCCGGCTCGTTCCTCTGGGCGTCCCATCGTGCCAGGTACCGCCCCAGTTCCAGCGCCGCCGGCGAGGGCGCGGGCCGTGACCGGGCTCTTGCGCCCGCCCGATGACTGGCTACACAATCGGTGCATCATGCGCACAGTTGTGTAGCAAACTGGGAGGCCGGATGACCGTGACCGACGCGGCGACCCCGTCCGCGGAGCTTGCGGGCCCCGTGGCGGTGTCGTTCGACACCGAGCCCGGCCGGTACCGCCACTGGCGGYTGTCGGTCGACGGGCCGGTCGCGACGCTGGCCCTGAACGTCGACCCGGACGGCGGGATCGTGCCCGGCTACGAGCTGAAGATGAACAGCTACGACCTGGGCGTCGACATCGAGCTGTACGACGCGACCCAGCGGCTTCGTTTCGAGCACCCCGGGGTCAAGGTCGTCGTCGTCACCAGCGGCAAGGAGCGGATGTTCTGCGCCGGCGCGAACATCCGGATGCTCGCCCAGTCGTCGCACCCCTGGAAGGTGAACTTCTGCAAGTTCACCAACGAGACCCGTAACGGCATGGAGGACGCGACCGCGCACTCGGGTCAGACCTATCTCGCCGCACTGAACGGCACGGCGGCTGGCGGCGGCTACGAGCTCGCGCTGGCGTGCGAGCAGATCCTGCTCGTCGACGACGGCTCGTCGGCGGTCTCGCTGCCCGAGGTCCCGCTGCTCGGGGTGCTGCCCGGCACCGGCGGGCTGACCCGGATGGTCGACAAGCGGGCCGTGCGCCGCGACCTCGCCGACGTCTTCGCGACCACCGCCGAGGGGGTGCGCGGCGCCCGCGCCGTCGCCTGGGGCCTCGTCGACGAGGCGGTGCCTCCGGGTGGGTTCGGCGCGGCGCTCGCTGCCCGCGTCGAGGCCGCCGTCGCCCGCTCGCCCCGGCCGGATGCCGCGGCCGGGATCCGGCTCACGCCGCTGCGCCGCGCCGTCGACGGGGACACGACCAGCTACGACCACCTGCGGGTCGTCGTCGACCGGGCGTCGTCGACGGCGTACCTGACCGTCCTCGGGCCGGGCACCGGGCCGGCGGCGACCCCGGCCTCGCTCGAGGACGTGCACACCCAGGGCGCCGGCTGCTGGCCGCTGGCCGTCGCCCGCGCGTTGGACGACGCGGTCCTGCGGCTGCGGGTCAACGAGCTGTCCGTCGGCACCTGGGTGCTGCGCACCGAGGGCGACCCGGCGGCGGTCGCCGCCGTCGACGAGCTGCTGCTCGCGCACCGCGACGACTGGCTCGTCAACGAGGTCATCCAGTTCTGGAAGCGGACACTTCGCCGCCTGGACGCCAGCTCGCGCAGCCTGATCGCGCTGGTCGAGCCGGGTAGTTGCTTCGTCGGAAGCCTGCTGGAGCTCGCGCTGGCGGCCGACCGGCAGTACATGCTCGACGGCGAGTTCACCGAGGATGACGACCCGGCACCCGCCGCTGTCCTCCGGCTTGACGGCTTCAACGCCGGGCCGCTGCCGACGTCGGCCGGCGTCAGCCGGCTGGCCGTCCGGTTCCGGGGCGACCCGGCCGCGCTCGAGGGCGCGCTCGCCACGGCGGGCACGGACCTGGCTGCCGCCGAGGCGGCGCGGGCCGGTCTCGTGACGGCGACGCCAGACGACCTCGACTGGGACGACGAGATCCGCCTGGTGCTCTCCGAACGCGCCAGCTTCTCCCCAGACGCGCTCACGGGCCTGGAGGCCAACCTGCGGTTCGCCGGCCCGGAGACCTTCGAAACCAAGATCTTCGGCAGGCTGTCCGCCTGGCAGAACTGGATCTTCCAGCGGCCGAACGCCGCCGGCCCGAACGGCGCCCTGGGGCGCTATGGCACCGGCCGCCGCGCCGACTACGACAGGAAGCGGGTCTGATCGTGACCACTCCCGACGCGGCCGTGGCCGTCGGTGCCGCGCCGGCGCCCGCCGGGCCGCTCAGCCCGGTCGACTACACGCAGCGCATCCCGAACAACGTCAACCTCGCCGGCGACCGCCGCCTGCGGCGGGCGCTGGAAAGCTGGCAGCCGGCGTTTCTCGACTGGTGGCGCCGGCTCGGGCCCGCGCTGCCCACCCGGGACGTCTACCTGCGCACCGCCGTCGCCGTCGGCCGGGACGGCTGGGCGCACTTCGACCACGTGCCGATGGAGCAGTACCGCTGGGGTATTTTCCTGGCCGAGAGCGACCCCGACAAGAAAATCGGCTTCGGGATGCACAAGGGTGAGCCGGTCTGGAACGAGGTTCCCGGCGAGTACCGCTCGGATCTGCGCCGGCTCATCGTCGTGCAGGGGGACACCGAGCCGGCCTCCGTCGAGCAGCAGCGCCACCTGGGGGCGACCGCGCCCAGCCTCTACGACCTGCGCAACCTGCTGCAGGTCAACGTCGAGGAGGGCCGCCACCTGTGGGCGATGGTCTACCTGCTGCACGCCTACTTCGGCCGGGACGGCCGGGAGGAGGCCGAGGCGCTGCTGAGCCGCAACTCCGGTGACTCCGACCGGCCGCGCATCCTCGGMGCGTTCAACGAGGCGACGCCCGACTGGCTGGCGTTCTTCATGTTCACCTACTTCACCGACCGCGACGGCAAGTACCAGCTCGGCACGCTGAAGGAAAGCGCCTTCGACCCGCTCGCCCGCACCTGCGAGTTCATGCTCAGGGAAGAGGCCCACCACATGTTCGTCGGCATCACCGGCGTACAGCGCGTGGTGGAGCGGACCGCTGAGCTGATGCGGGCGCACGGCACCGACGACCTGTGGAGGCACGGCGGCATCCCGCTGTCCGTCATCCAGAAGTACATCAACTTCCACTACTCGGTGTCGCTGGACCTGTTCGGCTCGGAGACGTCGTCGAACGTGGCGTCCTACTTCACCACCGGGCTCAAGGGCCGCTGGCTGGAGACCCGCCGCCGCGACGACCACGTGCTCACCGAGGCCATCCTTGAGGTGCCGGAGGTCCGCGACGGCGCGTTCACCACGCGCACCGTGCCGATGCTCACCGGCTTGAACCTGGACCTGCGTAATGAATACGCGGCCGACTGCGCCACCGGCGTGCGGCGCTGGAACGCGGCGCTCGCGGACGCCGGCGTCGACGTTCGGCTGACGCTGCCGCACATTGGCTTCAACCGCGCCGTCGGCGCGTTTGTCGGCCACCGGATCTCGCCGGACGGCGAGATCCTCGACGAGGCGGCCTGGCACGCCCGGCTCGGCGACTGGCTGCCGACGGCCGACGACATGGCACAGGTGTCCGGGCTCATGGGGCCCATCTTCGATCCCGGCCAGTTCGCCAGCTGGCTTACGCCCCCGAAGCATGGGATCAACAACACGCCCGTCGAGTTCGACTACGTCCGATTCCCCGCGTGACCGCGCCCGCGAAAGGGAAAAACGGCCCACCACCACGCATGACCTGGAGCAGCCAGTGAACCTGAGCAGTCGTCTCATTCAGCGCCAGTTGAAGCTTCCCCCGCCGTCTACCCGGGACCTGGTCGTTCAGCGGGATCTTCGGGTGTCGATGCCGGACGGGGTCGAACTGCTGGCGGACCGGTGGGCACCGCGTGCTGGGGGCGAGTCCTTACCCATCGCTCTGCTGCGCTCGCCCTACGGCCGGCGGGGAATAGTCGGCTCGGCCATGGCCAGGCCGCTGGCCGAACGCGGGTTTCAGGTGCTGATCCAGAGCGTGCGGGGCACGTTCGGTTCCGGCGGCGTGTTCGACCCGTTACGGCAGGAGCGGGATGACGGCCTGGCGACGCTGGACTGGCTGGTCAAGCAGCCCTGGTTCGCCGGCTCGATCGTGCTCTTCGGCGCAAGCTACCTCGGTTACGTGCAGTGGGCGGTGGCCGACCGTCTCCCGCCCGAGGTCAAGGCGATGATCACGCTGATGACCGAGTCCGCCCTGACGCTGGAATTCCTGCGGAAGGACGGAATGTCGTTGGAGACGCCGTTCAACTGGGGTGTCATGGTCGCCGGCCAGGAACGCCGGTGGGCGATCGTCCGGCAGCTTCTCGGGGCGAGAATGGTTCGCCGCGCGCTGTCCACGGTTCCGCTCGCCGACGCCGACATCGCCGCCCTCGGCCACCGGTCGGACTACCTCCAGGACATCCTCGCCCATGACCCGGACGCGCCTCGGTGGGCCGGGATCGACCACCGGCACCGGCTGGCCGACGCGACCGTTCCGGTCTGCTCGGTCGGCGGCTGGTTCGACATCTTCCTGCCCGGCCAGCTTCGTGACTTCCAGATCCTGCAGGCGGCCGGCCGGCCGGCCCAGTTGACGGTCGGTCCCTGGGTACACGTGGCCCGCGACGGCACGCCGCTGCGGGAGGCCATCACGTTCGGCCTCGCCCATGCGCGCGGCGAGCAGTCCCCGGACCGCGCACCGGTGCGCCTGTACGTGATGGGCGAAGGTGCCTGGCGCGACTTCGACTCCTGGCCGCCGAAGGGCTACTCACCACGGCGATACCACCTCCAGCCTGGCGGCGCACTGTCGACCGAGCCCTCCGGTGAATCGGCGGCGGACACCTACCGCTACGACCCAGCCGATCCGACCCCAGCGGTCGGCGGGGTGCGCATGACCCGCGACAGCGGGTCCGTTGACAACAGGGCGCTGGAGGCCCGCCCGGACGTGCTCACCTACACCACTGCGCCGCTCGACGAGGACGTCGAGGTCATCGGAGAGGTCAGCGCCGAGATCTGGTTCCGCTCCAGCCTCGCGTACGCGGACGTCTTCGTCCGCCTCTGTGACGTCGACCCCCGCGGCCGCTCCCACAACCTCTGCGACGGTCTGGCCAGCCTGACCGTCGCCAGTCAGATCTCCTGTGCGTCAGTACGGCTGTGGCCGACGGCGTACCGGTTCAAGCGCGGCCACCGCATCCGGGTCCAGGTCTCCAGCGGCGCCTTCCCCCGCTACGCCCGCAACCCCGGAACCGGCGAACCCCACGCCACCGCCACCGCGCTGCGCGCCGCCGATCAATCTGTGTACCACGACCCGGCCCACCCCTCGGCRGTGATCCTGCCCATCCGAAACTGATCTCCAGCATCGGATTCCGGGTGGCCAGCGGGAGTTTCACCCGCCGGCCCCCACAGAGTCGGGTAGGCCGCCGGCGAGGTGCCCTGATCAGGTCCTTTTCCGTCGGCCCCCCGAACCACGACCCGGTACCGCATGCCGCCCTCGTGCGGCAGCGCGGACACGACCGTGCCCTCGGCCGTCAGTCCCGGTAACGGGTGGCCGGCGGCACCGGCGCCGGGCGGTGCAGTTCGGCCAGCAGCCGCTGGTTGTAGATGCTGGTCCACGTGCCGTCCCGCGTGGCCGCCGCGAGCACGCCGTTGACGAACCGGGTGAGATCCGGGTGCGCCTTGCTTATGGCGGCGGCCACCGGCACGTCGTCGGGCCCCTGGCCGACGATTTCGGTCTCCGGGTCCTGCGCGGCCATTCCGGCCAGCACGATCTCGTCGTTCACCGCGGCGTCGACGGAGCCGTTCTGCAACGCCACCAGGCATTCGGCGGCGTTGGCGACCGGTACGGGGACGGGGTGCGACGGCGCGTCGACGACCCGCTGGATCGACGTGGTGCCGCTGGCCGCGCAGACCCGGTGTCCGCCGAGGTCGTCCAGCCCGCGGAAACCCGACCCGCGCTGGACGATGACCGCCTTGGCGGTGAGGTAGTAGACGGACGAGAAGTCCACCTGAGCCAGCCGGCCGCAGGTGACGGTGATCGTCGCGGTGGTCAGGTCGAGCTCCCCCTTCTGCACCAGGGAGATCCGCTCGGCCGCGGTCAGCGCGCGGAACCTCACGTGCTTGTCCACGTCCACCGGGCCGAAGATGGCCGCCGCGACCAGCTTCGCGATGTCGATCTCGAAGCCTTCGAACTGATTGGTGTCGAGATTGAGCGAGTCGAATGGCGGCGTGTCCAGCCGCACCCCGACCGTCAGATATCCGCGCTTGGCGATCGTCTCGAGATAGGAACCGGGCGGCATCGCGCCAGGGCTCGGAAGGACGGCCGGTGGCCGCAGGCTGGYGGTCGGGTCCCCGCACCCCGGCGACGCGGTGGACGGTCCGGGGACCGCGAGCACCGGCGCGCTCGGCGCCGCCATCGGTCGGGCGACGTCCGGCACCGGGTTCGACACGGTGCCGCAGGCGGCCAGCGCGGTAACGACGAACAACGCCAGCACGGCCACCACGATGGCCCGGGTGTCGGGCCTGGCCCGCGAACACACCCCCGGAGTCCGGCTGCCGCCCCGCCATGCCGGCACCGGCCGCCGCCGAGGGCGGCGCCCGGTTCTAACCGTGACCGCTGCCACGTCGGAGATCGTAATTGTCCGTCCAGACGCCGGTGCGCAGATGTCGGCTGGCGGTCACGGCGCAACGGCCCCGGGTGCCGGCCGTGCGGGACGGTGTCCCGCACGGCCGGCGATGGGGTGGGTCAGCGGCGGGCGAGGAGGAGCAGGCGAGGAGAGCCCAGCTCGTACGGGGCGCCGTCCGGGCCGGCGTGCCGGCCGGTCACGGTGAAGCCGCCCGCTCGCAGGAATCCGGTCAGCTGACCGCTGGTGTAGATGTGGTGCACTGCCGTCGCGTCGAGGACCTGGCTGCCGCGGCGGAAGGTGTACTGGCTGAGCAGCCGGCTCTCAGCCAGGTCGTACTCGGTGCGTGTCTCGACCTCGATGTCACCGGTCCGCATGACGTCCCGCTCGCCGGTGAAGCCCGGTAGGACCGACTCCGCCGTGGCGCTGAAGTCGATGACGAGCCCGCCGCCGGGGCGCACGGCACCGGCGAGCGCGGCGACGAACTCCGCGGTGCCGGCCGGATCGAGGTATCCGAAGCTGTTGCCCAGGCACACGGCCGCGTCGAACGCGCCGGTCCGTGGAACGTTGCGCATGTCGTCGACGGTGAAATCGACGTCGAGCCCGGCGGCGGCGGCCGCCGCGCGGGCGTGTGTGACCGCCTCCGTCGAGATGTCGACGCCGCTTACCCGGTGGCCCCGGGCGGCGAGCAGCAGGCTGTGCCGGCCGCTGCCGCACGGTGCGTCGAGAATCCGCGAGCCGGGAGCCAGCCCGAGCTCGGACACGATGAAGTCGACGTCGGCGACGGTCCAGGCGGGGGCGGCGGCCCGGCGCCAGAACTCGTTCGGCAGTTCGGTGAAGAAGGTTCGGTACCAGTCTGGATCGGACAACGCTGGTGCTCCGTTCGAGGTGTGCATGATCACGGGGTCGTTGCGAAGACGGAACCCGGGCACACCGAAGGAAGCCGGTGACCCGGGTATCAACCCGGGGCAGGCATGGCGTCCTCCACGGTCACGGTCGGGGCGTACCCCGACGAACTGTGAAAGACATTACCCCGGCGAGGGGGCGCGTTCGACCCTGGCGAGGGGTCGCGTTCGCGACGGTCTCGGCGACCAGGGCACCGTTTCCGCGCGGCGCATGCCGACGACGGTGACTGGGTAACGTGCGTGTTGTCCGTTGTGCCGTTGGGTAAGTGAACCGTAAATCCCAAGAAGATCGCTGAAAGCGGGTCAAGCGATGCCGACCACCGGTGCCCCCGACGGACAGGGCACGGAAGGGTATCTGGGCGGTCGGTACCGGCTGGGCAGAGTGATCGGTGGCGGCGGTGGCGGCACCGTCCACGAGGGTGAGGACGTTCTGCTGCGCCGCCCGGTGGCGATCAAGGAGGTTCGGCTACCGCCCATGGGGTCGGCGGCCGAACTCGACCTCGCCGAACAGCGGGTGATGCGCGAGGCACGCGCCGCGGCTCGACTGCGGCATCCGGGGCTGGTGGCGGTCTACGACGTGCTCAAGGCGGACAGGCGTTCCTGGATCGTCATGGAGTACATCGACGGCGTCTCGCTGTCCCAGCTCATCGCGGACTCCGGACGACTGGCACCTGAGCGGGTCGCCCGTATCGGCATCAGCCTGACCTACGCGCTCGAGGCCGCTCACAACGCCGGCATCATCCACCGTGATGTCAAGCCAGGCAACGTCCTGGTCACCGCCGACGGCCAGTCACGCCTGACCGACTTCGGCATCGCGGTCAGTCACGGCGAAACAACTCTGACGAACGCGGGAACGCTGATCGGTTCGCCGGCCTACATCGCCCCGGAACGTGTCCGCGGTGCGCGGGCCGTGAACGCCAGCGACGTCTGGGGGCTGGGAGCGACCCTGTTCACCGCCGTCGAAGGCGCGCCCCCGTTCGAGGGCAAGGGGGCGCTGGCGACCCTGACCGCCGTCGTGGAGAACCGCAGGCGCCCGTTCACCCACGCGGGCTTCCTACGCGGCGTCATCGATCACATGCTGGACGCCGACCCCGACAGGCGGCCGTCGCTCGCGCAGATCCGCGGTCATCTTCACGAGGTCCTGGACGGCGCGGCGTCCGCCGCGGGCGGGCGGCGCAGACACACCAGACGGGCCGCGCTCGCTCGGCGCCCCTCCCGTCCCCGCGAGGCCGACCGGTCCGACCCGTGGTTGGAGATCCTCGCCGACAGCCACCGTCCGGGGCAGCCGAATGGCGCCGGACCGGACCTGGCGGCCGACAGTGCAGCGGACCATGGAGCGAACGTCGACAGCGCCGGCCCGGCGAACGTGGCTGGCACGGTCAACATGGTCGACGCGGCCAGCGCGGACGAACCGGAGGCTGACGCCACCGCCGAGCCGAACGCGGTTGCCGAGCCGAACGCCGTTGCTGAACCGAACGTGCCCGCGGTGCCCGCCGAGCCCGACGCGACCGCCGAATCCGACGCCGTCGCCGAGCCCGGCGACCTCGCCGGACATGGCGCGGGCACCGATGCCGACGCGGGCGTCGAACCCGACCAGGGCACCGATCCCGCCGACGCCGAGCCGGGTGACGCCGAACCTGACCACGCCGAACCCGACCACGCCGAACCCGACCACGCCGAACCGGACGACGCCGAACCGGACGACGCCGAACGAGACGACGCTGGCGCCGTCCCGGTACCCCTTGATGGAAGGCGAAACGGCTCGCGCCGACGGGCGTCAGTGATCGCGGCGGCGGTGCTGGCGGCGCTCCTGGCGGTGGGGACCACCGTGGGCCTGGCGCTCGCCGACGACGGCACCGCCACGCCMACCGCGGCCCCGCCATCGCAGAGACCGGTGTCTTCCTCGTCCGGCCCGATCGCATCCTCGACGCCGACGCCGACACCGGCGACACCGAGCTCGTCACTCCCGCCTTCGAGCGCGGGCGGCTCCGCGGCCTCAGGCGACCCACGGACGAACGCGGCGCCGGCGCAGGACTACGACACCAGCCTCGGCGCACTCATTCCGACCAGTACCACCCCGGCGCGGCCGCCGGAGGGCTACACCACGCGTTCCGGAGGATCCGGCTGGTCGGTCGCGGTGCCGAGCGAGTGGTCGACCTCCCCGCGCGGCGCCGACCGAACCGTCTTCGCCCCCGCGAGCGGCTATCCGGAGCTGTTGGTCGAGGCCCAGGCCACGGCCGGACCGTCCGCCATCGGCGCCTGGCGGTCACTGGAAGGAAGCGTCCGGGCGCAGTCACCGGGCTATCGGCTCCTGTCCATCCGCCCGGCCGACGGCKGGAACGGCGCGAGCGCCGCCATCTGGGAGTTCACCTTCAACTCGGGTGGGCGCACCATCCACGTCCTGGATCTCGGTGTCGTCCGCAACGGCCACGGATACGCGCTGCGCTGGCGGATGCCGCAGACCGACTGGGACGGCCAGCAGGCCCTGATGTGGCGGATCTTTGCCACCTTCCGCCCCGGGCCGTGACGGCGCCGTCCGAGCCGGCTGAAATTTGGAACCGAAGCTCGCGACAGCGCGTCGAAGGCGGGGGAGGCCGCCATGAGAATTCGTCCGATCCGCGTGCCGCGTCCGCGTTCCGTGGTCCAGCGCCTCGCCGCCGCCCGGCACGGCGGGCCTCGGGCTCTGCTCTGGATGGTGGGGCTACCGGTCGCCATCGTGCTGATCGTCGGCGGCACGGTGTTCGCGGTTGGGCGGGCGGACGGCGGCGAGACCGCCCGGTCCGAGCGCCCACCATCCCCACAGGAGATGGCACGACCGGATCCGGGATGGCGGTTCGAGTCGTTCCTCGACATGGTTGTGCAGGTCCCGGCCTCCTGGGGGTATGCGCGGGCGCCCGGCGCCGACTGGTGCGCCTACAGAGGACAACCGGCCTCCTTTCCCGAGCAGCCGTACGTCGATACCAGAGGCGGCGACGTGTTCGAGCTGTTGATCGGTTGCGTTTCCGGCGGCGAGAACCTGGATCTGCACGGCGGCGGGGTGCCTCGCGAACACTGGGCCCCGCACGTCTGGTTCGCCGCCACCCCCGCGGCGGGTGGCGTCGACGAGACGCCGGACGGGCGGGTGAGCGCCGACGGCTGGACCCGCGTCGTTCGCACGGTTGGCTCGGCGAAGGTGTTCGTCCTGGCGGACGACGCGCACCTCGACGATGCTGGGCGGATCATCGGCTCGGCCCGCCAGGCCACTGTCGACCACTACGGCTGCGACGTCAGCTCGCCGATCCAGGCCGGCCGGTTCGCCCGCCCGCCCGCACCGTTCGACGTGGCTCTGCTGGACACCGTGGACACCATCGCGGTCTGCCAGTACGACCTGCACCGCCCGGCGGGAAGCCCCGGGCTCCAGGCCTCCCACCAGTTCCGCGGGGCCGGCGCGGCGGCGCTGCTCGCGGCGATCCGGGCCGCGCCGGTCGGCGGTGGACCGGACGCGCCGGAGACCTGCGTGCGGGACATGTGGGGCGACACCGGGATAGTGCTGCGCCTGGCCGCGGGCGGGCTGACAAGGGATGCGTATGTCTATTACGACTGGTGCTTCGGCAACGGTATCGATGACGGAACCGCCATCCGATCTCTGACCGTCGGCGACTGTGTCCCKCTCTGGTCGGGACGCGTCGTGCACTGGGGCGGCAGCAGCGCGCCCTTCGAGGTCTGCCATCCCCTCGGAGATCCGCCATCCCCGCGGCCGCGCGCCTCGTGAGTCCTCGAAAACACCATCCGCCCGCTACCCAGGCCGCTTACGACACGAGAGCGTCGGCGCCCACCGGCCGAGGGCCGAAAATCTAGGGTAGGGTATCTGTTGATCGAAGTAGCCTTCGAGAAGTCCCGTTCGCCGGACTAGCGTGCGCGCATGGCAACGAAGGCAGGCAGGTCGCGGACGCCGCCCTGGCCGGTCGTCGTCCTGGTCTGCCTGCTGGTCGGCTGCGTCGGTGCCTGCGGTTCAGGCGGCGCCACCGCGGACCCGGCGGTCACCTTCTCCGCCGGCGTGACGGCCGCTCCGACGGCTCTCGCGGCGCAGGCCGCGGCCCCGAGCCCTCCGCTGGTCTCGTCGTCCACTCAGGTCTCGTCGCCCCCCGCGGCTGACCCGTCCGGCCGGCCGGGTCCCGGCGGGCCGGTGGCCGGAAATCCGGCCACCGGAAACGGAAACGCCGCCGTCGGAAACCTCGCCGTCGGAAATCCCGGCGGGACGGCGGCCGTCCCGGCCGAGGCGGCCGCGGTCGACACCTCGCACCCGACCCGGGTGGTCGGCAACGGAACGCGGGCCAGCTGTACCTCCGACGCGGTGGTGGCCGCCGTCGCCGCCGGAGGAGTCATCACCTTCGCCTGCGGTCCCGCTCCGGTCACCATCACCATGACCGCGACGGCCAAGGTGGTGAACGCGGCCAGCCCACGGGTCGTCCTCGACGGCGGAGGCCTGGTCACCCTGAGCGGCGGCGGTCGGCACCGCATTCTCTACATGAACACGTGCGACCAGGCCCAGGGGTGGACCACCTCGCACTGCGACGACCAGGATCTCCCGAGCCTGACCGTGCAGAACCTGACGTTCGCCGATGGCAATTCGACCGGCGACCACGTGGAGGGCGGCGGCGGTGGGGCGATCTTCGTTCGTGGCGGGCAGTTCAGGATCGTGCGTTCCGCGTTCGTCGACAACCGGTGYGACCAGACGGGCCCCGACCTCGGCGGCGCGGCGGTCCGGGTGCTGGACCAGTTCCAGGACCGCCCGGTCTACGTGGTCGCCAGCACCTTCGTCGGCGGGTCCTGCTCCAACGGCGGCGCGCTGAGCAGCATCGGCGTCTCGTGGACCGTCCTGAACAGCGTGTTTCGCGACAACGAGGCCATCGGGTCCGGCGCGAACCCGGCTCGCGGCGGCACGCCGGGTGGCGGCAGCGGCGGAGCGATCTACACCGACGGCAACCTGTTCCGCGTCCTGATCGCGGGCAGCGTCGTCGAGGGCAACCGCGCGGCCGAGGGCGGCGGAGCGGTTTTCTTCGTCAGCAACGACCGCACCGGAACTCTCACGATCGAGAAGTCGACGCTGCGGAACAACCCAAGTGAGGGTTTCGAGACTCGCGGCTACCGGGGCATCTTCTTCCTCGGCTCGGGCAGCCCGTCGGTCACCGAGTCCACCCTCGGCTGACGCCACGACAGCGCGTCCCGCGCCCGCCGTCGCCATCGGCGGCCCGCCCGCCGTCCATCGCCCGACCCCGCGGTCGCACCGTCGCGTCGCCGACGGAGTTGAGCTGAAGGTGACTTGAGGTTTTAGCGTCATACTGAGATCCGGTGTGAAGCGAGCACGCAGACGCTATCGAGACCGGTACAGACCGAATCGAGGACACAGATGCCGATCACAACCGGGTTCAACCACGTCGCCACAATGACGCCTGACATGGACAGGATCGTGAAGTTCTATGTCGACGCCTTCGGGGCCGAGGTGACGTTTGAGATGGCGGCGCGGGACGACCATCCGCGCATGGTGATCCTCGATCTTGGTGGGGGTGCCGCGCTCAACGTCTTCGAGGCGCCGGCTGACGACATCCTCGGGGACAGGCGCCGCGCGGGCGGCCGGGGCCCGATCGACCATTTCGCCCTGGCGGTCGACTCCCTGGAGACCCTCGAAACCACCCGCGACAGGCTGCGCGAGCTGGGCGCCGACACCGGGGAGATCCAGCGGCTCGGGTCCGAGTGGTCACTGTTCTTCCGCGACCTGGACGGGATGGAGCTGGAGGTCTGCTGCCACGGCGGCTGACTCATCCCGCCGGCCGGAGCTGAGTCCTCTCGACCGGAAACGGCCAGCCGTGGCGGCATTCCAGACCCGACCGCCGGGACTGCTTGTGCCATCCGATTTCGCCATCCGACGCCGACGCCGACGCCGACACCGACGTGCGGCCGTCCCGGGGCGGCGGGGATCCGCCGGCCCGGGACGGCCGTGGCTGTGCGGTACACCTAGCGCTACCAGAGGAACACTGTTAGAAATAGTCCCGTGACGCCGGGTTTACACGTTCATGCGCCTGGGAATGGCGGAGCCACCGTCGGCCACCTGGCCGGTGGATGCACGATCCGGGACGACGTGGCCCGGTTGTCGGTGGCATGGACGGACACCATCCGGCCATGAACGCCTCCGCCCGCGCGTCGCCCCTGGTAATGCGACGTGGGGTGGTGAGCACGGCCCATGAGAATTCGACAATCCCGTCGGCCCCGTGGACCTCGTCGACCTGGCCGGCGTTTCGGCGCCCGTCAGGGCCGGTCTACGGCGGCCGTCGTGGGAGCGCTGGTGCTGGCCGCCGGGGCCGCGCTGGCCGGTTGCGGGGATTCCGGCGACGGGAGCGGCGGTAAAGGCCCGGTTCGGCTGACCTGGTACGTGTACAACGAGTCGTCCGGTTCGTTCGCGAAGGCGGCGGCGGACTGCTCGGCCGCGTCGAACGGCCGGTACACCATCAGCACCAACGTGCTGCCGAACGACTCGGACGGGCAGCGCCAACAGCTGGTGCGGCGGCTCGCCGCCGAGGACTCCTCGATGGACATCCTCACGCTGGACGTGACCTGGACCGCCGAGTTCGCCGAGGCCGGCTGGATCGTGCCGTTCCCGGCCACCGAGGCGGGGCGGCTCACCGACGGGATGCTGCCGGTCGCGGTCCAGACCGGTACCTGGGACAACCAGCTTTACGCCGTGCCCCTGAACACCAACGCCCAGCTCCTCTGGTATCGCAAGGACCTGGTGCCGAACCCGCCGAAGACCTGGGACGAGATGCTGGCGGACGCGAAGCAGCTCGCGGCGGAAGGCAAACCGGACTACGTCGAGGTGCAGGGCGCCCAGTACGAGGGCTACACGGTCCTGTTCAACTCGCTGGTGGCCTCCGCCGGCGGCCAGATCCTCAATGACGACGGCACCAAGGTCGTGCTCGGCGCGCCGGCGGAAAAGGCGGTCGAGGCGATCCGGGCCCTCGCGCACTCGCCGGCCGCCGACCCGTCCTGGTCGAACCAGAAGGAGGACGACAACCGCCTCGCGTTCGAGACCGGGACGGCCGCCTTCCAGCTGAACTACCCGTTCATCTATCCGTCTGCGCGGCAGAACAACCCGAAGCTCGCGGAGCAGATCGGCTGGACGCAGTGGCCCTCGCTCGTCGCCGGTCAGCCCTCGCACACCACGGTGGGCGGCTACAACCTGGCGATCGGCGCCCACAGCCGGCACGGCGCCGAGGCGACCGCGGCCATCGAGTGCATGACCGGGCGGGACAACCAGATCCGCGACGCGGTCGACGGCGGCCTGCCGCCGACGATCGAAGATCTGTACACCGACCAGAAGTTCATCGATGGTGGCTACCCGTTCGCGGCGGCTATCTACCAGGCGCTGAAGAACGCCAGCGTCCGGCCGCAGACGCCGGCCTACCAGAGTGTGTCGCTGCAGATCGCGCACACCTTGTCACCACCGTCGGCCGCGAGCCTCGGCCGGCTCGGCGACCTGCGCGGCGCGATCTCCGACGCCATCGAGTCGAAGGGACTGGTGCCGTGACTGTGAGCGGAGCGGAAGCGACCACGAACGTGACAGAGGCACCGGGCGACCCGGCACCGGCGAAACCGCGGAAGGCGCCGCTCTCGGCGGGGGCGCGGGCGGAGCGGCGGCTCGGCTGGGCGCTGTGCGCACCTGCGGTCATCGTCATTCTCGCGGTGACGGCCTACCCGATCGGCTACGCGATCTACCTGTCGCTGCGGCGCTATGACCTGCGGTTCCCGGACGACTCGAAGTTCGTGGGGCTGGCGAACTACTGGACCGTGCTCTCGTCGTCGCTGTGGTGGCAGGCGCTCGCGGTGACCGTCATCATCACGGTCATCTCGGTGGCCATCCAGTTCGTGCTCGGCCTGGCGCTCGCGCTGACCATGCACCGGGCGCTCGTCGGTCGCGGGCTGATCCGCACGGTGATCCTCATCCCGTACKGGATCGTGACCGTCGTCGCCGCGTTCGGCTGGCGGTACGCGTGGACGCCGGACACCGGCTACCTCTCCGGCCTTTTCGGCGACGCCACCCCACTGAGCTCGCAGGTCTGGGGCATYGCGGTGATCATCCTGGCCGAGGTGTGGAAGACGACGCCGTTCATGGCGCTGCTGCTGCTCGCCGGCCTGGCGCTGGTCCCGGAGGAGCTGCTGCGGGCGGCGAAGATGGACGGAGCCAGCGCCTGGCAGCGGCTGACCCGGATAATGCTGCCGCTGATGAAGCCGGCGATTCTCGTCGCGCTGCTGTTCCGGGTGCTGGACGCGTTCCGCATCTTCGACAGCATCTATGTGCTGACCGGCGGGTCCTATGACACCCGGTCGGTCTCGATCCTCGGCTACGACAACCTGTTCACGGCGCTGAACCTGGGCGTCGGGTCGTCCTTGTCGGTGCTCATCTTCCTCGTCGTGGCGCTCCTCGCATTCGTTTTCGTCAAGGGGTTCGGCGCAGCCGCGCCCGGTGGGGAGGACCGTCGCTGATGGCCACCATTGCCTCTGCTCCCGCCGGGGCCGGCGGTACCGCCGGCACCTCCGGCGCCGCCGTGCGCGGCCGCCGGCCGTCCGGGCAGCGCTCAGCGCTCGTCGGCTGGTCGGCCGCGAACCTCGTCATCATCGGGGTATCGCTGGTGCCGCTGCTGTGGCTGCTGTCGTTGTCCTTCAAGACGCCCGCCAGTATCACCGACGGCAGCTTCGTCCCGCATCACTGGACCCTGGAGAACTACCGGGGGATCTTCCGTGAGTCGCTGTTCACCCGGGCGCTGCTGAACAGCCTCGGAATCGCGATCATCTCCACCGTGCTCGCGGTGGTGCTCGGGTCGATGGCCGCCTACGCGATCGCCCGGCTCGACTTCCCGGGCAAGCGGCTGCTCGTCGGGCTGGCCCTGCTGATCGCCATGTTCCCGCAGATCTCCCTGGTCAGCCCGCTGTTCAACCTCTGGCGCCAGATCGGCATCTTCGACACCTGGATCGGGCTCATCATCCCGTACCTGACGTTCTCGCTGCCGCTGGCCATCTACACGTTGTCGGCGTTCTTCCGGGAGATCCCGTGGGACCTGGAGAAGGCCGCTCAGGTCGACGGCGCCACCCCGCTGCAGGCATTCCTGCGGGTCATCGCCCCGCTGGCCGCGCCGGGCATGGTGACCACCGCGATCCTGGTGTTCATCTTCTGCTGGAACGACTTCCTGTTCGCCATCTCGCTGACGTCGACGGAGCGGTCGCGGACGGTCCCCGCCGCCATCGCGTTCTTCACCGGGGCGTCGCAGTTCGCCCAGCCGATCGGCTCGATCGCGGCGGCGGCGGTCGTCATCACCATCCCGATCATCATCTTCGTGCTGCTGTTCCAACGTCGGATCGTCGCCGGGCTGACGTCCGGCGCGGTGAAGGGGTAGGCCCGGCCATGGCGGACATCGTTCTCGACCACGTCACCAAGCGGTACCCGGACGGCCAGCTCGCGGTGGACGACGCGAGCCTCTCCATCGCCGACGGCGAGTTCGTCATCCTGGTCGGCCCGTCCGGCTGCGGGAAGTCGACCACCCTGAACATGATCGCCGGCCTGGAGGACATCACCTCCGGCGAGCTGCGGATCGGTGGCAAGGTGGTCAACGACCTGGCGCCCAAGGACCGCGACATCGCCATGGTGTTCCAGAGCTACGCGTTGTACCCGCACATGTCGGTGCGCAAGAACATGGGCTTCGCGCTGGCGCTGGCGAAGAGGCCGAAGGAGGAGATCGACCGGAAGGTCGAGGAGGCGGCCCGGGTGCTCGACCTCACCGAGCACCTTGACCGCAAGCCGGCGCAGCTTTCCGGCGGGCAGCGGCAGCGGGTCGCGATGGGCCGGGCGATCGTCCGCTCCCCGAAGGCGTTCCTGATGGACGAGCCGCTGTCCAACCTGGACGCCAAGCTGCGGGTGCAGATGCGCACCGAGGTGTCCCGGCTCCAGAACCAGCTCGGCACCACGACGGTGTACGTCACCCACGACCAGACCGAGGCGATGACGCTCGGCGACCGGGTGGCGGTGCTGCGGTCCGGGCGGATCCAGCAGGTCGGCACGCCGACCGAGCTCTACGGCCGGCCGGCGACGGTCTTCGTGGCAGGTTTCATCGGCTCGCCGGCGATGAACTTCGTGCCGGCGACCGTCGAGGAGGGCGAGCTGCGCACCCCGTTCGGGAACATCGCCCCGGACGACCGGCAGCGGCGGCTGCTGGAAGCCTGGAACGGCGGCGCCGCCGGCGATCGGTCGCTGATCGTCGGAGCGCGGCCCGAGCACTTCGAGGACGCCGCGCTGGAGCAGGTGACCGACCGCCCGGGGCTGCGGTTCACGGCCACGGTGGACGTGCTGGAACGGCTCGGCTCGGACAGCTTCGCCTACTTCACGGTGACCGGCGGACGGGCCCGGATCGCCGACCTCGAGGAGCTGGCCCACGACGCCGGCACCGTCGACCTCTCCAGCGGGGCGGAACAGATCGTCGCCCGGCTCGACGCGGCCAGCCGGGTCCACGAGGGCCAGCAGGCCGAGCTCTGGCTGGACACCCACCAGCTGCACCTGTTCGATCCCGACACTGGCCGCAACCTGGACACTCCGGCCACGGACTAACGATTCACCGGCGCCTCTCTTTCCCGCGGACCCCCACAAGCKGGGACAAGTCTCCCGGCGACGTCACCGTCGCGAACAGGAATTCACCGATCGGATGGCCAGCCCGCTATAAACAGGGCGACCGCGCGATCACGGGAGACTGTATGGCCCACGGCGAAAATCACGGAGACAGGCCGGAACGGGGCGTTTTGGATGCTTCGACCGCGCGCCGGGCGCTGGTGACGGTCGCCGGAGGGCGGCTGCACGACCAGGTCCCGGCGCGGGGAAGCACTCGATGATTCGGCTCACCGAGCGGGCGTGCGCCGCGCTGCGCGACGGCGAGGTGATCGTGTTCGACTGGGCCGCGCTCGGGCTGTGCTGTGGCTGCACCGGTCAGCCATGGCTGCGCACGGCGCCACGGGCCGTCGCGCTCAAATATCGCGGCTTTCGTTCACTCGATGCGGATCCGGTCGGAAGTTCCATGGCTCACCCGCTCGCCTATCCGTGGCTGCTGGGCAGGGATGTCGCGGTTGATTGCCGGTTCCGTCTCGGATTTCGGCGCTTCAGCTGCGATCTACCCCAGGACATCGGGCTCACGGAGCTGTTCGGCCGGGCTGCCGCGGGCTCGGTCTCCGCGGGCTCGGTCTCCGCGGGTCCGGTGCCCGCGGGCTCGGTCTCCGCGGGTCCGGTGCCCGCGGGCTCGGTCTCCGCGGGTCCGGTCCGCGAGGGCTCGGTCATCGGGGGCGATGCATGACCGCCCACCTCGGCACGGCCGACGCTGGCCGCGCCTCCGGCGGCGGTGCGGCCCGTCGGCTCCGGTCGATCATCATCTGGACCGCGGTGTCGGTGACCGGTGCGATCGGCTGGGCCGTGCTCGCGCTTTCCCGGGACGAGTCTGTCTCCGCGGCCTGGATACTGGTAGCGGGCCTCGGATCGTTCGCGATCGCTTTCCGGTTCTACGCGCGGTTCCTGGCGAACAGGGTGCTGCGCGTCGACGACAGCCGGGCGACGCCGGCCGAGCGCCTCGACAACGGCGTCGACTACCAGCCGACCGACCGGCGAGTCCTGTTCGGTCACCACTTCGCCGCCATCGCCGGGGCCGGGCCTCTCGTTGGTCCGGTGCTCGCGGCACAGATGGGCTACCTGCCCGGCACGATCTGGATCGTCGTCGGCGTGATCTTCGCCGGCGCGGTGCAGGACATGGTCACGCTGTTCTTCTCGATGCGGCGGGATGGCAAGAGTCTTGGCCAGATGGCCCGCGATGAGATCGGCCCGGTGGGCGGGACGGCGGCGCTGCTCGCGGTCTTCACCATTATGATCATTCTGCTGGCGGTGCTCGCTCTCGTCGTGGTGAGCGCTCTCGCGCACTCCCCGTGGGGCACGTTCTCGATCGCGATGACGATCCCGATCGCGCTGTTCATGGGCGTCTACGTGCGGCTGGTGCGGCCCGGGCGGGTGGGCGAAGCCACCGCCCTCGGCGTCGCGGCACTGTTCGCGGCCATCGTCGGCGGCCGGTGGGTCCAGGAGTCCGGGCTCGCCTCCGCCTTCACGCTCAGCCCGAAGACACTGGTCGCCTGCCTGGTCGGCTATGGCTTGGTCGCCTCGGTACTGCCGGTGTGGCTGCTGCTCGCGCCGCGCGACTACCTCTCCACATTCATGAAGATCGGCACCATCGGCCTGCTCGCCGTGGGGGTTCTCGTCGAGCTCCCGGCGCTCCAGGCGGACGCGATCAGCCCCTTCGCGACCAGGGGCAACGGACCGGTCTTCGCCGGCAGCCTGTTTCCGTTCCTCTTCATCACCATCGCCTGCGGTGCTCTGTCCGGATTCCACTCGCTCGTCGCGTCCGGAACCACACCGAAGATGCTCCAGAAGGAGTCGCAGGTCCGGCTGGTCGGCTACGGGGCGATGCTGACCGAGTCCTTCGTCGCGCTGATGGCGCTGATCGCCGCGGCGGTACTCAGCCCGGGCCTCTACTACGCCATGAATGCGCCCGCCGGGGTCGTCGGGACGACGGCGGCATCGGCCTCGACCGCGGTCGCCCACCTTGGATTCACCGTCACGCCGGACGCGCTCGACTCCGCGGCCCGGGCGGTGGGCGAATCGACGCTGGTTGCCCGGACCGGAGGGGCGCCAACGCTCGCCGTCGGCATGTCCCACCTCCTCTCCGGCGCCTTCGGCAACGGGCTTGCCGCGTTCTGGTATCACTTCGCGATCATGTTCGAGGCGCTGTTCATCCTGACGACGGTGGACGCCGGCACCCGGGTCGGCCGATTCATGCTGCAGGACACGCTCGGGAACGTCTGGAAACCGATCGGACGGGTGAGCTGGTGGCCCGGGGTCTGGCTGAGCAGCGCCCTGGTGGTCGGTGCGTGGGGCTACTTCCTCTGGGCTGGGGTGACCGACCCGCTCGGTGGCATCAACCAGCTTTTCCCGCTGTTCGGCCTGGCCAACCAGCTGCTCGCGGCGATCGCGTTGACGGTGGCCACCACCCTGCTCATCAAGAGCGGGCGGGCGCGATGGGCCTGGGTGACCGGCATTCCGCTCGCCTGGGATGTCGCGGTCACGTTCACCGCGAGCTGGCAGAAGGTCTTCTCGGACGATCCCAGGCTCGGCTTCTTCGCCCAGCGCGACCGCTACGCCGCCGCCCTCGACGACGGYAGGATTCTGGGGCCCGCCAAGACCGTCGACGACATGCACAGGATCGTGCAGAACTCGACGGTGGACGGGATCCTGGCGATGACGTTCGCCCTGCTGGTCCTCGTCGTACTCGTCGACGCGACCCGGGTCTGCGTGCGGGTGGCGCGCGGCCGCGTGCCGGTACCCACCACCGAGGCGGAGCATGTGGCCTCGCGGATCGTCGTGCCCGCGGGACGGTTCGCGGGCGAGACCGCGAACCAGCCGCTCGCGCACGCGGACGACATTTCTGTTTGACGTGCACCGCCGTTCGACGTGCGGCGTCGCGCTGCGGAACCCCGGCCCAAACCGGACAGGGGAGAAGGCGGAACAATGCGGCGGGAGGGCGGTCGAAGCGGTCCGTGGCCACCAGCGATGGACACGTGTCGGCCACGACGCAGCTGGCGCCGACGACAGGTCCGGCTCGTCCTCGGCCGAGAGCGCGGCTGGAAGAACATGCATCACGGATGCTCGTCCTGCCAAGGATGCGGCCACCAGGGCTTCCGTCAGGACAGCGGTCCGCTGGTCTTTTCACCTGGAATCTTCCGGTCGGTGACGCGTCGTTCCCACACCCTGTGGTACCTGACGGCGTGGGAGTCTGTCGTCGTACTCATTCGTCGTCCCTACCGGGGAAGGGATGCACAACGACCGCCGAACCAGACGAAGATCCCGCACCCCAAATCCAGACGATCAACGACCTGGCAAAACCCTATGGAAGGTGGACGAGTGTCTTGCCGGTATTAGCGCCGCGCATCATGGACAGGAAGGCTTCGACGGTTTTATCGATGCCCTCGACGATGGTCTCTTCGGTGCGCAGCGAGCCGTCTTGCAACCAGTCGGTGGCCTGTTGGATGTAGTCGGTGGCGATGTTGTAGTGGTCGCCGACGTTCATGCCGCGCAGGGTGATGCGTTTGCCGATGGCGAGCGGCAGGTTGCTCGGGCCGGGTGGGGGTTCGGTGCTGTTGTAGATGGAGATCGCACCGCACAGGGCGATGCGCCCGTGCAGGTTCATCGCGCCGAGCGCGGCTTGGAGGTGGTCGCCGCCGACGTTGTCGAAGTAGACGTCGATGCCTTCGGGTGCGGCCTTGGTGAGCTGGCCGGGTAGGTCGCCTGCCCGGTAGTCGAGCCCGATGTCGTAGCCGAAGTCCTCGACGAGGCGCCGGGCCTTGCCGGGGCCGCCGGCCGAGCCGATGACCT
The DNA here is from genome assembly GCF_001854645.1 of Pseudofrankia sp. EUN1h. Lineage (NCBI taxonomy): Bacteria > Bacillati > Actinomycetota > Actinomycetes > Frankiales > Frankiaceae > Pseudofrankia > Pseudofrankia sp. EUN1h. Next base: position 37,463 of record NZ_MBLN01000067.1, on the reverse strand, counting down.
TGGCGGCGCCAAGGCGCTTGGCGATCTGGCCCGCGACTGACCCGACCGCACCCGCGGCGGCGGAGACGAAGACGACGTCGCCTCGTCGGACCGGGGCGATGTGGGTGAGGCCGGCGTAGGCGGTGAGCCCGGTCATACCGAGCGCGCCGAGGTAGGCCTGGGCGGGGGCGAGGCGGGTATCGAGCACCTCGACGGCGGCGGGGAGCAGGGCGTACTCGCGCCAGCCCAGGAAGTGCAACACGGTTGACCCGACCGGCACGTTGTCGGCTCCGGAGGCGACAACGGTCCCGACCGCATGACCGGTCATTGCCTCGCCGAGCTCGAACTGTGGGATGTAGGACTCACCTTCGTCCATGCGCCCGCGCATGTACGGGTCGACGGACAGCCAGTCGTTGCGGACGAGGATGTGACCCGGTCCGGGGTCGGCGACCGTGGTGGTGACGGACACGAAGTCGGTCGGTTTGGGTTCGCCGATCGGGCGGGCGGCGAGTTGCCAGGCACGGCTGGAAACCGGCATGGGAGACCTCCTGGGTCGCACGGGGAGAAAGACTGCATGGGCGAAAGGGAGAGGGCGGTGCGGGTTCAGGGGGAGCCCAGGAGGAACATCGGCAGCTCCCGGTCGGTGCGGGCGCGGTATTCGGGGAAATGCGGCCAGGCCGTGTCGGCCGTCTTCCACAGTTCCGTCTTCGCGGCGCCGGATACCTCGCGCGCGTGCATGGTGCGGGTGATGGCACCGTCGCGCACCTCGACGAGCGGGTGCGCGAGCAGGTTGTAGTACCAGACGGGATGGGTGGGCGCGCCGCCGTAGGAGGCGACCACGAGGTAGCCGCCGTCGTGCTCGATCCTGATCAGCGGCGTCTTGCGGAGCTTCCCAGTGGTCGCGCCCCGGTGGGTCAGGATGATGACCGGCCGGTCCTCCAGCATGCCGCCCTCACGCCCGTCGGTCGCCTCGTAGAGCTCGACCTGGTCACGGATCCGCCGGAACGGGCTGGGCTCGTACGCACCCGACAAGGTCATGATCGTCTCGGTTTCTAAACGGTCACGCCGAGCAGGGTGCCGCCGGTCGCGTCGATGGTCTGACCGGTGATCCACCGTGCGTCGGGGGAGGCGAGGAAGGCCACGACGTCGGCGATGTCGACCGGCTCACCGATCCGGTGGAAGGCCGACAGGGCGGCCGTGCGCTCCCTTAGCTGCGGGTCGGCGAGCCAGGGCGCGAGGTCGGTGTCGACGACGCCCGGCGCGACCGCGTTCACGGTGATGCCGCGCGGCCCGAGCTCCTGGGCGAGGGTGTGGGTCAGGACGTTGAGGGCTGCCTTGGTCATCGAGTAGGCGATGGTCATCGGGACGGCGATCCGGGCCGCCGCGGAGGTGATGTTGATGATCCGGCCACCGTCACGGAGCCGGTGCAGGCCATGTTTGAGGATGAACAACGGTGCCTTGGCGTTGACCGCGAACATCTCGTCGAAGTCCTTCTCGGCGGCGTCGCCGATGGCGGCGTAGGCGACGATCCCGGCGTTGTTGACGACGATGTCCAGGCCTGGCGTGTCGGTGAACTCGGCCAGGCCCCGGTCGAACGACTCCCAGAGCGCCGTGGCGTCGCCGGCCTCCCCGAACCTTGCCCGGATCAGGAACGCTCTGCCGCCGCCGCTCTTGATCGTGGCTACCGTCTGCGTGGCCGCTGCCTCGTCGCTCCCGTAGTGGACGGCGACCAGCGCGCCCTCCCGGGCCAGCCGTTCGGCGATGGCCTTGCCGATACCCCTGCTGCCACCGGTGACCAGCGCGGTCTTGCCTGCCAGCGTCCTCATGCCCACATCCTTCTAAAGCGGTCGCTACAGAATTCGGACTGTAGCAGATTCTCTAGCGTTCGGTATAGAATGAGGATGTGGTAGCAGTCCGACGGGGACGACCCAGGGAGTTCGACCGAGCCGCGGCTCTTGATCACGCCCTGGTGTTGTTCTGGGAGCGCGGCTATGAGGCGACCTCCATCGCCGATCTCACGGCGGCAATGGGTGTCGGCGCCCCGAGCCTGTACGCGGCCTTCGGCAGTAAGCGCGAGCTGTTCGACGAGGTCGTGCAGGTCTACGGCCAGACCTACCACGCCTTCATCGCAAGGGCGCTGATCGAGGAGCCGACCCTCAAGGCCGGACTGGACCGCATGTTGCGCGAGGCCGCGGGGGCCTACACCCGTCCCGACCTGCCGCGCGGCTGCCTAGTGATCAGCGCCGCTGTCAACTGCAACGCACCCGAGGTCGAACAGGCCCTGCGCGCCCTGCGCACCACCGACCTCGACGCGCTCGAACGCCTCGTCAACGTCGCGATTGACGCCGGGGAACTGCCCGCCGGCACCGACGCCCGCGCGTTGGCGGTGTACACCAGCGTGGTCATGCAAGGCATGGCCCAACAGGCCCGTGACGGCGCCGATCGCGGCGAACTGGAAGCAGTGGCCGCCCTGGCGATGCGGGCATGGCCCTGGACGGCGCCCTGAACAAGAGTCGGCGGCAACCACCACCAAGCCCGCGAACAGCTGAACCGACCACCCTCGTACGGTGGTACGGTGCTGCATTTTGCGCGCATCGCGCCTGCTGGAGCGAACCTGCTCGCTAGTCCGGTGTGACCATCGGGACTGTCCGGCAAAGGTGAGCGTGAGCATGGGCGTGACGCAGCTGGGCCACCGCCACTCTGGCCACGAGTAGTCGTCAGCCTGTCCCCCACCCGGCCCGGATGTACGACTACTACCTGGGCGGCAAGGACAACTATCCGGCGGACCGCGAGGCGGCTGAGAAGCCGTTGGCCGTGCTGCCCAACGCGCGGATCGTGGCGGCGGAGGGTCGGGCGTTCATGCACCGCACCACCCGCTACCTGGCCCGTGAGGCCGGCATCCGTCAGTTTCTCGACATCGGCACCGGCATCCCGACCTCGCCGAACCTGCACGAGGTCGCGCAGGCGATCGCCCCGGACGCCCGGGTGCTCTACGTGGACAACGACCCGAGCGTGCTCACGCACGCCCGGGCGTTGCTCACCGGCACCTCGATCGGCCGCACCGCCTACCTGGACGCCGACCTGCGGCAACCGGAGAAGATCCTCGGCTCGGCCGAGCTGGCCGACACGTTGGACCTCTCGAAGCCGGTCGCCCTGTCCCTGATCGGGATCTTCCACTTCATCCCGGACACCGACGACCCCTACGGGCTGATCCGCGCCTACCTCGACGCCCTGCCGTCGGGGAGTTACCTGACGTTGAGCCAGTTCACCGCCGACCTGGCACCGGAGGAGGCCGCCCGTGCGGCCGAGGTCTACCACCGCAGCGGCCTGCCCGCCGTCGCTCGCTCCCGGGAGCAGATCGCGCGGTTCTTCGACGGCCTGGAACCCGTTGATCCCGGTGTCGCGCTCATTCACCGCTGGCGCCCGGACGAGGCTGGCACCGCGGACGAGCCGACCGACGCACAGGTCAGCGCCTACGGCGCCCTCGCGCGCAAACCGTGATCCGGCCGGTCCCGGTTGCGCGGGCTACGCGCCGAGCTGGGTAGGCCGTCGGTAGCCGCGCGAGCCGTTCAGGGGCCGGACGGCGACCGGCCGCGAATGCCGAGATCGCCCTCGGCGGCCTTTCCGCCGCCGTCCCTCCGGCTCCGGCCGCCGTCGGCCTTGCCCGCCGCGGCCTTCCCCGCGGCGCTGGCTTTGCCGGTGGAGGCGGCTTTCCCCGCGGCGTTGGCATTCCCCGCGCCGCCGGCCGTCCCGGCCGTGCTGGTCGCCCCGCCGCCGGCCGGCTTACCGCCGGTCCCGGGGCCGTCGTCGTGTTTGAGGACGGTGCCGTAGCCGCCGTCGTGGTAGACGAGCGGCTCCGCCGTGGGATCGACCCGGCTTTCGAGGATCTCCGCGACCACCAGCCAGTGGTCGCCCGTGGCGGAGCGATCCCGAATTCGGCAGCGCAGCCAGGTGGTCGCGTCGAGCAGCAGCGGTTCGCCGGTGTCGAGCCGACGCCAGCGGGTGGGCGCGGCGAACCGATCGGCGCCCGGCAGGGCGAAGCGCGCGGCGAGGTCCTGCTGGTCCCGGGAGAGCAGGTGAACGATGAGCGTCTCGGCGGCGCGCAGCGTCGGCGCGATCGACGACCGGACCGACAACGCCAGCGCGAGCAACGGGGGGCGCTCGGACAGGGAGGCCACCGAGGTCGCGGTGAAGCCCACCGGACCGCGCTGCCCGGACATCGTCACGATCGTGACGCCCGCCGCGTGCCGCCGGAAGGCAAGGCGCATCGCCTCGGCGCCGGCGTCGTCGCGGCTGTCGCCCGGGGTCCGGGACGCCGCCCGGGGCGATGACGGCGACGGTATGCGATTCGGCATGTTCGCACCTGCTCCGTTCGTGCTCGTCCACCGTATCCACGCGCGTCGGTGCGGGCACCCGCCCGGCCGGTGCCACGGCCTGGAGTGGCGTGGCGTGTCGTCGACAAGGCAAGTCGACAAGGCAAGCGGTGTCCAGGTGAGCGGCCCCTCGAACACTACTGACACACATGCCGATGTTCGATGCCGTGCCACCATGTCCGCCGCGCCCGCCACCGGGCCGGTCAGGCCAGGAGGGTGAGTCCGCGCAGGACGGCGTCGAGCGTCACCAGGAGCAGGAACTTCGCGACCTGTCAGAGCGGCTCCGGCATGCCGGAGCCGTGCAGGTGCGTGACGACGAGGTCGCTGACGTCGAGCTGGGTCTCGCGGTCGCTGCCGTGGCTGACCGCGGCCGTACCTGGGCCTAGGGCTGGCGGGGCCGCGCCCGGCGACGACGGGGATCCGTGGATCGGCGTGGATCGGGCGAGCGGCGAGGATCCGACGAGCGGCGGGGACCCGCGGAGCTACGGGGATCCGCGGAACGACGGGGATCGGCGGAGCGATTGCTCGCGACGGCGGGCGCGTCGAGGCCGGTCGTCTCGAAGTCGGTTGGTTCGACATCGTCCGGCCCGAAGTCGGGGGCCCGGAAGAGGTCAGTCGTCAGCTGTGCTGACTCGCGCCGTGGCGGGGCTGGTGCTGGTTCGAGCGCGGAGAAGAGGGGGGTCTCGGTCGTGTCGATGGGGGCTGTCTCGCTTTCAGGACGTGGCGGCCGAGCGGAACGATCAGGTAGCACGCCAACCGGACCGCGGACGAAACCGTCCGCGGCCTAGGCGCACCAAGCGTCCTCGGAGACCGAAGATCGAAGTTGCTCGGCGTCAGAGATGGGACATCTTGCTGAACGGGCTCAGGATGCGAATCTGCTCGGATCCGAAATCGACGAGTACGGCGATCTCCTCCTCGACTCGGGTCACCCGGCCGAGACCGTACGTGTCGTGGACGACCCGGTCTCCTAGAGCGAACCGTTCGCACCGTGGAGTAACCGGCGCCTTGAAGGGGCTGGTGGGCAAGTGGCGCTTGGGTGCCGCGGGCCTTGTCATTGGTTCCAGTATGCGCCTGCCGAGCCTGTCAGGTGGTTCGTAACGACCGGATGATGGGCGCCGACCCACAATCGATCATGCCGTGGCCGTCAGTAGGGCCACAATCTCGCCTCGCGTCGCCCGAGCCGGCGACGCCCTGGTCGGGCTCGGACCACTGGTCTGCGCCCGACCGGGGCGTGGGATGGCGGCTCCATGGGGGAGGCGCCGCGGGGCGGTTGGGTGCTCAGCGGCTGCTGAGGACCTTGTCGAAGAAGTCCCGGTAGCCGCGCAGCGCCCGGCGCAGGTCCTCGGTGGACGGCTCGCCGTGCGTGTGCCACGCGTCCCGCAGTCCCGAGTGCTCGCGGTTGATCCGCTCGGTCAGCGACCGCACGGCGTCGTCGACGAGTCGGTCGGCCTTCTCGACGGCCTCCCGCGGATTGTCGACGAACTCCAGCAGCACCTGCCGCCAGTCTCCGGCCTGCCGCTCACTGCCGGCATCCGCACCAGCGGTGGCGTCGGTGGCGGGGGCGGCATCGGTGTCGGCGGCGGCTGCCGCGGCGGCTGCCTCGGCGTCGATGGGACCGGTGCCCGCGGCGGCGGCCTCGGCGTCGAACGCGCTCGCGTCGTCGAACGCCCGGGGACCCTGGGGATCGGCGGCGACGGGCTCATCGGCGAACGGGCCGGCGGTGCCGTCGCGAGTATCGGAGACCGAAGCCGGCGGGGTCGGCACGTCTGTCCCTGTAGGCGTCACAGTCGGGGTCACGGTCTCGTGTGCCGCGGTGGGTTCGGCGACCACGGGCTCGTCGACGAGGTCGTCGTCGGTGAAATCGGGATCGGTGACGTCCCGGTCGGTGACGCCCCGGTCCGTGACGTCCCGGTCGGTGACGCCCCGGTCCGTGACGTCTCCGTCGGTGACGTCTCGGGTGTCGGTGTCATCGCGGGTGTCGAGGTCCGAGGCGTGCGGGGTCGGTGCGCTGGTCCCGGCCGGAGCCACGACCTGGTGCGCCGCGGTGGCATCCGTGGGTTCGGAGTCGTTCGTGGACGCCACTTCATCAGTGGATGGTCGTCGGTCGAACAGGTTCATCTCGCGTCCTCCTCGGGGACCACGCCGGCCGGGGTGTTGCCGGCCGGTTCCTTGCGGTTGGCGGGGCTGCGGGGTTGGCGGGACTGCGGGGTGGCGAACCTCGCCGCTCAAGACGGGACGCGCGGGGGCTCGGGGCCCAGGTCGGGCGGGATCTCGGTGGCTGGTGGTCAGGCGCGGGAGCGGTCCGGCCCGGACAAGGCCGGGGACGGGTCCCTACCCGGGGTCTTCGCTCCCCGCGAGCCGTCCTCCACGAGCCACTCGAACAGCTCCCGGTAGTGGATGAAGGCCGACCGCAGCTTCTCGGTGCCCTGGCCGTCGACCTGGCTGGACGCTCCGGCGTGGGCCTGCCGGTAGGAGCTGACGACCTCGGGCCGATCGGCCGAGATCAGCTCAGCGCGCCCGTCGAAGTCCGCCTCCGGGTAGCCACGGGTACGCATCACGTCCGCGATGAGCAGGTCCGCCTGCTGGGTGGCCTCGGCCGGCTCGTCCACGAACTGGGCCTGCAGCCCGTCCCAGCGGGCCACATAGCTGGCGCGCTCGTCGGCGTCGAGGGGGCGGATGTCGAGTTCGTCGCGGCGGCGGGCGATCTCCGCGAGCCTGCGCTTGGCCTCCTGCTGGTCACCGCTCTGTTCGACCGCCCGGTCGTATTCCGGGCCGAATCTGCGGCGCAGCGCGCGGGTCGAACCGCCGTGTTGGCCCGCGCCCCGGACGAATATGACCAGGACCACGACCAGCGCGATCACGCAGATCGCCAGAATGATCCACCCCAATGCCGACATGCCGCAACCTCCGTAAGATCGGGCTGTCTGCCCGTTACGTTCCGCCTGCTACGACCGCTCCGGTACCCGCGATCTTGGGCGGTAAACGCCGGAGCCCGGCGGCCGCACGGCGATGGTCGTTCGCCCGATACCGCCCGTCCGGTGCCGCGTGGCCGCCGGAAGCGCCTCGGGGCGTGTCCGCGACGAGTGGGGGCGCGCCGGTCTCCAAGGCGCCGGCGGCAACCGGGTCAGGTTCGACTGGCCCGCGTCGGACAGCTCGCCACCCACGTCGGTCAGGCACGCCTGAGTCCGTCAGCCGAGACCCAGGACTGATGACGACACTGATGACGAGAAGAATCAACGGACGGAAAATTTAGTCATTCTCTTAGTCGTCCGACTGTTAGTCGTCCACTAGTCGTCCACGCGGCTCTCATTCACGTGTCCGGATAGTCATCGATCGCCACGCGCTCCCCGTCGGGAAATCAGCCGCCGGCGGGGAGCCGAATCGGCGGAGCCCACGGGTGCGGCCAGGTCCTCGACGTCGCCGCCGGGGAGCCTCGAGACGACCAGCGGTGAACCGTCGTCAGGATGGCCGGGCCAGGACAGGACGCTCGCCGCGGCCGGCTCGGACTGGTCGAAGGCGATCTGTCCGTCTCGGTAGAGAAGGGCCATGTCGAACATCACGGCGAAAAGGCCGCGCCCGAGCAGGAAGGCAAGGTCGCTGACCGTCCGCCGGCCGTTCACCCGCGCCAGGATCTCCACCCGGCCCTCGTCGATCGGTGGGATCGCCGGGAGGGTTCGCGGATGGGCCCGCGCGTGCAGGCCCTGCTCGCGCCACCCGGCCGCGACCGCGAGCCGGCGCCGGGTCTCCCGGACCACGCGGCCGACGTCCATCCCTGGCACCAGCGGTATGAGCGGGTCCGCGACGTCCGGATCGGGCACGCACGCGAAGACGTCCGCGAGCGCCAGCGCGAACAGGGCGTCCATCGCGGCCGTCTGGGTCACGACCTGCACGGACGTGTCGCCGAGCAGGCCGCGCCTGACCAGCTCGGTGCGCAGCCTGCCCGCCGGCGCGGCCTCGACCAGGGCCTCGGCCCAGTCCTCGTGAGATACCCGCCCCGACCGCAGCAGCAGGGATTCGACCCCCGGGGTGACCGGGGTGTCGGCGGCGACCAGCAGGCCGGAACTCAGGACTACCGTTCCCCCGCCCCGCGCGCCCTCGGTCCGCAGCGTCCCCGAGAAACGTTCCTCGCCGAGCCGTGACAATACGTCTAGAAGAACATAACCATCCGCCGCGGTGTCCGCGCCCATCGCGTTCCACCCCCTCATCCCAGTGACAGCGAACAGGGGGAAGGATATGGTGCGTTGCGACCAAGTGCTACCAGTCCAGCCAACGAGCGCGCAAACGATGGCAGACCGGTTCACGAAAAAAACAACCCACGCACAATGACAAACTGGCCGTTGAATCGGGGAGGGCTGTATGGACATCGATACCGCGTTGAAGGAAGCTATGGCGCTCGACGGTGCGATCGGAGCCGCGCTGGTCGACTACGAGAGCGGAATGATGCTGGGCTCGGCCGGCGGCGGCCGCGCGCTCAACCTCGAGATCGCCGCCGCCGGCAACACCGATGTGGTTCGCGCCAAGGCGAGGACGCTGGAGGCACTTGGCATCCGGGAGGGGATCGAGGACATCCTCATCACCCTGGACCGGCAGTACCACGTCATCCGCCTGCTTACCCGCGGCGGCAGCAGGCTGTTCCTGTACCTCGCCCTGGACCGCGCGCGGGCCAACCTCGCCATGGCCCGCCACGGCCTCCGGACGATCGAACGTGAACTAAGCATGTGACGTCGCGGCGACCCACCGGATTTTGGGACCGCCTGCACGTCCGCTCGCGGCCCTCGCCGCTGTGATTCCGTGATTCCGTGATTCCGTGCGCCCGGTCCGTCGAACTGACTGTGCCGCGGCGGTGCTGGAACGCGTCGACCGCCCTTCCGTGGCGGCCGACGACGTGAGGGTCGCCAGGGTGAGTACGGCACCTGTGATCACATTCGGACGTCACCGGCGTCGAGCCCTCGGCGCCCGGTGACATCCGGCCTGGTCATCGCGTAACACGGCTCGACGATCGCGGTGCTCTCCTTCGGTCTCCATCTCCCATCCCTCGGTCTCGAAGCGTGCCCGGCGGCCGTCCGGCCGCCGGGTAGCGGGGCCCCGACGGCCGCGACGGTGACGACACTCGTCGTGGCGGTGGCGAGCAGGGTGTGGATCAGCCCGCGGCGCGCCCCGAGGCGAGGCGTGACCACCCGGGTCTGGACTTTTCTGCCAAGCGCTTGATAGAAACCGTGCTCCACGGGTGGTCCACCCGTCGCGGGGACTGATGCGGGAGGCAGCAAGTGGTCGGATCGTCGTCGCGGGCCGCTTCCGATGAGGCTGCCGATCGGTGGGCCGGGTGCCCACCCGATCTTGAGACCAGGTCGACGGCCTTACGCCGAATCCGCGTGTGTGATCTCAGCGGGCAGCTTGCCGGCGCCGGGGCAACCAGGATTCTCGCCGCGTTCGGCGCTCAGGTGATCCGCGTCGAGGATCCGACGACGAGCGGCGGCTGGGACATCGTCCGCGGGGCCCCGCCCTTCCACGACGGACGCCGCGGCATCGAGTTCGGCGGCAGCTTCAACAACCACAACGCCGAGAAGCTGGGAGTCACGATCAACCTGCGCACTGAGCGCGGGCGTGACCTGCTCGCCCGGCTGATCGCGATCTCGGACGTCGTCACCGAGAACTTCGCCGGTGGGGTGTTCGCCCGGCTCGGCTTCCCGTATGAACGGCTTCAGGAGATCAAGCCCGACATCGTCTACGTCTCGCACAGCGGGTTCGGCGCCGCTGGTCCCTACCGCGACTTCCGTACCTGGGGGCCGATCGTCCAGGCGGTAAGCGGCCTTACCTTCACCGCGGGTCTGGCGGGACAGCCGCCGGCCGGCTGGGGCTTCTCCTACATGGACCACATGGGCGCCTACGCCATGGCGATCGCGATTCTCGCGGCGCTGTGGCACCGCGACCGGACCGGCGAGGGGCAGTGGGTCGACCTGGCCGGTGTCGAGGTCGGCCTGAGCCTCACCGGCCCCGAGATCCTCGACCACCACCTCAACGGGCGCTCCCCGCGGCAGCCGGGCTCGGTCGACTCCAACCGCGGCCGCGCGCCGGCGATGGCACCGCACGGGATCTACCCGGCGCGGGGCGAGGACCGTTGGGTAGCGGTGGCCTGCCGCGACGACCACGACTGGCGGCGGCTCGCGGACGAGATCGACCAGCCGTGGGCCACGAGCACGGAGCTGGCGACACTCGCCGCCCGGCTCGCCGACCAGGATGCGCTGGATGCCCTGCTGGCCGCGTGGACCGCCGGGTTCGACAACCATGAGCTCGCGGCCCGTCTCGTCGCCGCCGGGGTCCCGGCCAGCCCCGTCCGTACGCCGGCCGAACGGATCGACGGGGTTGCGGCGACGCCCGGCTGGGACCTTTGGCCGACGGTCGTGCATCCCGACATCGGGCCGGCACGGGTCGAAGGGCTACCGGTGCACCTGTCGGAGACCGACTGGTCGCTGCGTCGCGGCGCTCCCCGGCTCGGCCAGCACAACCGCTTCGTCCTGGGCGATCTGCTCGAGGTCGGCGAGACCGAGCTGGAGGAGCTGACGGCCGAGGGCACGATATGAGCGGCCCGACGACAGGCCCGACGACTGGCCCGCTGCACGGGCTGCGCGTCCTGGAGATCGCCGGGGAGTTCTCCGCCTACCCAGGCAAGCTGCTCGCCGACCTGGGCGCGAACGTCATCGTGGTCGAACCGCCCGGCGGCTCGGTGACCCGCTCATGGGGTCCGTTCGCCGGCGACCAGCCGGCGCCCGGGACGAGCCTGCACTGGCGGCACTACAACACCTCGAAAAGAGGCGTCCTTCTCGACCCGCGCGACGACGCGGACCGCGAGCCCTTCCAGCGGCTGCTCACCGACTGCGACGTGCTCCTGGAAGGGCTGCCGGCGCGGGACCTCGCCGCGTTCGGCCTCGACCCGGCGACGCTCGCGGACGCGTACCCATCGCTCGTCTGGGTCTCGGTCACGCCGTTCGGGCGGCGCGGGTCGCCACCCGAGACCCCGACCACCGATCTCACGTTGCTGGCCGGCGGAGGCCCGGTACACAGCTGCGGCTATGACGACCACACACTGCCGCCGGTGCGCGGCGCCGGGGGGCAGAGCGCACACGTCGCGGGATCCTTCGCGGTCGCGGCCGCGCTCACCGCACTGCTGCACCGCGACATGTCCGGGCACGGGCAACACGTCGACGTCAGCGTCGACGCGGCCCTCAACGTCTCCAGCGAACTGGCCACCGTCCAGTACCTCGCCGATGGCGGCATCGTCCGGCGACTGACCGGTCGGCACGCGATGGTCGAGCCGACCGCCCCGACGCAGGTTCAGGCGGCCGACGGACACCATGTCGTCCTCGGCTTCCCGCCGCGGGCGGCGGAGGACTACGCCTCGATCGCCGAGTGGATCGACCTCGTCGGGCTGCGCGACGAGTTCCCGGACGTGGTCCTGCTGGAGCTCGCGGTGGAGCGCGGCGGCGTCGCCGTCGTCGAGCTCGCGACGGACCCACTGGCGATGGAGATCTGGAACGCGTCGCGCGACGCGATGATGCTGCTCGCCGAGCGGCTGCCGGGATATGACTTCTTCCTGGGCTGCCAACAGCGCGGGCTCGTCGCGGGATTCGTGGCGTCTCCGGAAGAGGCGATCGCCGACCCACACCTTGTCGCCCGCGGATTCGCCACCGAAGTGACCGATCCCTACACCGGCCGGACTGAGACCCATCCCGGGACGCCCTACCGCTTCAGTCGCACCCCCTGGCGGATCTCCCGGCCGGCTCCCCTGCTCGGGGAACACACCGAAAGCGTCCTGAAGACCGGTTGGTCCGAGGGCTGAGCTCATCCCCGACGAATTCACGGGTCTGTGCACGACGAAGAGATGGGACCGTTCATGAAAAACATCGGGATCTGGCCTGCGCGCACGGGACGCCGACGAGTCGGGTGGCGCCCGAGTGGAATGAAGTTAGCCGCCGCGACCGGCGTGGCCGCGAGCCTGTTCCTGCTGGCCGCCTGCGGCGGCGGTGACAACGGTGACAACGGCGATAGCGGCGACGGCGGCACGGCGACGGCCGGCGCCGCGAGCTCCGCCGACGTGCTCGGGCCGTCCGCCCCGGCGAAGGGCGCTCCGGTCCGGATCGGCATGATCTCGGACGGCAAGGGCCCCGTCTCGGACCTGTCCTACGAGCCGCGCGTCGCCGACGCCACCATCAAGTGGCTCAACGAGCACCGTTCCGGAATCGCCGGCCGGCCGATCGAGCTGGTGAAATGCGAAGCCCTGGCGGATCCGGGCAAGGGCACCGACTGCGCCAACCAGATGGTCGAGCAGAACGTCGTGGCCGTCGTCGTCGGCTCGTCGTCGGTCGGGGAGAGCATCTGGGCGCCGCTGCACGCGGCGAAGATCCCGTTGATGTTCGCGAACACGTCCGCCTCTGTGGTCCTGAACGACGGCGAGACGTCGTTCAACCTGACCGACCCGTACTTCGGTCAGATCAACCTGCCGGCCCAGGTGGCGAAGGACAAGGGTCTCAAGAAGGTCACCGCCGTGGTGATCGACGTGCCCGTCGTGGCGGACTTCTACAAGTCGTTCGCGCCGGCGAGGTTCCAGAAGCTGGGTATCGACCTCGACGTCGTCTCCGTCCCGCCGGGCACGGCCGACATGACACCGCAGCTGCGGAACATCGCCTCCGGTGAGCCGAGCGTCGTGTCGATCATCGGCGGTGACGCCTTCTGTATCAGTGCGCTGAACGGCCTGCGCGCGGTCGGGTTCACCGGCTCGGTCGTGGCCGTGGGACTGTGCATCACCGACGCGACGCGCAAGGCGGTGCCCGGGTCCTCGCTCAAGGGCATCTCCGTCTCCGCGTCCGCGCCCATCGGCACGGACAGCCCATCGACCCGCCTCCTGGGTGCCGTGGTCAAGACCTACGGCCATGACATCGACGTCAACCGGTCCGGCACGATGAGCATGTTCACCGTGGTCGCCGCCCTGGGGTCCGCGCTGGAGGGGCTCACCGGTGACGTCACGCCCGCGTCGGTGGCCGCCGCCATCAAGGGGATGCCGGAGAAGGAGCTGCCGGGCGCCGGAGGCCTGCGTTTTCGCTGCAACGGCAAGGCGGTTCCCGACCAGCCCGGGGGGTGCGTCCGAGGTGGGCTGATCGCGACCCTGAACGACAAGGGCCAGCCGACCGACTACAGGCCGTTCGGGGTTTCCTCGATCGGGAACTGAGCCGGTAGCCGGCCGAGGGCTGGGCCGGTCACCGTTTCGGCGGCGTCCGGCCCGGCCGCTCGTCGCGCCGGACGGAGCCCGGCCACCGGGAACGGGCGACCCTACACCGCCGAGCTCGCCGTCACCGCGCCGACGCCGCCTCGGGCCTCTGACCATGGGACGCGGCCTGCCGCTCTGGCGCCCCCGGAGGGTCCGCGGCGGGGACGTTGCCGGCCAACACGCTCGTGACGACGTCGACCAGCATCATCAGCAGCCGGCCGTGCGTCGTCGCGACCTGGGAATTCACCCATTCGACGACGCCGCTGTTTCCCGTGCCGGACAGGATCAGCACGAACGCGCAGGCCACCCGATAGACGCGTTCCGCTTCGCCGAGACCTGGTGTGAGCGGGGTGAGCAGTGCCACGACGGCCTCGCTCTGCGGCGTGGACCGTGAGTTCACGAGATGCCGGAACTCGGGATCGTTCATCAGGGCGGCCAGGAAGGGGTGGTAGTACCGACCGGTCTCGTGTTCGGCCATCTCGGTCGCCGCGACCACCATGGCATGGGCGATGTCGCGAATGGTGACGTCCCGGTCCGGGACGTTCACGGTGAACAGGCGCTCGATTTCGACACGGAGCTCCTCGGTGCGCGCGTCGACGATCGCGAGCACCAGAGCCGCCTTGGAACCGAAATGATAGTGGATGGCGTCCCGGCTGATGCCGGCTTCGGCGGTGATCTGCCGGGTGGAGGTGCGGGCGATTCCCTGCACCGCGAAAAGCCGTTCCGCGGTTCGGAGAAGGAGCTGCCGCGTATGGATGCCACGCACATCCTTACGCACATCCTTACGCACGTCCGGACGAGCGGGAATCCCCGACATAAAACGTCAGTATACCGGAACGTCCGCGTGCTCCGGCGCGCGGATCTCCCGGTGGAGTCCTCACGGCCCGCCCCGCCGCCCGCCCGGCAGGCCTACCGCAGAGCCGTGGCGATTCGGCGCCACTGCGCCCGGGGGAAGGCCTTCTGGTCGGCGGTGAGGACCTGAAGGGTGACGTGGTCGGCGCCGGCGGCGCGGTGCTCGTCGACCCTGCGCATGATCGCCTCCTCGTCCCCCCAGGCGATCATGGCGTCGAAGACGCGGTCGCTGACCGAGGTCACCTCGTCGGCGGAGAAACCGAGCCGCAGCAGGCTGTTGGCGTAGTTCGGCAGGCTCAGGTAGCCCCGCAGCCACGCGCCGCCGATCGCGTGCGCCTCGTCGGCGTCGGCGCACAGGATGACGGTCTGCTCGGGCAGCACGAGCGCCTGGGAGCCCAGGGCCTCCCGGACGCGGCTGGTGTGTTCGGGAGTGACGAGGTAGGGGTGCGCGCCGCGGGCCCGGCTTCCCGCGAGAGCGACCATCTTCGGGCCCAGCGCGGCCAGGACCCGCTGGTCGACGGGCACCGGCGGGTCCTCGGCGTCGAGGCCGTCTAGGAACTCGCTCATCGCCGTCAACGGCCGCTGGTAGCGCCCGGGCTCCGCCATGTCCACCGCGATCGCGTGGCTCACCCCGATGCCCAGGAGGAAGCGGTCGCCGTGCACGGCGGACAGCGAGGCGTGCGCCTTCGCGGCGTCGGCCGGGGCGTGGTTCCACAGGCTCAGGACGCCGGTCGCCACGACTGTCCGTTGGGTGGCGGCCAGCAGGCGGTCGACGGCCGCGAACAGCGCCCCGCCCATGTCCGGGATCCAGAGTGCGGTGAAGCCCAGCTCCTCCAGCTCGGCGGCCGCCTCGCTGGCCTCGCCCGGATCGCCGTAGTGCAGTTCCTGGCTCCACACCCCGACACCCGACAGCTCCATGCCGCTCCTCCGCACTGTTCCGCCGCCGGCCGGCAGCACTCCTTGGCATGAAACGTGCACCGTGGGCGGTCGAAACGCCAGTGTTGTCTGGAATCTCCGTTCGCGGGGCCGCGCTCGGCCGGACGACGGTCGGCCTGGGGATGGATCGCGTTCGCAATCTCGACATTGACCTCGAAGTTGTGATCGGGCTATGGTCCGCGCGTGCCGCCGCCGGCCGCGACCGCGCCGAAGCGACCGATCCGGCAATTGTGGAGCCAATCGCCAGCCTGTGGTGACGTGATGGAGCCGCGGTACGGGGTGAGGGGTGAGGGGCGGACGCATGACGAAGGACGCAACGGGCCTGGTGCCCGACCAGGCCGCGCGGGCCGAGGCGGGGGAGCCGCGAGGCGCGGACGGACCGAACCGGGTCGTCGACGATCCGGCTGAGATCACCCCGGCGTGGCTGACGGACGTGCTGCGCTCGGGCGGCGCCGACGTCGAGGTCACCGGTCTGCGCTTCGAGCCGGTCGGCACCGGGCAGACCGCGGTCAGCTACCGCTTCCACCTCGACCTCGCGCCGGGCCAGGCCGGGCGCGGGCCGGCGAGCGTGGTCGTGAAGATGGCTTGCGGTGCCCCGGAGGTCCGCCGGCGGCTGAAGGTGGCCTACCGCAACGAGGTCGGCTTCTACCGGACCTTCGCGGGACGCGCGCGGGTCGAGGTGCCGCGATGCTGGAGCGCCGGGCTCAGCGACGACGAGCACCGTTTCACCCTGGTGCTGGAGGACGCCCACCCGGCGCGGGCCGGCAGCCAGGTCGACGGCTGCACGGCCGCGCAGGCGGTGCTGGCCGTCCGCAACCTCGCCGGGCTGCACGCGCCGTTCTGGAACGACGACACCCTCGCCGAGGGCGCCGACTGGCTGTCCCGGCTCGACGAGGCCGGCATGAGCTTCCTCGGCAAGGTCGCCACCAGCGCCGCCGCCGAGTTCACCGACCGGTACCGGGCCGACCTCGACCCGCGGGACGTCGACACCCTGCTGCGCGCGGCCGAGCTCGTCGCCGGCTGGGGGAGACACACGACGGGTCGCTTCTCGCTGTTACACGGCGACTACCGGCTCGACAACCTTTTGTTCTCCGGCGACGCGCAGGTGCGGGCGGTCGACTGGCAGACCGTCGAGGTCGCCTTCCCCGGCCGAGACCTCGCCTACTTCCTGTCCACCGCCCTGCCGCCCGCCGAGCGGCGCGTCCACGAACGGGCGCTCGTCGCCGCCTACCACCAGCGGCTCGTCGAGTACGGCGTCCCGGACTACCCCGTCGACCTCTGTTTCGAGGACTACCGGCGCGGGCTGCTGCAGGGGCCGCTGATCACGATGATCGGCGCCATCTACGCGAGCGCCGAGCGCACCACGGGCGCCGACCGGATGTTCCTGTCCATGGCCGCCAACGCCTGCGCGGCGATCCGCGACCTGGAGGCCCTCGAACTGCTGTCGGCCTAGCCGGCCACGACCGTCGGACGCGGGGGCAGCCATGCCCCCCACCCGTCCCGACCGGACCTGGCCCGGCGCTCGCTGGCCCGGCCCGGCCGGGACGCGGTGACTTCCGGGCCGCCGCGGACGGCGCTACAGTGCTCCACCGCGGACGGTGTGTCTTCGCCGGCGAGTGGTTCCGCCAGCGGTGATCGAGGATGGTGGCGTCGCGGGTGTCCAGGTCTGGGGAGTCGACCTCGCGGGACGGGGCGCCGACGCTGCTGGTCGACCGGTCCGAGGGCGTGGCCGTGCTGCGGCTCAATCGTCCCCACCGGCTCAACGCCCTCGACGCGTCGCTGGTGGCCGCGCTGCGCGCGACCTGCGCGGCGATCGCCGACGACGGCGACGTCCGGGTGGTCGTGCTGACCGGGGCCGGCCGGGGATTCTGCTCGGGCATCGACGTCCGCGACTTCGGCGGCGACGTCCCGGACGCGGCGGCGCCCGCGATCGAGCGCATGCGGTTCCAGGAGATGATGGCGGCGCTCCCGCAGGTCGTGCGGGACCTGCCGCAGCCGGTCGTCGCCGCGGTCAACGGGCCGGCGTTCGGGGGTGGGCTCGCCCTCTGCCTCGCCGCCGACGTGCGGATCTGCGCCGCGTCCGCGACATTCGGCAACGCCGCGATCCGGCTCGGGCTGTCCGGGGCGGAGATGGGGATGAGCTACCACCTGCCGCGCGTCGTCGGCACCAGCATCGCCGCCGACTGGATGCTCACCGGGCGGACGGTCGCGGCCGACGAGGCCCTGCGCAGTGGACTGGTGAGCGCTGTCCACCTCGACGGCGATCTGTGGGAGCAGGCCATGCGGACCGCCGGGCTGATCGCGTCGCACGCGCCGCTCGCCACGCGGATGACGAAACGCGCCCTCGCGCAGAACACCGACGCGCCCAGCCTCGCGGCCGCGATCGAGCTGGAGAACCGCAACCAGGTGATCACCCATGCCACCGACGAGGCGGCCGCGGCGCGCGCGGCGTGGAGCGGGCGCTGACGGCGTCGGGCCACGTCAGATCCGCTCGATGATGGTGGCGGTGCCCATGCCGCCACCGGTGCACATGGTGACCAGGCCCGCCGTCAGGTCCTGGCGCTCCAGCTCGTCGAGAACGGTGCCGAGCAGCATCGCGCCGGTCGCGCCGATCGGGTGGCCGAGCGCGATGGCGCCGCCGTTCACGTTCACCCGGTCCGGGTCGAGGCCGAGGTCGTCGATCGTCGTGAGCGCGACCGCGGCGAACGCCTCGTTGATCTCCCAGAGGTCGATGTCGCCGGCCGCCATCCCGGCCTTGGCCAGGCAACGCCGCGCGGCGGGCGCGGGCGCTGTGAGCATGATGACCGGCTCGGACCCGACCGCCGCGGTGGCGCGGACCCGGGCGCGCGGGGTGACCCCGTTGGCCCGCACCCACGCGTCGGACGCCACGACCACGGCGGCGGYGCCATCGACGACCCCGGAGGAGTTGCCGGCGTGGTGGACGTGCTCGACGTGGCCGGCTCGCGGGTAGCGCGTCAGGGCGAGCTCGTCGTAGGTGCGCGCCTCGCCGTCCGGCCGGGTCGCGCCGGCCGCCGCGAACGCCGGCCGCAGCCGGGCGAGCCCCTCGAGCGTCGTCCCGGGGCGGGGGTGCTCGTCGCGGTCCAGCAGCACCTTGCCGTCTGGGTCGGTGACCGGGATGATCCCGCGGTCGAACCGGCCCTCGGCGACCGCGCGCGCGGCGCGGTCCTGGCTGGTGACGGCGAAGGCGTCGACGTCCGCGCGGCCCAGGCCGGCGAGGGTGGCGATGAGGTCGGCCGAGATGCCCTGCGGCACGGTGGGGAACAGCGCGCGCAGCGCCGGGTTCTGGCCGTCGATGGTGGCCGAGCCGGCGGCGAGGCCCCAGCGCGACATCGACTCCACCCCGCCGGCGACGACGAGGTCCTGCGCCCCGCTCGCGACCCCGGTCGCGGCGATGGTGACGGCCTGCTGCCCGGAGCCGCAGAAGCGGTTCAGCGTCATGCCGGGCACCGTCTCCGGCCAGCCCGCGAGCAGCGTCGAGAGCCGTCCGATGCAGTCGCCGTGGTCGCCGGCGAAGATGCCGTTGCCGGCGACGACGTCCTCGACCTCGGCCGGGTCGAAGCCGACCCGGCCGGCCAGCGCGCGCAGGCACTGCGCCAGCAACTCCTGCGGGTGTATGTCGTGCAGCGCGCCGTCGGGCCGCCCCTTGCCGCGCGGGGTCCGGACCGCGTCGACGATCCAG
The DNA here is from genome assembly GCF_001854645.1 of Pseudofrankia sp. EUN1h. Classification (NCBI taxonomy): domain Bacteria; kingdom Bacillati; phylum Actinomycetota; class Actinomycetes; order Frankiales; family Frankiaceae; genus Pseudofrankia; species Pseudofrankia sp. EUN1h. The sequence continues at coordinate 18,361 of NZ_MBLN01000067.1, read as the reverse complement.
GCGTCCATGTCAGCTGACCTCGTGGAACAGCGTGCGGGGGCGGGCGTCGGCGAGCAGCCGTCGCACCGCCTCGCCGGCCTCACCTGGAGACTCGACGGGGTTGGTGCTGGGGCCGCGGTGCCAGCCCTCGGCGACCGCCAGCACGATGCCGGACGCCTCGATCACCTGGCCGGTCACGTCGCGGGAGTCGGCGGAGGCCAGCCAGGCGATGACGGGGGCGACCGCGGCGGGGGAGAAGGTCGAGCGGATCTCGTCGGTGATCTCCAGATTGGCGGTGAGCCGGGTGAGGGCGCCCGGGGCGATGGCGTTGACGGTCACGCCGTACCGGCCCAGTTCCTGGGCGGCGATCTGGGTGAAGGCGGCGATCCCGGCCTTGGCCGAGCCGTAGTTGGTCTGACCCACGTTGGCGTACAGACCGGAGACGGAGGTCGTGTTGATGATGCGGGCGTCGTTGGTCTCGCCGGCCTTCGCGCGCTCCCGCCAGTAGGCGGCGGCGTGCCGGCTCGGGGCGAACGTGCCCTTGAGGTGGACGCGGATCACCGCGTCCCACTCGTCCTCGGACATCGAGAACAGCATCCGGTCGCGCAGGATGCCGGCGTTGTTGACCAGGACGTCGAGGCCGCCGAACGTGTCGACCGCCTGCCCGACGAGCCGCGCTGCGCCGTCCCAGCTGCTGATGTCGTCGGTGTTGGCGACGGCGGAGCCGCCCTTGGCGGTGATCTCGTCGACGACCTCGGTCGCCGGGCCGCTGCTGCCGCCGGTCCCGTCCCGGCTGCCACCGACGTCGTTGACGACGACGTTCGCGCCGTGCTGGGCCAGTAAGAGCGCGTACTCCCGGCCTAATCCGCGTCCCGCGCCGGTGACGATGCAGGTCCTGCCCGCGCACATGTCGGCTTCACTCATGGTAGACAGCCAATATCGATGTCGATGTTGGTGCAAGCGAAGGGGTTGGGGCGGACGTGGCATGGGACTTCGCGACCGATCCGGACTACGCCGAGCTTCTGACCTGGGCCGACGCGTTCGTGCGCGAGGAGTGCGAGCCGCTGGACCTGGTGGTCCGGGAGTCACATGACCTCCATGACCCGGTCCGGCAGGCGCTCATTCCGCCGCTGCAGGCGATCGTCAAGGAGAAGGGGTTATGGGCGACCCATCTCGGCGCCGAGCTCGGCGGGCCGGGCTTCGGGCAGGTGAAGCTCGCCCTGCTCAACGAGATCCTCGGCCGGTCGGTCTGCGCGCCGATCGTCTTCGGCTCGCAGGCCCCCGACTCCGGTAACAGCGAGATCCTCGCCCGCTTCGGCACGCCGGAGCTCAAGAAGCGCTACCTCGAGCCGTTGCTCGACAACCGCATCGTGTCGTCGTTCTCGATGACCGAGCCGCAGGGCGGCGCCGACCCGAAGATCTTCACGACCACCGCGACGCTCGACGGCGACGAGTGGGTCATCAACGGCGAGAAGTGGTTCACCTCGTTCGCCGCCCTCGCGTCGTTCCTGATCGTGATGACGGTGACCGACCCGGACGCGCCGCCGTACCAGCGGCAGTCGATGTTCGTCGTCCCGGCCGGGACACCCGGCGTGAACATCCTGCGCAACGTGGGGATGGGCTACGAGCCGGTCGGCCAGGGCAGCGAGGGCTACGTCCGGTACGAGAACGTCCGCGTCCCGGCCGACCACATGCTCGGCCCGCGCGGCGGTGCGTTCATGGTCGCCCAGACCCGGCTCGGCGGCGGCCGCATCCACCACGCGATGCGCACGGTCGGGCTGGTCCGGCGGATCTTCGACATGATCTGCGAGCGGGCGGTCTCCCGCTTCACCCAGGGCGAGGTGCTGGGAGACAAGCAGCTCGTGCGGCAGATGGTCGCCGACTCGTGGATGGAGATCGAGGCGTTCCGCCTGCTGACCCTGCAGACCGCGTGGAAGATCGACAAGTTCCAGGACTACAAGGCCGTCCGCGCGGACATCTCCGCGGTCAAGGCGATGATGCAGAAGGTGCTGCACGACGTCAGCTCGCGGGCGCTGCAGCTGCACGGCTCGCTCGGCACGACCCACGAGATGCCCTTCGTGCACTACCTCGTCGAGTCGTTCGTGCTCGGGCTCGCCGACGGGCCGACCGAGGTCCACAAGGTCACCCTCGCCCGCGAGCTGCTGAAGGGGTACTCGCCCGCGGAGGGCCTGTTCCCGTCGGGCCACCTGGTGCGCCTGCGCGCCGAGGCCGAGGCGAAGTTCGCCGACCGCCTCGCCGGAATCCCACGGACCTGATGCGCGCCCGTGCCCGGGACAGGCCCCGGTTACGACCGTCAGCCCAGCAGATCGGCGGCCCGCGTGAGCAGCCCGGGCAGCGCGCCGGCCAGCTCCTCGGCCATCGGGTCCGGCGCCGGCCGGCGCCGGGAGTGCTTCACGATCAGCGACCAGGTGGCGGCCGACTTGAAGCAGGCGAACGCCTGGAACCAGTCCAGCGCCGGGACGTCGCGGCCCAGGCGCTCGGCGTAGGTCGCCGCGAGGTCGGCCGGCGCGGGGAGCGCTTCGGCGTAGCGGGTCCGCCGGCCGTAGGTGGCCGGGTCGGCGTTGATGAGGAACCACCCGAGGTCCACCCGGGGGTCGCCGACCGACCAGATCTCCCAGTCGATGACGGCGGTGACGGTGGGGCCCGAGGCCAGCAGGTTGCCGAGGCGGAAGTCGCCGTGGACGACGGCCGGCGCGATCGCGGCCGGCTCGGTGGCGAGCAGCGCCTCCGCGACCCGCTCCCAGCCGGGCACGAGTGTCGGGTCGACGGTTCCCAGTGCGCGTGTCCAGCGACGCACCTCGTCCGCGAGGCCGACCTGGGGCTCGTCGGCCAGCCCCAGCGCGGCGGGGCTCAGCCGGTGCAGCGCGGCGAGGGTACGAGCGGCATCGAGCATCCGGTCGGCGACGACGGCCGGGTCGCCGCCGTCGTCGGGGTCGCCGCCGCCGTCGCCGTCGCGGTCGAACAGCGGCTCGAAGGAGGCGCCCGGCACGAACGACATCACGAAGACCGGCGGCACCTCGGGCGGGTCGCCGGGGTCCTCCCACAGGACCGTGGGCACCGGCACCTCGGTCGCCGCCAGCCGGCGCAGCATCGACGCCTGGCGCAGCACATCACGGTTGCGCACCGGTTCCAGGCCCGGTGGCGCTGCTTTTACGACGACGGGACGAGAAATGCCGTCGACGGTGGCCGTTCCGACGTACGACAGGCTGGACGCGCCGCCGGACAGGCGACGCAGGCCGGTGAGTCCGATGACCGCGAGCCGCGACTCGAGCGTGCCCAGGTCGATTTCTATCGTCATCACTCCCCGTCGTCGGGTTGATATTCGGGAGACAACATGTCAGGGCTGTGCGAGGGCAAGGTAGCGCTGGTCACCGGGGCGAGTCGAGGACTGGGAAAGGCGATCGCGCAGCGGTTCGCCGCCGAGGGCGCCACCGTGGTCATCACGGCGCGGACCATGGAGCCGGACGACAAGTACGTGGGTTCGTTACGGGAGACGGCGCAGGAGATCAGGGCCGCGGGCGGATCGGCCGTCGAGATCCAGTGTGACCTTTCCCAGAACGCCGACCGCGAGCGTTTCTTCGCCGCGGCCGTCGAGGCGGCCGGCCCGCCCGACATCCTGGTGAACAACGCCGCCGTGACCTTCTTACGCACCCTGGACGGATTTCCCGAACGGCGTGCCCGGCTGATGTTCGAGATGCATGTGCTCGCCCCGATGCACCTGATCCAGCTCGCCGTCCCGGGCATGCGGGCCCGTGGCGGCGGCTGGATCCTGAACCTCACCTCGATCGCCGGGCAGCGGCCGGTCGGGCCGCCGTTCTCGGAGTTCGACCGGACCGCCGGATTCGGCGTCTACGGCACCGTCAAGGCCGCGCTCGACCGGCTGACCGCCGCCTTCGCCGCCGAGCTGTACACCGACCGGATCGCGGTGAACGCGGCCGCGCCGTTCCAGCCGGTGTCCACGCCGGGCGCCGGCACGCTCGACCTGGCGAAGGAGGACACCGAGGAGATCGACCTGATCACCGAGACCGCGCTCATCCTCTGCACCGCCGACCCCGCGACGACGACCGGCCAGGTCGTCTACACGCAGCCCTTCCTCCAGGACCTCGGCCGCCTGGTCTGACGCCCGACCACTCCTCTCGCGCGTCCTGTCAGACGCCAGCGTCACGAGACGGTGCTGGTCGTGGCGCTGGCGTCTGACAGGATTCCCCGTCACGTCGGACAGGACGAGCGGATGGTCGCAAATCTCGACATTGGTGTCGAGTTCGATATTCTGGGGAGGACGGAGCCGGCGTCAGGCCGGCCCGATGATGATCGGGACGTGCGGCGAGCCGCACCTCGGCGGCGGGAATGACGACGCCGGAGCGCCCGACGCCAGCGGGCCACCTACCAGCGGGAACACCTAGGGAGTGACATGGTCGACGGTCCGAGCACGCAGGGTCCCCTGATCGTCGAGGCGCGCGGGGCCGTGCGGGTCGTGACGCTGAACCGGCCCGACGCGCTCAACGCCGCCGACGAGACGCTGCACCCGGCGCTGGCCCAGGTGTGGCCGGAGCTGGACGCGGACCCGAAGGTCCGCGCGATCGTCCTGACCGGGGCGGGCGCGGCGTTCTCGGCGGGCGGCGACCTCGGCCTCCTGGACAGGATGGTCAAGGACGTCGAGCTGCGCGCCCACATCATGGCGGAGGCGGCGGACATCGTCCGCGGGATGACGTCCGTGCGGGTGCCGATCGTCGCCGCGGTCAACGGTCCGGCGGTCGGTCTCGGCTGCAGCCTCGCCGCCATGAGCGACCTGGTGGTCATCGAGGAGCACGCGTACTTCGCCGACCCGCACGTGGCGCTCGGCCTGGTCGCCGCCGACGGTGGGGCCCTGACCTGGCCGTTGCTGACCAGCCTGCTGCGCGCCAAGGAGTTCATCCTGCTCGGTGACCGGCTGCCGGCGGCCGACGCGCTGCGCCTCGGGCTGGCCAACCGGGTGGTCCCGACGGGGACGTCGGTCACCACCGCCGTGGAGCTGGCGACCCGGCTGGCCGCGCTGCCCCCGCAGGCGGTGATCGAGACCAAGGCGATCCTCAACGGCGCGCTGCACCACGCGATGACGTCCTCGCTGTCGGCGGCGCTCGACCGGGAGACGGCGTCGTTCGACGAGCCGGCGTTCCAGCGCAACCTCGCGGCGATGCTGAGCCGGGCGGCCGGCCGGCCGAGCCGGTGAGCGCCCTGGCCGGGCTTGGGCGTGCCCCGGCCGACCGCGCCGCGCGCTACCGGGCGGCCGGGCTGTGGGACAACCGCCTGCTCGCCGACGGCGTCGAGGTGGGCGCGGACCGCCGTCCCGACGTCGTGGCGGTCGTGGACGACGAGCGCGGGCTCTCCTATGCCCAGCTGGCGACGGCCGTGGCGGCGGGCGTGACCGCCCTGGCCGCGCGGGGCGTCCGGGCGGGCGACGGCGTCGTGCTCGTCAGCGGCAACACCCGTCATGGAGTGATCGCCTACCATGCGCTGCTGCGCGCCGGCGCGACGACGGTCCTGCTGGACCGCCGGTGCGGGGTCGCCGACCTGCGTGCCGCCCTCGACGCGCTCTGCGCGCGACCTCGGGTGATCGTGCCGGCGGCCGAGGCCGAGCGGCTCGCCGAGCCGCTGACCGAGGCGGTCGAGGTGGTGTCGCTGGAGCTGTTCGACGACGTGAGCGGGCCTCCAGCCGAGCCTTCCGGTTCGGCCGAACCTTCTGGCTCGGCAGGCTCGGCAGGCTCGGTCGGCTCGCGGCCGCTGTCGCCATGGGCGCCGACCTGGGCGGAGCCCGACCGCGACCGGGCCGCGGTGGTGCTGTTCACGTCGGGCACCACCAGCCGGCCCAAGGGCGTCGTCCACTCGCTCAACACGCTCACCGCCGGCGCCGACAACATGGCACGGACCACGTCCGCGGACGAGCGCACGGTGGTCTTCCTCGTCAGCCCGCTGACCAGCATCACCGGCCTGTCGCAGGTCCACCTCGCGGCGGACCGGCACGCCACGCTGGCGCTGGAAGACCGGTTCTCACCGGAGCGGACGCTGCGCCAGATGAACGCCGTTGGCGCGACCCTGCTGGGCGGCGCGCCGGTCATCGCCGAGCGCCTGCTGCGGGCCGCCGTGGCCGCCGGCCCGGACGGCGCCGGGATCGGCCTGCGGACGCTGGCGCTGGGCGGCGCGATGCTGCCGCGCCCTCTGCTCGAGCTGGCGACGGACACCTTCGGGATCGAGATTGCCCGCGTCTACGGCTCCTCCGAGGCGCCGACCTTCTCCGGAAGCCTGCCAGGGGACGACCGCGAGCGGCGGCTGTCCGACGACGGGGCCCTGCTGCCGGGCAGCGAGGTGCGCGTCGGCTCCAGCCACCACCCGCGCGAGGGCCTGCTGCGCGGTCCCAACCTGTTCCTCGGCTACCTGGACGCGGCGGACGACGAGGCCGCGTTCGAGGACGGCTGGTTCCGTACCGGTGACCAGCTCGAGCTGCACGACGGCCGGCTGACGGTCGTCGGCCGGCTCAGGGAGGTCGTCAACCRCAACGGCCTCAAGATCTCGCTGACCGAGATCGATGCGGCGCTGGCCGACCTGCCCGGAGCCGTCGAGGCCGCCTGCTTCGGCATGCCCGACCCGTCGACCGGCGAGCGGCTCGCGGTCGCGGTCTGGCCGGCCGACGGCATCGCGGTCACTCTCGACGCCGTCGTGGCCCATCTCGTCGCCCAGGGGGTCGCGACGCGCAAGCTGCCCGAGCAGGTCGTCCGCTGGGATGCGCCGCTGCCCCGGACCGCCTCGGGCAAGCTCGTCCGATCCCGGCTGGTGATGGACACACCCGGAAAGGACAGCGACCTGGCCGCCCGGCTGGCCGACGGTTGACCCGCTGGAGAAGCCCAAGAGACCGACCCGCCCCCGACCCCGGCGCCGCACTTCGCCCGGAGGAGTTCTGATGCTTCCCTCGCCCGCGGACCAGGTGGCCATCGGCGGCCTGCTGGCCCGCTACTGCCTGACGCTCGACCTGGACGACGTGGAGGGCTGGGTCGGTCTGTTCACCCCGGACGCCAGCTATCTGGTCTACGGGCGTTCCTTCGATGGGCGTGACGCGCTGCGGGCGATGATGCGCGCGGCTCCCGGTGGACTGCACCTCGGCGGCCCGCCGGTCATCGACATGGTCGGTCCGGACGAGGCCCGTACGACCCGCAACCTGCTCTTCGTCGACCGCGCCGACGGGGTCGCGCGGCATGCCGTCTACAGCGACGAGCTCGTCCGGACCCCGGACGGCTGGCGGATCAGCCGCTGCCGGTGCCAGTTCATCACGCCGGACGGCCTGTCCGACCGGCCCGCGCGCCCGAGGAAGCCGGCCCCGGAAGGTTCGTGACGGTCGGCGGCTTGGTGGACGATCCGGCCGGGCCCGACCTGGGCCGCGGATCGACCGCTGCCCGCCGGACCGGTCGGCGCGGGATCAGCCGACCCGGCGGGCCGCGCCCGACCAGTAGCGCTGGCGCAGGGTCAACTTGTCCGGCTTGCCGACGGCGGTGAGCGGGAGGGTGTCGGCGAACTCGACGCTCTTGGGGGCGTAGTGGGAGCCCTTGCGCTCCTTGACCAGCGCGGCTAGCTCCGCCGCCAGCTCGTCGGCCGACACCGCCGTGCCGGCGCGGAGCACCACGACGGCCTTGACGGCCTCGCCCCATTTCTCGTCGGGCACGCCGATGACGGCGGCCGCGGCCACCGCGGGGTGCGTCGAGAGCACGTCCTCGATCTCGCGGGGGAAGACGTTGAAGCCGCCACTGACGATCATGTCCTTCTTGCGGTCCACGATCGTGTGGAAGCCGCGCTCGTCCTCGCGGGCGATGTCGCCGGTGTGCAGCCAGCCGCCGGCGAGGGCCTCGGCGGTCTGCTCCGGCTTGTTCCAGTAGCCCTTCATGACCAGCGGCCCGCGTACGCAGATCTCCCCGGGCTCGCCGCGCGGCACCTCGTGCCCCTGGTCGTCGAGCAGCGCGACCTTCAGCCACGGCACCGGCCGGCCGCAGGAGGCCAGCCGGGACAGGTCGTCCGGGTCGTGTTCCTCCTTGCGCAGCACGAACACCGTCTGGGGTGCCTCCGTCTGCCCGTAGAACTGGAAGAAGACCGGCCCGATCCGCGTGATCGCCTCTCTCAGCCGGGTGGGCGACATCGCCGAGGCCCCGTAGAAGACCGTCTGGAGGCTGGAGAGGTCGGTCTGGTCGAGCCGTGGATGGTCGAGGATCGCGTAGATCATCGCCGGGACGAGGAAGACCGACGTGATGCGGTGGCGTTCGATGGCGTCGAGGACCGCGCCGGCGTCGAACCTGGGAAGCACGACCACCGAACCGCCCTGGAGCAGGACCGGGACGATGAAGGGCGCGCCCGCGTGGCTCAGCGGTGTGCAGACCAGGTGGCGCAGATCGGTCGGCCACTGCCATTCGGTGAGCAGGATCTGGGTCATCGCGGCGCTGCCGCGGTAGGTGGCCATCACGCCCTTGGGCTGCCCGGTCGTCCCGCCGGTGTAGGCCACCGCGGAGATCCCCTCGGCGTCGAGGCGGGGCGCGACCAGCGGCAGCGGGTCGTGGCCTTCCGCGAGCGCGTTCAGGTCCTCGCCGACGTCGCACGGCCCGAACGACAGCAGCCGCTTCAGGGCTGGCACCCGCTCCTGGAGCCGGGCGGCCCGCTCGGCGAAGGCTGGGTCGAACACCAGCGTCTCGATCTGGGCGTCCTCGAGGACGTACGCGTGGTCGTCGAGCGAGCCCAACGGGTGCAGCGAGGTGTTGCGGGCGCCCGCGACCATGTAGGCGCCCATCGCGTACAGCACCTCGGGGCGGTTCGTGGAGAGCATGGCGACGCCGCTGCCGGGCCGCACCCCCTTCGCCACGTAGACCTGCGCGTACTGGCTGATCCGCGCGCTGAGCTGGGCGCCGGTCAGGACGCTTTCCCCGAGATGGATCGCGGGCCGGTCGGGATGGCGGCGCAGCGCGGCGATCAGCAGGTCGGGAAGGAACGCGCCGCGGTACAGGTCCTGGTACAGGTCCGCCGCCTCGTCCGGCGATGCGCCGCTCATGGGGATGCCTCCTGCTGCTGCTGATCCTGGGGACGGCCGCCGGGCGCGCACAAGAAGATCATTTTGCACACCCTTTGGCTCTCGGCGTCTCGCGTGGTCACTTGGCGGGGAACCGCTGCGCGGCGTCGAGCCGGATGTTCTCCCCGTTGAGATAGGGGTTGCGGACGATCGCCTCGACCAACAGGGCGAACTCGATGGGGCGACCCATGCGGGGCGGGAAGACGATGCTGGCGACCAGCTTGTCCTTCAACTGCTGGGAGGCGCTGAGCATGAGATCGGTGCCGATGGTGCCCGGCGCGATGCCGCACACCCGGATGCCCAGTGGAGCCAGGTCGCGGGCGAGGGGCAGCGTCATCCCCAGGATGGCGGCCTTCGCCGACGCGTACGCGACCTGGCCGGCCTGTCCTTCCAGCCCCGCCAGTGACCCGGTGTTCACCACGACGCCGCGCTGACCGTCCTCGTCCGGTGTGTTCGCCCCCATCGCGGCGGCGGCCAGCCGGGTCACGTTGAACGTGCCGAACGCGTTCTTCGCCATCGTGTCGACGAACGTCGCCATGTCGTGCGGTTCCCCGTCGCGGCCGACGGTGCGCGCCGGGCGGGTGCCGCCGCCGGCCACGTTGACCACGACCGACAGGGTGCCGAGTGACCGGGCGGCGTCGATCGCGGCCTGGACGTCGGCGTCGGCGGTGACGTCGCCGACGACCGCCGCCGTCGCGGGCCCGAGCTCCGCCGCGAGGTTCCTCGCGCGCTCGCCGTCCCGGTCGAAGACCGCGACACCGATGCCGAGCTCGACGAGGTGGCGGACGGTGGCCGCACCGAGGCCGCCGGCGCCGCCCGTCACGATCGCCGACGCGTCCGTGAGATTCATGAGCCGCCTTCCGTGGTGAGGCCCGCCGTCAGGCCGGCGCCCCCGCCGTCGATGAGCCTGAGGCAGTGATCCGGGTCTGGCCGCGAGCCGTTCGTCAGGACCGTCCGCTCGCTCGCGTCGGCGGCCAGGTACAGGACCTCGGACGTCATGAGGTCGCCCACGAGACGAATGAAGAACGCGAGTGGGATCGTCGTGAGGCACAGGTCGGCCGGGCCGAGGCCCTGCCAGCCCTGCCGCTGGGCCAGCGGGGCGGTCAGCAGCGTGCGCAGCACGCCCTGGCCCGCGATGGCGTCGCCCTCGACGACCAGGTCGTCGAGGCGCAGCCAGGTCATCGCCGCGCCCTTCGCGCGGCCCTGGCGGTGGACCGTCTCCACGAGGGCCGCCCGGTCGGTCCTCGTGGCGCTTCCGCCCGCGTGCGTCACGAGGGCGAACGCCGGATCCAGCGTCGCCCCCACGCGCTCGGAGTCACCGATCAGCTCGCCGGCGAGGCGCTCCCGGAGCAGTCGAAGGCCGCGATGCCCTGGTGTGTCGACGAGTCGTTGGTCGATGAGGCGGAACGCCTGCAGGACGTCGTCCTCGTCCGGTCCCGTGTCGGTCGTCATGCGTGGTCTCCACCTGCTCCGGTGCGACGTCAGGCCCGCGGCGGGGCGCCGGGTCGCAACAGAATCTATTGACTGTCTCATCCTGAGTCGATTGATTGATGCTGTCTCACCCTGCGGCCAGGCTTCGCCCGAGGTCGCACCACCGCGGGTTCACGAAAGGTGAGTCACGAGATGGTCAGCTCACGAGCGGCGCTGCTGCACGGCCCAGGTCGGGACTTCAAGATCGAGACGGTCGACATCGACGGACCCCGGGCCGGCGAGGTCCTGATCGAGGTGCGGGCCTGCGGCCTGTGCCACTCCGACGAGCACGCGCGCACGGGCGACATGCCGATGTCGCACTACCCGATAATCTGCGGCCACGAGGGCGCCGGTGAGGTGACCGAGGTTGGTCCGGGGGTCACCTCGGTCCGGCCGGGTGACCACGTGGCGATGTCGTTCGTGCCGTCCTGCGGCGTCTGCGGGCTGTGCCGCACGGGCCGGGCCTTCCTGTGCGACGAGGGCGCGAAGCTGTTCAGCCTCGGCATGATGACCGACGGGCGGATCGCCCACCGCGTCGGCGGCGAGCCCGTGGCTCGCTACTCCCAGCTCGGCGCGTTCTCCGAGCGTCAGCTGGTCGCCGAGACCTCGCTCGTCAAGATCGATCCCGAGGTGCCCTGGACGGTGGCCGCACTGGTGTCCTGCGGTGTCGCCACGGGGTTCGGCTCCGCGGTGAACCGCGCCGAGGTGAAGCCGGGCGACACCGTCGCCGTCCTGGGCGTCGGCGGCATCGGCGTCAGCGCGGTGCAGGGCGCGCGTATCGCGGGGGCCCGCCGGGTGTTCGCCGTCGACCCGGTGGAGTTCAAGCGCGACCAGGCGCTGCGCCTCGGTGCCACCCACGCGTTCGCGTCCCTGGACGAGGCAGCCGACCAGATCAGGCGGCTGACCGCGGGCGCGATGTGCGACGCGGTCATCTGCGCGTTCTCGGTGATGCGTTCCGAGCTGCTGGAGCCCGCACTGGGCCTCACCGGCAAGGACGGCACGTGCGTCATCACCGCGGTGGCGCCGGCGGGCCAGGCGCAGGCGGACGTCAACCTGTTCATGTTCGCGATGACGAACAAGCAGATCCGCGGCTGCCTGTACGGCTCGCAGAGCCCACGAGTGGCGATCCCGCGCCTGCTCGACCTGTACCGCGCGGGCATCCTGAAGATCGACGAGCTCGTCACCAGGACGTACACGCTCGACCAGGTCAACGACGGCTACGCAGACCTGGAGGCCGGTCAGATCCTCCGCGGGGCGATCGTCTTCTGAGCGCCAGCCGACGATCTCGATCCGGTCGGCCTCGATCTGGTCAGCGGCGTCCGGGGCCGCTGGCCGGTGCTCGCCCGCTTCTTGAAGAAGATGAGACATGAGTGCAATAGTGTGTTGCCATGCGACATGCTTGCCGTCGTGAGTCGCAGTCGTGCTGCGTCGTGAGGGGACGGGACAGATGGCACCTAAGGACATCGGAGCGCTGCGTGGCGCCGACGAGACCCTGAACCATCAGTTAGCGGACACGTTCGCCACCGTGGCGGAGTCCGATCTTGCCTGGACGGAGAAGATCTGGGGCTCGCTGGCGAGCGTCGACGGTTCGCTGCAGGTCGGCTTCGGGTTGGGGAAGTACCACAACCGGGGCATCATGGACGGCTTCGCGGGTGTCTCCCGGGGCCGTTCGCAGTGGACGGTCCGAGGTAGCCGGGAACTGCGCAGCGACCCGGAGGAGACGGCGGTCGGCCCGATCCACTACGAGATCGTCGCGTCGTTGGACCAGGTGCGGTTCCGGCTGGAGCCCAACGATGTCCAGCCCATCTCCTTCGACCTCGTCCTGTCCGGCGTGACTCCACCGTTCTTCGAGGACCGCAACCTCGTTCGCAACCGCCGCACCGGCCGGGTGGACGTCAACGTCGTCCGCTATCACCAGGGTGGCTGGGTGTCGGGCACCGTCACGGTCGACGGCGAGACCCACGAGGTCCGCCCAGAGGCGTGGTTCGGCTATCGGGACCACTCGTGGGGTGTCCGGCAGGCCGTCGGGGCGCCCCCGACGGATCTGATCCGGAGTCGGGCGCCGCGGCAGGAGACACAGGTCAAGGGCGGGATGAAATGGGCGCCGGCCTTCCTGCGCCGCCCCGACGGCTCGTACTACGAGACCGCCATCTTCATCGCCGAAGGCGTCTGGGGATACACCTCCGCGTATCTCAACGAGTCCGACGGCACCCAGCTGAAGATCCGTGAGGCCGAGCCGCGCATCGAGTACGACAGCCGTACGCGGTTCGTGAGGGGTGGGGAGCTGCACCTCACGATGGATTCCGGTGAGAAGCGGGTCATCGAGGTCGAGGCCCTCGGCGAGTCCGGCTTCTTCCTGAAGACCGGGGGATACGGATCCTGGGGCGGGCACATCCACGGGTCGTGGCTGGGAAAGCTGCACCTCGACGGCGAGTACTTCGAGGACTGCTGGAGCGACGAGAACCTGCGCGTCCTCGGCCAGCTTCGCGACACGCCGGTCCGGGTCCGGGAAGGCGACGCGGTGGGCTACGGCATCCTGGAGAGCCTCATCCACGGCGAGTGGCCCGAACTCGGCCTGACGGCTGCCTCCGACCACCAGGTGTCGTTCGCATGACGACCGGGACCGCCGCCGAAGAGCGGATCAACGTTCTCGACCCCGAGTTCTACGTGGACCCGTGGGAGGCGTACCGCTGGCTGCGCGACGAGGCTCCGGTCTTCTGGGACCCGGTACAGAAGCTGTGGGTCGTCTCCCGTTTCTCCGACGTCCTCGCGGTCGAGAAGGACGGCGCCCGGTACTCGTCGTTCTACGGCTCCCGGCCGCACATCGACCTGCGCGAAGACCGTTCCATGATCAATATGGACGATCCGGACCACCAGGACCAGCGCAACGTGGTGGYCCGGCGGTTCACCCCGCGTGCCATGCGTAGCCATGAACAGCACGTTCGCGGCGTCGTCGCGGAGATCCTCGACGCGGTGACGCCGCTCGGGGAGTGCGAGGCGATCGAGTCCATCGCCTCGCGGCTTCCGGCCATCGTGATCGGCGACCTGCTGGGATACCCGCGCGAGCTGTGGGAGAAGGTCCGGTACTGGTCGGAGCAGATCATGCTGCTGTCCGGCAAGACGTCACCGGACGGCCCGCCGCACGTCACCCACCCCGGGATCATCCCCGTCATCAAGGACTTCGTCGCGACCACCGTGCAGATCATCGAGGCCCGCCGGGCCGAGCCCCGCGACGACCTCATCTCGCTGTGGGTGACGACCCCGGGGTGGGACACCAAACGCGTTCTCGACGAGACCATCCTCGTGCTCGACGGCGGGGCGGAGACGACCCGGACCGTGATCGGCACGATGATCCGCGACCTGGCGCTGCACCCCGAGCAGCGGCGGCTGCTGCGCGAGCAGCCCGAGCTGCTCACGCACACGGCGGTCGAGGAGTTCATCCGGTGGGTGTCGCCCGTCCTCAACATGAGGCGCACCGCCACCGAGGACCACGAGCTGCACGGGCAGCACATCCGCTCGGGCGACCAGATCCTGCTGCTCTACTCGGCCGCCAACCGTGACCCGCGGGCCTTCACGGACCCGGACGTCCTCGACGTGACGAGAACGTCCGAGCGGCATGTCGCCTTCGGTTTCGGCACCCATGTGTGCCTGGGCGCCCACCTCGCCMGCCTCGAGATTCGCGTGATGTTCGAGGAGCTGCTGCGCAGGATGCCGGACTGGGAGCTGGTCGACCCGGACGAGCCCCAGATCCTGGCGGCCACCTTCGCCAGGGCCTACGACCGTATCCGCATCCGCTTCACCCCGAGCTGACCGGCGCGAAAGGAGCATGGCGAGCAATGCGAACCGAGGACGCTCTCGAGCTGCTCACCTTATGGTTCCGGGACCGGCTCGCGCCCGCGACCGACGTCCGCGTCGAGAACTCCAGCCGGGTCACCTTCGGTCACTCGGCCGAGATGCTCGCGCTGACGCTGGCCTGGCGCGCCGGCACCGAGCAGCGTCGCCAGGATGTCGTCCTGCGCCTGCGCCCGCCGTTTCCGGGCCTGCTGGAGCCGTATGACATGACCCGGCAGTTCACCATCCTGCGAGCGCTCGAGAAGACCGACGTGCAGAGCCCGGCGGTCCTGTGGCTCGACGAGTCCGGCGAGGTGCTGCGGCGGCCGTTCTACGTGATGGAGCGAGTGGTCGGGGATGTCTACGAGCAGGAGATACCCGAGTGGCTCGACGCGCGGCCCGCGACGATTCGACGCATGACGCTGGCACTCGTCGAACAGCTCGCCGCGATCCACTCGGTGGACCTCTCCGGCAGCGGCCTGGCCGCCCTGGGCGACGGCCGGACGTATGTCGACGACCAGCTCGACCACTGGACGGCCGAGATGCGCCGGGTCCAGCGCGACGAGCTCCCGGCGCTGGAGCGRCTGCTCACCGAGCTGCGGGACCGGAAGCCCGCGGCGTCCGAGCGGGCCACCCTGGTCCACGGCGACCCGAAACCCGGGAACTTCGCGTTCGTGGACGGCGAGGTCACCGGCGTCTTCGACTGGGAGATGGCCGGGGTCGGTGACCCACTCGCCGACGTCGGGTACCTCGACCTTCTCTGGAAGACGCCTGGCTTCTTCACGAGCCGGCCGTCGGCCCTCACCTCCGACGAGGCGGTCGCGTACTACGAGGAGCTCACCGGCATACCGGTCCGGCACCGGGAGTGGTACCGGGCGTTCCAGTCGTTCAAGACCTGCGTGATCCTCCTCGTCGGCGCCATGCTGTTCGACGCCGGCCACTCGGACGACCCGAGGTTCAGCCTCATGGGGCTGGGCATCGCGCCCTACGTCCGGCGGGCCCTGCGCGACCTCGGCATCGACGAGCGACTGCCCTCCGGACCCGTCGAGCCCCGGCCCGAGCGTGTTCAGGAAGCCCGCGAGAGGTCCGCGGGCCCGGCCCGCTGACAGCCCTCGGACATGCGCCGGCGTGCCGGCGATCAGACGAGTCGTGATCACAGGAAGACGGACACATGGACATGACGAACGAGGCCGACGGACTGTCGGTGCTGGTCTCGGGCGGCGGTACCGGCATCGGCGCGGGTATCGCGCGGCGGCTGGTGGCCGAGGGCGCCTGGGTCACGATCTGCGGCCGCACCGCGGACACCCTGCGGGCGACGGCGGACTCGATCAACGCCGACGCCGGCCGCGAGGCGGTCCAGTTCCACGTCGCGGACGTCACCAGCGAGCCGGACGTGCGGCAGCTCGTCGAGCTCGCGGCCGGTTGGCGCGACCGGCTCGACGGCGTGGTCGCGAACGCGGGCGGTGGTGGTGCCCTGGCCCCGCTGCACGCCCAGAAGGTCGACGAGTTCAACCGTGTCCTCACGCTGAACGTCATCGGCACGCTGCTGTTGGTCAAGCATTCGGTTCCGCTGTTCGCCGGCGCCGGCGCCGGTTCGTTCGTCGCCATCTCGTCGATCGCCGGACACGTGACGCACCCATACTTCGGTGCCTATCCGGTGGCGAAGGCGGCCGTGGAGGAACTGATCCGCAACGCCGCCGACGAGTACGGGGCGGCGGGCATCCGGTTCAACGCCGTCCGGCCGGGGCTGACGTCGACGGAGATCATGAGCTGGGCGAAGCCGGGCACGCCGGTCTACGAGAGCTACGACGAGAACACGCCGCTCGGGGGCGCCTCCGATGTCGACGACGTCGCGCAGCTGGTCAGCTTCCTGCTGTCGTCCCGCGCCGCCAGGGTCACCGGGCAGATCGTCAACGTCGACGGCGGCCTCTCCCTGCGCCGGGGCCCGGACTACTCGACCCTGGTCGCGCCCCGGTTCGGGGGTAAGGACGCCCTGCTGGGGAGGGCCGAGCCGGCCCGTACCGGCCCATGAGACGAGCCACGGACGGATGCCGCGCCGCCCCTACCATGGCTCCATGACAGCGGTCGCCGAGGAGGACGGCGCGGGCCAGCGCACCCCGGGGTGGTGGGGGAGCGACAGCGCGCTGCTCGACGACGAGGAGGCCCGCCGGCGCCTGGTCGCGGCCACGGGTCGCTGCCTCGCCCGGCGGGGCACCAGCCGGATCCGCGTCGAGGAGGTGGCCGTCGAGGCGGGCGTCTCCCGCTCCACGGTCTACCGATACTTCAAAGGCCGCAACGAACTGATCCTCGCCGTCCTGCTGAGCAGAGTGGACGTCGCCATGCAGGGCGTTCTCAGTTCACTTTCGCGGCCAGAAGACGCGTCGAGCTCGATCTGTGACGTGTTCCTGAAGTGCACGGACCTGATCAACGGAGACGCCATCAACGAGGCGCTCTTCGCCACGGGAAGCCGATCGCTGCCGGAGTCGTTGGAACTGACCGCGGAACCCATAGTGGACGCCGTGTATCGCCACCTCCGGCCGCTACTCCGACAGTGGCAGGACGGTCGGCAACTTGCCACCGACCTGGACCTCAGGGAGACCGTCCGGTGGATGATGGCCGCGGGCGTCATCATCATGAGCCCACCGTGGTCCGGCTGGTCGCCGGCACGGAAACGGGAGTTCGTCGACAGATACGTCGTGCGCGCACTCGTCGGCCCGGCCTGAGCAGGCTCGCCGCCTGCCGCCTGCCGTCAGGCCGAGCGCGGGGCGGGCGGCCTCATCGCGGCGACCATGTCGGGGTAACGGCGGGTCCGCGCGCCCCCGTCGACGCCGTACAGCGCGCCCGAGACGTAGGAGGCCTGGTCCGAGGCGAGGAAGTAGACGACATTGGCGATCTCGTCCGGCTCCGCGAACCGGCCGAGCGGCGCGTTGTCGACGAACTCCTCGACCAGACCCGGCAGGTGCCACAGCCCGCCGGTCAGCCCGGTGCGCACCAGCCCCGGGGCGACCGCGTTCACCCGGATGCCGTACCGCCCGAGCTCCAGCGCGGCGACCTCGGTGAGCGCCACGGCGCCGGCCTTGGCCGCGCAGTACGCGGCCACTCCGCGCCCGGGCTGCACCGCGTTGAGGCTCGCGACCGTGACGATCGCCCCGCCCCGCCCGGCGTCGCGCATGACCCGGCTGCCGTGCTTCACGGTCAGGAACGCTCCGTGCAGGCACAGGTCGACGACCCGTCGCCACGCGTCGAAATCGTGGTCCGGGATCTCGGAGAGATACCCGGCGCCCGCGTTGGCGACCACGACGTCGAGGCGACCGAAGGTGGCGACGGCCGTGTCGATCAGCGACGCCACGTCGTCCTCGACCGTCACGTCGCACCGGGCGGCGGCGAACACGTCCGGGCCGAGCTCGGCGCCGAGCGAGGCGAGACCCGCTTCATCGATATCCCCGCCCACGACCTTTCCGCCTTCGGCGGCGAACCGGCGTGCGACCGCTCGGCCGATGCCGTTCGCCGCGCCGGTGACGACGCCGACCCATTCCGGGGGTGTGCCGCTCATCGCTCTTCCTTCCCCGTGGAGGAAACCGGAGGATTGTCTTCGTCTGGTGCCGGCTCACCGCCCTGACGGGGATTACGCGGTGGGTGTTTGATGCCGAGGGCGTTGAGCCAGATGCGGGTGAGTTCGTCGACGGCCTTGTCGGTGTCGAAGGCGACGGGGTCGTGGGAGTTGAAGAGGAGTTCGGCGAAGTAGGCGACCATGCCGCCGAGGGCYTGGGCKGCGTAGGCGGGTTCGACGTCGGGGTCGGCGAGGTGGTCGTGTTGGARTTGGCGGATGCGTCGTTCGATGCTGTGGGCGAAGGCGTCCTGGCGTTGGAAGCGGATGCGCCAGACGTCGACGTCGATGGTGGCGACCTGGTGGATGACGCGCATGATGCCGGCGTTGGCGGCGTAGGTGCGCAGGTAGTGCTCGTTCGCCGCGCGGATGCGTTC
>NZ_MBLN01000066.1:0-197976 GCF_001854645.1 Pseudofrankia sp. EUN1h | reverse complement strand
CTGCTGCCTCCCGTAGGAGTCTGGGCCGTGTCTCAGTCCCAGTGTGGCCGATCGCCCTCTCAGGCCGGCTACCCGTCGTCGCCTTGGTAGGCCATTACCCCACCAACAAGCTGATAGGCCGCGGGCCCATCCCAAGCCAATAAATCTTTCCACACCACCAGATGCCCAAAGGTGTGAATATCCGGCATTAGCCCCGGTTTCCCGGAGTTATTCCAGAGCCTGGGGCAGGTTGCCCACGTGTTACTCACCCGTTCGCCGCTGACCCGAAGGTCCGCTCGACTTGCATGTGTTAAGCACGCCGCCAGCGTTCGTCCTGAGCCAGGATCAAACTCTCCATCGATGCTTTAAACTCCCTCGATGGGAGAAACCCCGGCAAAATATGGACACAGATCCGTAGATCGTCCATCAAATGCCAAAGGAACCTTACAAACCCCCACAGACAACACCACCAACCCGGCATCAAACCAGACCAGCAGCGCCACCCGCGGAACGGGGTATTTATGGCACTGACTTCTATGGCACGCTGTTGAGTTCTCAAGGAGCGGACGCATAAACCGGATCCACACCAACGGTGTGGGGTGCCGGCGCTTCGACTCGCTGATCCAAAAGATCATATGGATCGTGTCAGCTTGCTCCGATTTCTCGGTAGCCGCCACGTCCGGCGTCCCTATCGGGACACTCCCGGCACCGCTGGTCAGATCCTCGCGAGCCTCACAGGTGGGGCTCCGCGTTCCGCCCGGCTTGGTGCCGTGAGGAGAACATTACGGTCGACCAGCGGCAAGCGTCAAACGCAGAGGCCCTAAATCGATGTGAGCTGCGTCACATCGTCGACGTCGCGACTGGACGATGTTGGCTGATATGGGAGTCTGGTTGGCCGGGCTTGCTTCCGGTTCCGCTGCCACAGCGGGGCTTCAACGGCTTGGCCGGGCTTCGACCGGCTTCGGCCCGTCGCCCTGCTCGCGCCTCTCGTCGAACGCCCGGTTCGCGCCCCTCATCGAGCTGCCGGCCCGCCCGGATCGGGTCGCGGGGCCGAGGGGTGGCGCCCAGGCCGGGCGCCGCTCACCGTCGGATGCCCCGCCAGCCACAACCGCCACGGCACGTCGCGCGCCGTGCGTATGCCGACGCGTGGCCCCGTCAGCACGCTCCCGATCTCACGGCTCTCGCCGTAGCCCTGGTCCCGCTCGACGGTGATCGGGCCACCGCCGGTGACGGGCGATCCGGTCAGCGAGCCGTCGACGCCCAGGGCACGCGCCAGGCGGCCGGGGCCACGGGCGAGGTCCCGGTCGCTCAGCCGAGGCGCCCCCGCCCGCGCCGCCGCGAGCCCGTCCACGACCTCGCCTGCGCGCACGAGCACCGCGGCCGCCATGCCGGGTGGCCCGCAGACGAGGTTCAGGCACCAGTGCATGCCGTAGATGAAATACACGTATGCCCGTCCCGCCGGTCCGAACATCACGGCGGACCGGGGCGTCGGCCCGCGCGCGGCGTGCGAGGCCGGGTCGTCCGTCCCCCCGTAGGCCTCGACCTCAGTAAGCCGCACGGACACCTGCCCGTGCCGGATCGTGGCGCCGAGCAGGTCCCGCGCGACGGCCAGCACAGGCCGGACGTAGAACTCCTCCGGCAGCGGCTGACCGTCCCGTGATCCCGGGCCGGTCAGCCGACGCCCCACTTCCGATCGGCGCCGAGCGCGCCGCGCAGGGCCACGACCTGGTCGCGCACCCGCGCCGGCGCGGTCCCCCCGGGCGCCGACCTGGCGTCGAGCGCCCCGGCGACCGACAGCACCGTCCGCACGTCCGGCGTCAGCTCGGGGCTGATCTCGGCCAGCCGCTCGTCGGAGACCTCGTGCAGGTCGACCCCCTCGACCACGCACCAGGCGACCAGGGCACCCACCGCCTCGTGCGCCGACCGGAAGGGCACCCCACGGCGGACGAGGTACTCGGCCACGTCGGTGGCCAGCGAGAAGCCGTCCGGCGCCGCCGCGGCGAGCCGCTCGGCGCGCACCTTCATGGTCGCCACCGTCCCGGTCACCGCCGGCAGCACGACGAGCAGGGTGTCGACGGCGTCGAACACCGGCTCCTTGTCCTCCTGCAGGTCTCGGTCATACGCGAGCGGCAGACCCTTCAGGGTCGCCAGCAGGCCGGCCAGGTTGCCGATGAGCCGGCCGGACTTGCCCCTGGCCAGCTCGCCGACGTCGGGGTTCTTCTTCTGCGGCATGATCGAGCTGCCGGTGGCGAAGGCGTCGTCCAGCTCCACCCAGGCGAACTCCCGGCTGGTCCACAGCACCAGCTCCTCGCCGAGCCGGGACAGGTGCACGCCGATCATCGCCGCGACGAACAGGAACTCGGCGGCGAAGTCGCGGTCGGAGACGGCGTCGATCGAGTTGGCGAACGCCCGGTCGAAACCGAGTTCCGCGGCGACGCCCTCGGGGTCCAGCGGCAGCGACGAACCGGCCAGGGCGCCGGCGCCGAGCGAGCAGACCGCCGCCCGCCGGTCCCAGTCGCGCAGCCGGTCCACGTCGCGGACGAACGCGTGCACATGGGCGAGCAGCTGATGGCCGAAGGAGATCGGCTGGGCGTGCTGCAGGTGGGTCATCCCGGGCGCCGGCGTGTCGACGTGCGTCTCCGCGACGTCGACGAGGGCCTCGGACAGGCCGGTCACCGCCACGGCGACCTGGCGGGCGGCCGCGCGCAGGTAGAGGCGCAGGTCGGTCGCGACCTGGTCGTTGCGGCTGCGGCCGGCGCGCAGCTTGCCCCCGAGGGTGCCGAGCCGTTCGATCAGGGCGCGCTCGAGCGCGGTGTGCACGTCCTCGTCCTCGACGGTGGGCAGGAACCGCCCGGCCTCGACGTCGGCGGCGACCTCGTCGAGCGCGCCGAGCATCGCGGCGAGCTCGGCGTCGTCGAGCAGCCCGGCGCGGTACAGGACCCGGGCGTGTGCCTTCGACGCGAGCAGGTCGTACGGGGCGAGCCGCCAGTCGAAGTGCACGCTCACCGAGAGTTGCGCGAGCGCCTCGGCCGGCCCGCCGGCGAACCGTCCGCCCCACAGCCGCAGCGGCGCTCCCCCGGCCCCAGCCTCACCGGCCTGGCCAGCGAGGCCGGCCTCTCGTGCCGTCGCGCCCGGGCTGTCGCCGGTCGTCTCCACCTCAGTTGCTCCCTACGTCCACGCGACTGCCCTGCGTCGCGGTCTCGTCTGTGTCTCGCGGTGTGTCGTCTCACGGTGTGTCTCACGGCGCGCGTGTCCGCGGGCGCCGGGTCTGGCACGGGTCGGACCGGCCGACGACGTGTCAGGCCGGTCCTGCTCGTACTGGCGGATCGTCCTCGTCGTCCCCGCCGAGCCGGCCACGGCCCTCGGCTAGCCCGAGCAGCCGCCCGGCCAGCCGTGGCCCGCTCGGCGCGGAGGCCACCGTCGGCTCGAGCCCGTCCGGGTCGACGCCGGCGGGCCGAACGTGAAGGTGCGCCGGCGCGAGCGCCCGGCAGACGACGAGAACCGTGTCATCGCCGGCGATGGTGCCCATGACCTCCGGCAGCGCGGCGCGGTCCAGCGCCGACGCGAACAGCTGCGCGGCGCCCGGCGGGGTGCGCAGCACGACGAGGTCGCCGTTGGCCTCCGCCGAGACCAGCAGGTCCTCGCACAGCCGGGACAGCGGCAGCCGGACCGTCTCCGCCGGCGCCAGGCCGGGATCAACCGTGTAGACGAGGGTGCCGTCCTGGCCGCGGACCTTGGTCGCGCCCAGCTCCTCCAGGTCGCGCGAGAGCGTCGCCTGGGTCACCCGGACGCCCTCGGCCGCGAGCAGCCGGGCGAGCTCGGTCTGGGAGCGCACCGGGTGCGCCGCGACCAGCGCCGCCAGCCGGGCCTGCCGGGCGCGTTTGGTCAGCGGCGCCGCCGGCCTCGTGCCCGATGTCATAACACCCCTGTGGTCGTCACGATGAGGGTTCGGTCGCGGGGGACCCCGCCGCGACGATGGAGAGTGGCGCGGGGCGAGGCCCCGTGCCCGGGAGGGCGTTTCCAGCGGTCAGACGGCCGCCCCGGCGATGGTCGTGGCCGGCGCGGCGTCGTGGGAGCCGCCCGCGCCGCCCTGGTGAGCGAACAGGAAGCCGAGCAGCGCCTTCTGGGCGTGCAGCCGGTTCTCGGCCTGGTCGAAGACCACCGAGCGCGGGCCGTCGATCACGGCKCCGGCGATCTCCTCGCCGCGGTGCGCCGGCAGGCAGTGCATCACGATCGCGGACGGCCTGGCCGCGGCGAGAAGCGCCTCGTTGACCTGGTACGGCCGGAAGGCGTCGACGCGACCGGCGGCGTTCGCCTCCTGGCCCATGGACGTCCAGACGTCGGTGTAGAGCACGTCGGCGCCGTCGGCCGCCGCGCGCGGGTCGGTGAGGACCTCGACGGCCCCACCGGTACTCGCGCCGATCTCGGTGGCCTGCCGGACGACATCAGGGGCCGGCTCCATGCCCGGCGGGGTGGCGACCCGGACCCGCATCCCGGCCGTCGCCCCGGCGAGCAGCAGCGAGTGCGCGACGTTGTTGCCGTCACCGACGTAGGTGAGCGTCACCCCGGCGAGCCCGCCGAACACGCCGCGGATCGTCTGCAGGTCGGCGAGCGCCTGGCAGGGATGGGTGAAGTCGGACAGCGCGTTGACCACCGGCACGGAGGCGGCCGCGGCCATCCGGTCGGCCCGCTCCTGGCCGAAGGTGCGGATGACGATCGCGTCGACGTAGCGGGACAGCACCCGCGCCACGTCCTCGATGGTCTCGCGCTGTCCCAGCTGGACCGTGTTGGCGTCCAGGACGACCGGGTGGCCGCCGAGCTCGGCGACGCCGACCTCGAACGACACCCGGGTGCGGGCCGACGGCTTCTCGAAGATCAACGCGACCGACGCGCCGGCCAGCGGGCGGGCGACGGCCGGGGATCGCCGCGTCGCCTTGAACCGGTCGGCGGAGTCCAGCACCAACGCCTGCTCGGCGGGCGTCAGGTCGCTGTCCAGGAGAAAGTGGCGGATCGTCATGGGCTGACCTTACGGTTCTGGAGCCGGCGGACCGCCGGTCGAATCCTGGCCCCGGCGGGCATCAGGCGCCCTGTTCCGCCGCGGCGGCGGCGATGCCGGGCAGGGCGGCGAGGAAGGCGTCGACGTCGGCCTCGGGGAGCACGAGCGGCGGGGCGAGCCGGACGGTGTTCGGCGCGATCCCGTTGACCAGGAACCCGGCGGCGCGGGCCGCCGCCTCGAAGGCACCGGCCGTCGGCGTCGTCAGCTCGATCGCCCACCACAGCCCCATGCCGCGCACGCCACCGATACCGGGGACGCGGGCGTCCGCCGCCGCCCGGATTCCGGCCGCGAGCCGCGCGCCGACCCGGGTCGCCGACGCCAGCAGCCCCTCGGACTCGATGGTGTCGAGGACGGCGAGTGCCGCCGCGCAGACGACGGGGCCGCCGCCGAAGGTGCTGCCGTGCTCGCCGGGGCCGAGCAGGCTGCCCGCGGGCCCGATGCCGATGCAGGCCCCGATGGGCAGCCCACCGGCCAGCCCCTTGGCGAGGGTGACGACGTCCGGCAGGACGCCCTCGTTCTGGTGGGCGAACCAGGCACCGGTCCGGCCGATGCCGCTCTGGATCTCGTCGAGGATGAGCAGCGCCCCGGTCTCGTCGCACAGCGCCCGCGCGGCGGCCAGGTAGCCGGGAGGGGGCGGGATCACGCCCGCCTCGCCGAGCGTCGGCTCCAGGAACACCGCCGCGGTGCGCTCGCTGATCGCCTCCTTCAGGGCCGCGACGTCGCCGTAGGGGACGAAGCGGGCGCCGGRCACCAACGGCTCGAACGGCGCGCGCTTGCCGGGCTGGCCGGTGATCGAGAGCGCTCCGAGCGTCCGGCCGTGGAACGACCCATCGGTCGCGATGATCTCCGTCCGACCGGTCTTGCGGCTGATCTTGATGGCGCACTCGTTGGCCTCGGCGCCGGAGTTCCCGAAGAAGATCCGCGCGTCCGCCCCCAGCAGCGCGACCAGCCGCTCGGCGAGCAGCACCTGCGGCTCGTTGACGTACAGGTTCGACGTGTGGCAGAGCCGCGAGACCTGGCTGGTGACGGCGGCGGCGACCGCCGGGTGGCCGTGGCCGARCACGGACACGGCGATCCCGGCGAGCAGGTCGACGTACTCGTTCCCGTCGACGTCCCACACCCGGGTGCCCTCGCCGCGCGTGAGCGCGACCGCCGGGCGGCCGTAGGTGCCCATGATGACCTTGTCACGCCGGTCGAACAGGTCGGCCACGGCGGTGGGGGCGATCTGGCTCACTGGGGACCTCCGGACGGGCTGGTCAGGGTCGACGGGGTCGGCGCGAACGCGGAGGGCGCGGCGGGCTGGCCGGCGACGGTGGCCGCCCCCACGATGTCGGACTGCTTGGCGGCAGGGGTGATCAGGGTGCCGACGCCCTCGTCGGTGAAGATCTCCAGGAGGACGGCGTGCGGCACCCGGCCGTCGAGGACGTGCGCCTGCGGCACACCGCCCTGGACGGCGCGCAGGCACGCCTCCATCTTCGGGATCATCCCGGCGGTGAGGCTCGGCAGCATCGCCTCCAGCTCGGTGGCGTCCAGCTCGCTGATCACCTCGTCCGAGTTCGGCCAGTCGGCGTAGAGGCCGTCGACGTCGGTGAGCACGACGAACTTGGCCGCGCCGAKGGCGACGGCGAGCGCCGCGGCCGCGGTGTCGGCGTTGACGTTGTAGACGCCGCCGTCCTCGCCGCGGGCGACCGTCGCCACCACCGGGACCTTGCCAGAGTCGAGCAGCGCGTTCACCGTCTCCGGGGCGACCTCGACGACGTCGCCGACCAGGCCGATGTCGACCTCCTCGCCGTCGACGATCGCGCCGCGGCGCCGGGCGGTGAACATGTTCGCGTCCTCGCCGGACAGGCCCACGGCGAACGGGCCGTGGTTGTTGACCAGGCCGACCACGTCCCGGTTCACCTGGCCGACGAGCACCATCCGGACGATCTCCATCGTCTCCGGAGTGGTGACCCGCAGGCCGCCGGTGAACGTGGACTCCACCCCCAGGCGGTTCAGATGCGCGGTGATCTGCGGGCCGCCGCCGTGCACGACGGCGACCCGGATCCCGGCGAGCCGCAGGAAGACGACGTCCTCGGCGAACGCCTCGCGCAGCGCCGGCGTCGTCATCGCGTTGCCGCCGTACTTGATGACGACGGTGGCGCCGTGGAACCGGGCGAGCCAGGGCAGCGCCTCGACGAGCACCCGGGTCTTCGGCAGCGCCGCGTGCCCGCGCGCCCCCGCCGGACCGCCCGTCCGCCCCGCCGCGCCGTCAACGCCGTTAGCGACCGTCATGACCCCTTCTTCCAAAAAATACTGTTCTCCGAGAACCCGTTCTCCGCGCCGACCCCGCGTCTTCGCGGAGTCCGGCACGGCGCAAGGCCGCGAGCGAAGCAAAGCGGACTTGTGACGGGCCGGACGGAGCGAACCATCAATCAGGTCGAGTAGGCGGAGTTCTCGTAGACGTAGCCGTCCGTCAGGTCGTTGGTCCAGATCGTCGCCTCGGCGCCGCCCGCGTGCAGGTCGGCGATGATGGCGATCCCCCGGCCGGAGAGGTCGACGAGGTCACGCGACTCGCCGGGCGCGCCGGCCCGGCAGACCCAGACGCCGTTCATCGCGACGTCGAGCTCGTCGGGCTCGAAGGCGGCGCTGGTGGTGCCGATCGCGGCGAGCACCCGGCCCCAGTTGGCGTCCTTGCCGTAGAGGGCGCACTTGAGCAGGTTGTTGCGGGCGATGGCCCGGCCGACCTCCAGCGCGTCGTCCTCGGTCGCCGCGCCGGTCACGGTGATCGCGATGTCCTTCGTGGCGCCCTCGGCGTCGCCGATCATCTGCTTGCCGAGGTCCATGCAGACCTCGGTGACCAGCGCCGTGAGCTCCTCCTCGGGCAACGTCACGCCGGAGGCGCCGGAAGCGAGCAGCAGCACGGTGTCGTTGGTGGACAGGCAGCCGTCGGAGTCGATCCGCTGGAACGTCAGCCGGGTGGCCTCCAGCACCGCGCGGCCGAGCGTCGCCGCGTCCGCGACCGCGTCGGTGGTGACGACGACGAGCATCGTCGCCAGGGACGGAGCGAGCATCGCCGCCCCCTTGCCCATGCCGCCGACCGTGACCGACCCGTCCGCCGACGTCCGGACCGCCTGCTTGCTGATGGTGTCGGTCGTCCGGATCGCCTCGGCGGCGGCCGGGCCGCCCTCGGCGGACAGCTGCGGAACGGTCCGCGTCACGCCGTTGAGAAGCAGGTCCATCGGCAGCCGGACGCCGATCAGGCCGGTCGAGCAGACCCCGACGTCGCCGGCGCCGATCCCGAGCGCCTTCCCGACGTGCTCGGCGGTGTGATGGGTGTCCGCGAACCCCTCCGGCCCGGTGCAGGCGTTGGCGCCGCCCGAGTTGAGCACGACCGCGCGCAGCCGCCCGTCGGCCAGCGCCTGGCGGGTCCACTGGACGGGCGCCGCCTGCACCCGGTTGGTGGTGAACACGCCGGCCGCGGCGTCCGACGGCCCGTCGTTGACGACGAGCGCGACATCCGGACGCCCGGACGGCTTCAGGCCGGCCGCGACACCTGCGGCCTTGAAGCCCTTCGGGGCGGTGACGCTCACGTTCGTTCCTCATTTCTTCGGGCACGCGACGATGGCGCCGCCTCGCGCGGGGAAAACCGGGATGTCAGGTCAGGGGGCGAGGCCGGTGACGGGCAGGCCCGTGGTCTCCGGCAGGCCGAGCATCAGGTTGGCGCACTGGATGGCCTGGCCCGCGGCGCCCTTGGTGAGGTTGTCGATCGCCGAGACGACGACCACCCGGCCGGCCTCCTCGTCGACCGTGGCCTGCAGGTGGACGGTGTTGCTGCCGAGGGTCGCCGACGTGCGGGGCCAGCGGCCGGCCGGGAGCACCTTCACGAACGGCTCGTCGGCGTAGAACGCGCGCAGGATCCCGGTGACCAGGTCCTCGTCGAACCCGAGGCCCACCCCGAGCTCGTCCGTGCCGGCCTTGGCCGACGGGCGGGCGGTGCAGGTCGCGAGGATGCCGCGCGGCATCGGGGCGAGCGTGGTGGTGAACGACAGGCGGACCGCCGCGRCCGGCGCGGGCGCGGTGGCGGCGACCCTGGTCAGCGTCTGGACGATCTCCGGACGGTGCTGGTGGCGGCCGACCTTGTAGGCGGTGACGTCGCCCATGACCTCGGAACCGAGCAGGTTCACCTTGGCCGACCGGCCGGCGCCGGAGGTGCCGCTGGCCGCGACGGTGACCAGGTCGGACGGGTCGATGACGCCGGCGATGATCAGTGGGGCGTAGGCCAGCGCGACCGCCGTGGGGTAGCAGCCCGGGGCCGCGACGCGGCGCGCTGCGGCGATCTCGGCGCGTGCGCCGGGGATCTCCGGCAGGCCGTAGGTCCAGTTGCCGGCGTGCGTGCCGCCGTAGGCCTTCGCCCAGGCCGCCGGGTCGGCGAGCCGGAAGTCGGCGCCGAGGTCGACGATCCTGACCTCCGCCGGGATGGTCGCGGCGACGGCCGCGGACTGGCCGTGCGGTAGAGCGAGGAAGACCAGGTCGGCGCCCGCGGCCACGGCCGTCTCGGTGTCGACGAAGGCCTGGCCGGCCAGGTCGGGCAGGTGCGGGTGGATCTCGGCGATGTCCTGGCCCGCGTTGCTGTGCGCCGCCACCGCCCCGATCTCGATCTCCGGGTGCCCGAGCAGGAGGCGCAGGAGCTCCCCGCCGCCGTACCCGCTGCCGCCGATGACCGCCGCTGTCATGCCCATGGCCGCAATTCTATGCACGCATCCGCATGAACATCCAGCCCCTTTTTCATCCCGCCAGACCGTGGGCACGCGGACGGTCCGGTCGGGTCGCGGACAGGACGGCGTCGGTGGGGTTGGCCGCTGCAACGATCGAGTCATGACGATGACGGCACTGGCCGGATTCGGAGTGGGATGGCGGCCCGAGCTGGCCGCGGCCCTCGCGGAGCGCACCGACCTCACGTTCGTCGAGGTGATCGCGGAGAACGTCCCTCTCGACCGGCACGGACGGCCACCGCGGTCCGGATCGGCGGCGACGGATCTGGGCGTGCCCGTGGTCCCCCATGGCATCGGGCTCTCCCTCGGTGGCGCCGAGCCGCCCGACCCGGCCCGCGTGCGCCGGCTCGCCGCCGTCGCCGAGGCCGTCGGGGCGCCCCTGGTCAGCGAGCACGTCGCGTTCGTTCGCGCGGACGGCCACGAGGCCGGGCACCTGCTGCCCGTCCCGTATACCCGCGACGCGCTGGACGTGCTGGTCGCCAATGTCCGGATCGCGTGCGCCGAGCTGCCCGTACCGCTGGCGCTGGAGAACCCCGGCGCGCTGCTGCGCTGGCCGGACGACGAGCTCACGCCCGCCGACTTCCTCGCGGAGCTGGTCGAGCGCACCGACGCCCACCTGCTCGTCGACGTCGCCAACTTCCACGGCGACACGGTCAACCACGGCCTCGACCCCGCCGCCACCTTCGACCGACTGCCCTGGGAACGGGTCGCCTACCTGCACGTCGCCGGCGGCGTGATTCAACACCACCGCTACCACGACACCCACCTGCACCCGGTCGGCCCGGCGCAGCTGGAACTGTTGGCCGAGGCGGTCCGGCGGCTCCCACCGGGGCGGGCCGCCTACCTGCTCGAACGCGACGGTCACTACCCCCCGGTGGCCGAGTTCCACGCGGAGTGCGACCGCGCCGTCATGGCCGCGACCAACCCCGAAAGGCGGGTGTCATGATCGGCACGATCGAGATCCTGATCGTCATCGCGGTCCTGGCCGGGGGCGTGGCCGCCGTGCGGCTGCTGCGCGCCACCGTGTACGGCCGGCGGCCGTCCCGTCGCCGGTGGGGCGGGTCCGGCGGCGACTACGGCGGCTGCGGCGACTCCGGCGGGAGCAACCACGGCGGCGGCCACAGCCACGGCGGCGATGGCCACGGTGGTGGCGGCCACAGCTGCGGCGGCGGAGGCGGGTGTGGTGGAGGCGGCTGTGGCGGCAGCTGAGGCACGCGACCGGGGGGCCGGGCGCCCCGCGGCGGCCGCCGCGGGGCGCCCGGCGGCAGGGCCTGAGGCCGGCGCCAGGCTAGACGCGGCGCGAGAGCGGGTCGCACGGCGGCAGGCGACGCTGCTGGCGGCGCTCGTCGCTGGCGGTCCGGACCCAGCCGGCTTCGACTGGGGCGCGCTGAACGCGACCCGCCAGGCCCTGCTCGGCAAGCGCAGGTCCGGTGTCGCCCGCCGATGGCCGACCCTCGCGGCCGAACGGGGATTCGCCGACCTGTTCGACATCTGGGCCGCCGCCCGGCCGCCCGGCGGCTCGTTCCACGACGGCCTGGACTTCGCCCGAGCGCACCCCGCGATCCTGTCCACGGCCACCCGCGCCGAGCTGCTGTACGGCCGGTGCGCCGCCCGCCGGTTCGCGATGATCCTCGACGGGCCCGGAACCGGAGCCGAGGAGACGCTGCTCGCGCTGCGCGCCCCCGGCCTCGGCACCCTCATCCTGCGCGCTCCCCGCCGCGGCCGCCGCCGCGAGACCCCAGCCGCGCCCTAGGCCAGCCGCCGCGCGCCCTACGCCCGAAGGGCGGCGCCGGTGCGGCGGGTCGCCTCGGCGACGGCGGCGTCGCGGATGCCGTTGGCCTCCTCGGCGGTCAGCGTCCGGTCGGTCGCCCGCAGCCGCAGGCCGAAGGCCAGCGAACGGCGGCCGGCACCGACCTGGGCACCCTCGAAGACATCGAACAGCGTCAGCGACTCCAGCAGCTCCCCCGCGCCGTCCCGCAGCGCGGAGGTCACGTCCGCCACCGGGACGCTCGCCAGCGCGACGAGCGCGACGTCCCGGTCGGCGGGCGGGTACGGAGAGACGACCGGCGCCACCACCGGGCCGCGCCGCGCAGCGGCGGCAAGCAGCTCCTCCAGGCCCAGCTCGAAGGCGACGGTCCTCGCCGGCAGGCCCGCGGCGCCGATCACCCGCGGGTGCAGCTCGCCGGCGTGCCCGACCAGTTCGCCGTCGGCCGACAGCGCCGCGCACCGGCCGGGGTGCCAGGGGGCGTGCTCGTCGGCGGTGACGGTCAGCTCGACGCCGACCGCGCGGGCGACGGCCTGCGCCGCCTCGACGGCGTCGGCCCAGTCGGCTGGCCGGCCCTTGGCCAGCGCGCCGGCTCCCACCGCGTCCCCCGGCAGCACCGTGGCCGGCTCGCGCAGGCCGGCGAGGACGCCGGCGACCCGGCGCGGCTGCTCGGGCAGCGCCGCGTCCAGCGCCGCGATCTCGTCCTCGGACGGCCGCGTCAGCACCGACGGAGTCGGCACCGGCGCCGCCGGCTCGCGCAGCTCGCGGAACACCTGGCCGATCTCGAACAGCGCGATGTCCTGCTGGCCGCGACCGAGGTTGCGCGCGGCGGCGTCGAACAGGCCCGGCAGCAGGGTGGTGCGCAGGTAGGCCGCGTCCTCGGCGATCGGATTGGCGATCCGCACGGCCGCCCGCCGCCGGTCGCCCGCAGGAAGGTCGAGCAGGTCGGCGGCGCCAGCGCCGACGAACGGCAGCGTCATGACCTCGGTGAGGCCCTCGTAGGCCAGCGCCCGGCCGATCGCCCTGACCCGCCGCTGCGCCGAGGTGAGCCCGCGCCCGGCTGGCAGCCGCGGCAGGGTCACCGGGA
Source organism: Pseudofrankia sp. EUN1h (assembly GCF_001854645.1). NCBI lineage: Bacteria > Bacillati > Actinomycetota > Actinomycetes > Frankiales > Frankiaceae > Pseudofrankia > Pseudofrankia sp. EUN1h. The sequence continues at coordinate 185,335 of NZ_MBLN01000066.1, read as the reverse complement.
TCGTGTCGTAGCCCTCGAGCCGCATGACCTCCTCCACGAGGTCGGCCGGGCGGGTGAGGTCGGGCCGCCAGGACGGCGGTGTGACCAGCACGGCCCCGTCGTCGGCGCCGTCCTCCTCCAGGGCGCAGCCGATGTCGGCCAGCCGGCCGCGCACCGTCTCGTCCGGGTAGAGCCGGCCGCCGAGGCGGGTCGGCTCGGACAGCGCGAAGTGGATCACCGCCGGTGCGCGCCGGTGGTCGACGTCGGTGACGGCTGGCTCGGGCCGGCCACCGGCGAGCTCGGCGAACAGCCGGACCGCCGCCTCGGCCGCGGCCGAGGCGAGCGCCGGGTCGACGCCACGCTCGAAGCGCCGCGACGCCTCGGAGAACAGCCGGTGGCGACGCGCGGAGCGGGCGACCACCACCGCGTCGAAATGTGCCGCCTCCAGCACGATGTCCGTCGTCGACGACGAGATCTCCGTGCTCGCGCCGCCCATGACGCCTGCGAGCGCGATCGGGCCCGAGTCGTCCGCGATGACGAGATCCTCGGGATCGAGCGTCCGATCGACGTCGTCTAGGGTCCGCAGCCGCTCGCCGGCGCGCGCCCGGCGCACCACGATCGGACCGGACAGCTTGGCCCGGTCGAACGCGTGCAGCGGCTGGCCCAGACCGAGCATGATCGCGTTCGTCACGTCGACCGCGACGGAGATCGACCGCATGCCCGACAGGGAGAGCCGCCGCACCCAGCGCAGCGGGGTGGCGGCGGCCGGGTCCACCCCGGTGATCACCCGGGCGACGTAGCGGTCACAGGCCGCGGTGTCCTCGACCACGACCGGGTAGCCCGCTCCGGCGCCGCCCGCGCCAGCGGCAGCGGCGCCAGCGGCATCGTCGGAGCCGGCGGGGTCCGTGAAGGTCAGGCCGAAGGCGGTGGCCGCCTCCCTGGCGATGCCGCGGATCGACAGGGCGTAGCCCCGGTCGGGGGTGATGGCGACGTCGAGCACGTCGTCGGCGAGGTCGAGCAGCTCGGCGAGGTGCGCGCCCAACCGGGCGTCGGGCGGGAGGACGATGATCCCGTCGTGGTCCTCGCCGATGCCGAGCTCCTGGGCCGAGCAGATCATGCCGTCGGAGACGTGACCGTAGGTCTTGCGGGCGGTGATCTCGAACCCGCCGGGCAGCACCGCGCCGGGCAGCGCGACCGCGACCCGGTCACCGACCGCGAAGTTGAACGCGCCGCAGATGATGCCGCGCACGCCCGTGTCCGGATCGCCGGCGGTCGGCTCGGCGACCCGGACCTGGCACCAGCGGACGCTCTTCTTCTTGGCCGCGACCTCGTCGATGGCCAGCACCTCGCCGACGACGACGCCGGCGAGGCCCTGGCCGACGGCCTCGACGCCCTCCACCTCGAATCCGGCGCGGATCAGCGCGTCGGCGACCGCGGGAGCCGGTGGCAGACCTGGCACGTGCTCGCGCAGCCAGGACATCAGGATCAGCACGGCGCTAGCCCTCGATTCCGAACGGGAGGCTGAACCGGACGTCGCCGTCGACGAAGTCCCGGATCTCGCGGACGCCGTGGCGCATCATCGCGGCCCGCTCCAGGCCCATGCCGAACGCGAACCCGCTGTACCGGCTGGCGTCGACGCCCGCGGCGCGCAGCACGTTCGGGTCGACCATGCCGCAGCCGCCCGCCTCGATCCAGCCCGCGTCGGAGCAGACCCGGCAGGGCTGCCGGGCTGCCTCGCCGCGACAGTTGAAGCACTGCACGTCCAGCTCGGCGCTCGGCTCGGTGAACGGGAAGTAGTGCGGGCGCAGCCGGGTCGCGAGGCCCGAGCCGAACAGCTCCGCCGCGAACACCTCCAGCGTGCCGCGCAGGTCGGCCATCGTGATGCCCTCGTCGACCGCGAGGCACTCCAGCTGGCCGAACACCGGCGAGTGCGTCGCGTCGACGGTGTCGTTGCGGTAGGTGCGCCCGGGCGCGACGACGTAGACCGGCAGCGGGCGCGACAGCAGCGCGCGGATCTGCACCGGCGAGGTGTGCGTGCGCAGCAGCCGGCCGGAGCCCTCCGGCTCGACGTAGAGCGTGTCGTGCTCGCTGCGGGCCGGGTGGTCGGGGTCGAGATTGAGCGCCTCGAAGTTGAACCAGTCGTGCTCGACCTCGGGGCCCTCGGCGACCTCGTAGCCCATCGCGACGAAGGTGTCGACGAGGCGCTCGGAGAGCACGGCGAGGGGATGGCGCGCGCCGGGGTGGCGGCGGCGGGTCGGCACGGTCACGTCGACCCGCTCCTCGACCAGCACGCGCGCGTCGCGCTCGGCGGTGAGCTCGGCGAGCCGGGCAGTGTGCGCGTCGCGGACGGTGCCGAGCGCGTCGTTGAGCCGGCGGCCGGCCTCGGCACGGTCCTCGCGGGGCAGCGAGCCGAGCTTCTGGCGGGCAAGGACCAGCGGGGCCGAGCGGCCGTCGACGTGCGTGCCACGCACGTCGGCGAGGCCCGTGAGGTCGGCGGCGGCGGCGAGCGCGGCCAGCGCCTCGGCCACCGCGGCCTCGAGGCTGGCGGGGTCGAGCGGCCCGCCCGCCGCGGCGGGCTGCGGATCGGTCATCGTCTCGGTCATCTCATCGAATCCGGTATCAGCCTCGTCGTCGGATACATCGGGGGTACGAAATCTTGGGTGCGTCATCCGCGCGCCGGGCGCCAACGTGATCTCGCCCGGTCGAGCGAAGCTCGACACCGGGGGTCCGGGGGTCGTCCTCGGGGTGGACATCGCGGGCTAACGGGAAGCTGACCGAAGGGCAGCGAACAGGGTCACCCGCCTCGTTCCAGCCCGCCAGGGCTCCTCGGTCTTCCAGCAGCGGCAGCGGCTAGGTGAAGACGGGGGCCCCGGCGGGCAAGGAAAATCGGAACTCCGCGCCGCCGCCGGCGGCACGGCCGACCACGATGGTGCCGCCGTGCGCCTCGATCAGCGCCTTGGCGATGTAGAGACCCAGACCGGTGCCGTTGCCCCGGCTCGCTCCCCGCCAGAACTTGGTGAAGACGCGCGAGGCGTTGGCCTCCGGCACGCCTTCGCCCTCGTCGGCCACGCTCACCTCGGCTCCCGTCTCCGCACCGCGCACGACGACTGTCACCGTACCCGCCCCGTGGCGCAGAGCATTGTCGACGAGGTTGTGCAGCACCTGCTCGATCTTGTCCGGATCGATCCACATCTCCGGCAGCTCGCCGTCCTCGTGGACGACGAACCGGTCCGCCCCGGCGGTGCCTGAGGCGATCTTGCCGGCGAGGACCCGGCGAAGGATGGCCTTCGGGTCGGCGATCTGCTTGCGGATCTGGATGCGGCCGGCGTCGATCCGGGAGACGTCGAGCAGCTCGGTCAGCAGCCGGGTCACCCGGTCGGCGTCCGTGTTGACCGTGTTGAGCATGAGCTTCTTCTGCTCGTCGGTGAACCGCTCCCATTTGGCCAGCAACGTCGCGGTGAACCCCTTCACGCTGGTGAGCGGGGACCGCAGCTCGTGCGCGACGGTGGCGACGAGGTCGGAGCGGTTGCGCTCGATCCGCTCCCGGCTCGCGGTGTCACGCAGGCAGAGAGCGACCTGGACGAGCCGCCCGGCCTCGCGGGTGTAGCGGACCGTGACGTTGAAGTCGTGGTCATGCGCGGGCCCGGCGTAGGTGAGCCGGCGCTCCGGCTGGCCGGTCACCCGCGGCAGCCCGCGCCCCGCGCCGGACGCCTCCCACCAGTCGTTGCCGCGCTCGTCGACCAGCGGTAGCACCTCGGTGACATGGCGCCCGGCGGCGGCGTGCTGGTCGATCTCGGTCAGACCAGCCGCGGCGGCGTTGAGGATCAGCACCACGCCGTCCCCGTCGGTGACGACCACCGCGTCTGGCAGGGCGTCGTAGGCCGTCGCGGACACCGACGCGGCCGCGGCGGGCGGCCCTTCGCCAGTGGCGGAGGCTGGCACGGCGGTGCCAGCCTGTCCCACAACCTCGCCGTTGACCTCGCCCGTGGCGCCGGCTGGGCCCGCGGCCTGCCCGCCCACGCGGGTGGGCGCCGACGTGACTGTATGGGTCACGGTCGTCCACCTCCCCCGGTGCCGTGAGTACCGGATCTGGCCATTCTGCGCGCCCGTGCGGACGCGTAAAGACACAGGGCCGTCGCGACCGCAAGATTCAACGACTCGGCCTGACCGTACACCGGTACCCGAAGCACCGCGTCCGCGGCGGTCAGGACTTCGGGTGGCAGACCGTGCGCCTCGTTGCCGAACAGCCATCCGGTGGGCGCGTCGAGCTCGCCGGCGTCGGCCGCGTCGTAGAGGTCGCGGGCGCCATGACCCGAGGTCGCGACCACGCGGCAGCCGGCGGAGCGCAGCCAGTCCAGGGCCGCGGCGAGGTCCGGTTCGACGACGACCGGCAGGTGGAAGAGGCTCCCGGCGCTGGAACGGACGCACTTGCCGCCGAACGGGTCGACGCCCTCGCCCGCGAAGATGACGGCGTCGGCGCCGGCGGCGTCCGCGGTGCGGATCACCGTCCCGGCGTTGCCCGGGTCGTTCGCGGCGACGCAGACCGCGACCAGGGCCGGTCCCACTCCCGGGCCAGATTCTCCCCCGCGCGCCCGGACCGGTCCCGGTGCGGCGGCGCCCACGGGTCCCGCCCGGCCGGTGGAGCCGAAGCCAGCCGGGACCGCGGCCGGAATGCCTGGCAGGTCCGCGAGGCGGGTGCCGAGCAGCGTGGCGACCCCGACGAGACCCTGGGGGGTGACCGTCTCGGACAGGGCCGCCGCGGCGGCGTCGGTCACGGACCGCACCGGCGGTCCAGCGGCGGCGACTGCGGCGACGAGCGCGCCGTGGCGGTCGGCGGCGGACTCACCGACGAACAGCTCGACGAGCCGACCGGCGGCCAGCGCCGCCTCGACGGCCTGGAAACCCTCAGCGAGGAACAGTCCCTCGGCCCGCCGGGCCGAGGGACGCCGCAGCCGCCTGGCGGCGGCCACGCTGGCCGCCCGCGGCCCCAGCGCCGTCGTGACGGCGCCGGGCCGGCGGGCGGTCACCGAGTCTTTCCCATCACCACGTGGGCCGACCGTGTCTCGTCGGCCCGGCCCGGCTGAGGGGAGAAGACTCATTCCGTATGGCACTCCGCTTCCGTAAGGCACACCGTGCGGCGGCCCGCTCAGGCGGCCGACGGCTCCGAGTCGGCCTCCGCCACCGGCGGCACAGCGGCCCTGGCGACCTCGACCAGTGCCGTGAACGCCGCCGCGTCGTTGACCGCGAGGTCGGCCAGGATCTTGCGGTCGACCTCGACACCGGCGATCTTCAGCCCCTGGATGAAGCGGTTGTAGGTCATGCCGTTGGCACGCGCGGCCGCGTTGATGCGGGTGATCCACAGCTGCCGGAAGTCGCCCTTACGGGCGCGACGGTCCCGGTAGGCGTAGTTCATCGAGTGGAGCATCTGCTCCTTGGCCTTGCGGTACAGCCGGGACCGCTGGCCGCGGTAGCCGCTCGCCTGCTCGAGGGTCGTGCGGCGCTTCTTCTGGGCGTTTACCGCCCGCTTCACGCGTGCCATGAGGGCACTTTCTCCTAATTTTTTGTCGTCCGCCGCTGGGCGCCGGGCGCCGAGGACGTGACGGCCCTGGGTCAGCTCACCGAGGGGCCAGCGAACACGGTCAGCGGGCGAGCATGCGCGAGATACGGCGGTTGTCCGCCGGGGCCAGCGTCACCTCGGGGTTGAGCCGCCGGGTCCGGCGGCTCGTCTTGTGCTCGAGGAGGTGGGCGCGGTTGGCCCGGCGACGCATGATCTTGCCTGTGCCGGTGACACGGAACCTCTTGGAGGCTCCGCTGTGCGGCTTCATCTTGGGCATGTTCTGTCCTGAGGTGGGTCGAGGGGAGTCGGACCGGCCAAGGCCGGCCACACGGCGCGCGGGAGCGCGCCGCCCGTAGACGACGTTCGGCCGGGGCAGGGCCGACGTCCAGGCAGCTCACCGCCCGACGACCGCCGCTGGGCGGCGTGGCCGTCGGGCGGCCCTGAAGTGTTAGACGGTGCCCGCCTGCTCTGGGGTGCGCAGCGTGCGGGCGCCCTTGTGCGGAGCCATGACCATCGTCATGTTCCGACCGTCCTGCTTGGGCTGAGCCTCGACGTACCCCAGCTCGGCGACGTCGGTCGAGAGCCGCTGCAGGAGCCGGATACCGAGCTCCGGTCGCGACTGCTCTCGACCGCGGAACATGATGGTGATCTTCACCTTGTCGCCGGCCTTGAGGAAGCGCACGACGTGACCCTTCTTGGTCTCGTAGTCGTGCGGGTCGATCTTCGGTCGGAGCTTCATCTCCTTGATGACCGTCTGGACCTGGTTCTTCCGAGCCTCACGACGCTTCTGGTCGGACTCGTACTTGAACTTCCCATAGTCCATCAGCTTGCAGACGGGCGGCCGGGCGGTCGGGGCGACCTCGACAAGGTCGAGATCGGCCTCCTGCGCCAGCCGCATGGCCTCCTGGATGGAGACGATGCCGATCTGCTCGCCCTCCGCGCCGACGAGGCGGACCTCAGGAACGCGGATGCGGTCGTTGATGCGTGACTCTGTGCTGATCTGGTTTCCTCCATGGCTCGACGCGCGGGCACGACCTCACCGCAGCGGAGCACCAAGCCCGGAAACCCCGGGCTCCCGGCCGACGTACTGCCCGAAGGGAACAGCTCGGCCGACCGGCGACCCAGCCACCTACATGAACCGATCGACGATCGGCCGGACCCGGCACGTGCCGGGCGGTGACTCGGGTGGAGGGCGAACCCCCGCTTGGCCCTGCCGATCGCCGGGACGCCCCTTACGAGGCTGTCCCAGTGCCGCTCCCGGTGAGGAGCGTCAGAACGACATGTGTGGCCGCTAAGCCCATGCGCTCAGACTGACGACGCCCAGATTGGCGTCGCGATCTGTGACGCACAGGAACCGGTCCCTATGCCGACCGTCGGCAGGCGGTCTGAGCCAGCGTAGCAGACCTGCCGCGATCGGTCCGGCCGCGCGCCGACGGACTGGCGGACCTATCGCCGCCGCCACCGGCGCGGGGTGATCCCCCGACCGAGTGCGCGGCGCAGCCCGGCGACGTCCTGGGAGTCGATGAACACGACGGCGAGGGCTCTCTCCCCAGGACCGGCGACGGCGGCCCGCAACCGGAGCGCGATCTCGTCGAGCCGTGCCTCGCCCGCGGGGCCGCTCCCGGCCACCGTGAGCGCGATCACCTCGCTGGCCTCGCCAGTGCCGGTGACGAGCTCGGCGTGCCACAGCCGCGCGCCCCTGGCGAGCCYGGCGGTGGCGAGCGCGTCCAGCTCGGCCGCCACCCGCCGTCCGCGGGCGGCGTCCCAGGGCCGTGCCGGCGGCCGCAGCCCCGATGGCGCGTTGTCTGCGCCGGCCGGGTCAGCGGCGCCCTGCCCCGCGCCGGCGGCGTCCGAAGGGCTGGCCGCGAGACCGACGCCCGCGGCCAGCGCGCTGACGTCGAGGCTCACGGTCACGGGGCCGGCCACGTCGACGACGACGGTCCCGTGGCCCAGCCGAGCCGCCTCGGCGCAGGCGTCCGCCGCCGACACCGGCACCGGGCGCGCCGCCGATCGCCAGGCGGACAGCGCCGCCACGCTGCTGAAGACCGGCAGTGCCGTCATGCCCGACGGCATCCGCAGGGTCGCGAGCACCATCTCCGACGCCTTCTCGGAAGGGAGCCGGCGGCCGGGCTGCTCGGCAGCGAGCTCCAGCAGCCGGGACTCGACGCCGACGAAGACCCTGGAGACGGCCAGCGCCGCGGCCACGGCGCCCACGTCAGCGGAGTCGAGGGCTGCCCGCAGCCGTGGGTCGGCCTGGCCGGCGTCGCCCTGCCCCGGCGGGGTCAACAGGTCCACTGCCACCGGCCAACCCTATGGGGACCTCCGGCCTGGCCGGGGCGCCGGCTATCCGCGTGGGCCGAGGAGCGGGGCGCCCCGGTCCGGYCGGTTGGCGCGGGACCGCGGGACGGTGGGCTCATCGCTCGGGTTTCCGGGCCCACGGCGGCCCGCCACCGCGGGTCGCCGCGACAGCCCCGCCGGTTCGCGCCCCTCCCAGGGAGCCTCGTGGCCGCCCGCCCAGCCGACCTCGCGGACCGCCTCCGCGCGGGAAACCTCGTGCCCTGGAACCCCGGGACCCAGCGGCGCCTCGTCGACGACGGCCGCGAGCTCCTCGAACGCGGCCTGGGTGCGCGGGTGCAGCCGGTCCCACCGCACCGGTGCGCCACCGGCGAGCGACGGGTCGAACGGAATGGTCAGCACGGCGTGCACCGGCTCGTCCAGCCCTGGCTGCTCCCGCGACACCGGCCGGCGCAGGCCGCGGCTGGGCGGCGGGGCCGTCTCGACGAACACCGCGACCGTGCCGGCCGGCAGGTCGCCACGGGCGGCCGCTAGCGCGGTCAGTGCGTCCTGGGCACAGCCGGCCTCCGTGGGACCGGCCTTGGCGGTGAGCACCACCGTGTCCGCGCGGGCCAGGAGTACCGCCGGCACCGGCTGCGTCCAGCCGGGCGGGCCATCGACGACGACGGCCGGGAAGAGTCGCTCGAGCAGATCGACGGCCCAGGCGGCCTCCGCCGGGGTGAGCCCGGGTCCGGTCAGGTTGCGCAGCCCGGGCAGCACCTCCAGCCCGAACGGCCGGACGGTACCCAGGAAGCGGCGTGCCTCGGCCAGCGACGCGACCGGCGGGTCCGCGAGGGCCAGCTCGCGTAGACCCACCCCACGGCCCGGCACACCGGCCCGGTCGGCCAACGGGCCGCCCTGGTCGGGGCAGGCGTCGACCGCGACGACCCGGCCACCTCGCCGGGCGGCGAGCGCGATCCCCAGCCCCGCTGCCACGGTGGTACGCCCGCTGCCGCCGCCGAACCCGCCGACGAGGACCCGCCGCCCGCCCAGCCGGGTGGCCGGCACCGGCGCGAGAACCCCGCGCCCGGCCAGCTCCATCCCCCGCCACCAGGCCGCGGCGAAGACCTCGGGGGACGCGAGGGAGGCCAGCGATCGCGGCTCCCCCTGCCTGGCGGCGACGAACGAGCCGGGCGCGCCGAACCCGTCGTCCTCGATGGTCTGGTAGTCGGTCGGCACCGGCGGCGCGGGGGCCGGCCGGGGCGCGGGCGGCGGGGTGTAGACCACCGGCGCCGGCAGGCTCGCCGGGCCGGCCGTCTCGCCCGGCGGTGGGAACGGTGGCGGGGGCGGCGCCTGGCCGTAGCCGAACCAGGCCCGCGTCGGGCCCACGCCGGGCTCGGCGGGACCCGTCGTCCCGGCGGGGAAGGCCCATTCGTCGGCGGCGGCACCGACCGCGCCCTGGGCGTCGGCGGCGGCGCCCGGGCCACCGTCTCGGAGGGCAGGCGCGTCGACGCCGGCTGGCTCGAGCCAGCCGGCGTAACCGGCCTGGTCGTGGACATCCCAGCCGGAGTCAACGGCGTCGGGCGGGTCAACGACGCCGAGCGGGTCAAGGGCACCAGGCGGGTCGAGGGCACCAGGCAGGTCGGGCGCGTCCAGCCGGCCAACGGCTGCCGGGAGCGCGCCGGAAGGGTCGACATCGCCTGGGGGTCCGACTGGGCCAGCGGGCTCGCCGGAGGTCGCCGGGTCGCCGTCAGCGCCGGAGGCGATCGGGCTGGCGGCCGCGGCCGCGGCCGCGGCCGTGGGCGTGGGCGTGGGCGTGGGCGGTTCCGGCGGCTCGGCTGGCACGGGCGACGGCGCCGCGTCCCACCAGGGGCCCCGGGGCGGGGCCACGGGAGGCGGGATCAGGTCGATGTCGGGTACCCAGCCGTCGCCTGGCGAGGCCACTGGCGCCTGCTTCGCACGCCGAACCGGCGCGGGCGAGGCAGGCGGGGCAGGCGGGGCAGGGGGCGGGGCGGGCCCGGTGGCGGCCGGCCTGGCTCGCGGGGCAGGTGGGCCGGACGGCGCCAGCTCGGCCCGTCGGGCCCGCCCGTTCGACGACGCGGGCAGGGCACGCGGACGTGGGACGGCCGCCGGCGCCGGGGGCTGGGGGGATGCCTGGTCCGGGGCGAGCGCGCCACCGGCGCGGGGGTCCCGCTCGGCCGGCTCCCGGCGCGGGGCGGCCGCCGACTCCCGAGGCGGGTCGGCCTGCTCGGCGGGCACGGCCGCGAGGCGCCGGTCGGAGCCGTCCTTGCGCGCGGCCGCCGCCTTGGCACGCGACGACGACGACCGGCGCACGACCGCGCGTTCTCCCGAGCTGTTCGAGAGCCGCAGACCGAGCAGCGAGACCGGGCGCGCGTCGCCACCCCCGCCGGAGGCCGGCTCCGTCGACGTCAGCCCGCCCGCGCCTGTCTCGTCGCCCTGGTCTGGCGCCTCGTCGCCGCCACCGGCCATCGGCGCTACCCGCACGTCACCGTCACCCCGCCCGCCTCTCCTCGCTGACATCCACGACCGGTCAACTATCGCCGCTGACCCGACACCGACGTCGCAACGCAAGGACCCCGATACTCCGAGACAACACGGTCTCTCGCGAACCTCCGTCCGACAACCCCGGAGGAAGGGGACGTCTCACAGCCCGGGACATTCCCCGGGCTTGAGGTCAGACGGCGAGGGGGGTGGTGCCGTTGTTCCGGCGAGGCATTCGGGCCTCGCCATCAGCCCGGATCAGGCGAGTGGCTGCAGCTCGGTGAGCACGACGGCCGCCTCCAGCGCGGCGAGCGCGGCCTCACGGCCCTTGTCCTCGGCCGACCCGTCCAGCCCGGCCCGGTCGCGCGCCTGCTCGATCGTGTCGCAGGTGAGCACGCCGAAGCCGACCGGCACCCCGTTGTCCAGCGTCACCCGCAGCAGTCCCTCGGTGACGAACTTGCAGACATAGTCGAAGTGCGGGGTGCCACCGCGGATGACCACGCCGAGTGCCACGACGGCGTCATGGTGGGCCGCCAGCCGGTCGGCGACGACGGGGAGCTCCACCGCGCCCGCGATCCGGACCACGGTCGGCTCGACGGCGAGCTTCACATCCACGCAGGCACGCAGCGCGCCGTCGAGCAGGGCGTCGGTGATCTCGCTGTGCCACCGGGTGGCGACGATCCCGAGCCGCACCTCGGACGCCACCGGCAGCACCTCCTCGGGCGCTCCGATGCCGCTCACCGACGGTCCCCTCCCTGGCAGGCCTCGGCCACCCTGCGGTGACCGGCGCGCCGGCCGTGTCCTCGTCCGTTGACGCTACCGTTCGTACCGGAACCGTTCGCACCGGTAGTCGTGCCCGCGGTGGTCGCGCCGTCGCCCTCGCGGGCGGCCGTGTCGAGGGCATCCGCGGCCGTGGCGATCGCGTCGGCCACCACCTGCGCGACCATCTCCGACGGCACCGCGGGCGCCGCGGTGGCGACCGCGTCCGCCACCGCGCCCGCGACGACTTCGGGCAGCTCGGGCAGGCCCGGGATGTCGTGGCCCATCCGGTCCCGCTTGGTGGTCAGGTAGCGCAGGTTCTCCGGAGTGTGCGCGACTGGCAGCGCGACCCGCTCGACGATCGCCAGGCCGTAGCCCTCCAGGCCGGCCCGCTTCGCCGGGTTGTTCGTCAGCAGCCGCAGGCCGCGCGCGCCGAGGTCGACGAGGATCTGCGCGCCGATGCCGTAGTCGCGGGCGTCGGCGGGCAGCCCCAGCGCCAGGTTCGCGTCGACGGTGTCGTGCCCGGCGTCCTGGAGCTGGTACGCGGCGAGCTTGTGCATCAGACCGATCCCGCGGCCCTCGTGGCCCCGCATGTAGAGCACGACGCCGCGGCCCTCGGCGGCGACCATGCCGAGCGCGGCGTCGAGCTGGGTGCCGCAGTCGCAGCGCAGCGAGCCGAAGACGTCGCCGGTGAGGCACTCGCTGTGGACGCGCACCAGCAGGTTCTCGCCGTCGCCGATGTCGCCGCGGATGAGCGCGACGTGCTCGACGCCGTCGAGCGTGCCCCGGTAGCCGACCGCGCGGAACGCCCCGTACTTCGTCGGCAGCTGGGCCTCGGCGACCCGCACCACCTGCTTCTCGGTCCGCCGCCGGTAGGCGACCAGATCCGCGATCGAGATCAGCACCAGCCCATGTTCGCGCGCGAAGGCGACAAGCTCGGGCAGGCGGGCCATCGTGCCGTCGTCGTTGACGATCTCGCAGATCGCGCCGGCGGGGCGCAGCCCGGCCAGCCGCGCGAGGTCGACCGCCGCCTCGGTGTGGCCCGGCCGGCGCAGCACGCCGCCGTCGCGGGCCCGCAGCGGGAAGATGTGGCCCGGCCGGGACAGGTCGGCGCTCGTGGTCACCGGGTCGGCGAGCAGGCGCAGGGTGCGCGCCCGGTCCGCGGCGGAGATGCCGGTGCTGACCCCTTCGCGGGCGTCCACCGTGACGGTGAACGCGGTGCCCATCCGCTCGGTGTTGAGCGGCACCATCTGGTCGAGGCCGAGCCGGTCGGTGTCGGGCGCCGCCAGCGGGGCGCAGATCACGCCGGAGGTGTGCCGGACCATGAACGCGACCAGCTCCGGCGTCGCCTTCTCGGCCGCGAAGATCAGGTCGCCCTCGTTCTCGCGGTCCGCGTCGTCGACCACGACGACCGAGCGCCCGGCGGCGATCTCGGCCAGTGCCTCCTGGACCGTGCCGAACGCCGAGGCCAGCTCGTCACCGGCCGGCGCCAACGGACTCGCCGGCGCCGCCGCCGCGCCCAGGGTCGTGCCTGCCTGCACCGCGCTCATCGGCCGGCTCCCTTTCCCTCGAGGACGACCGGTCCGGTGGGTGGCACCGGGAACGCCGGTGCCGGCTCCAGCCGGCCGACAACATCGGGGAGCTGCCCTAGGTCCGCGCCGGGGACGGCCGAGGAGCGGCCGAGGGCGGGAGCGGCGAGCTTCTCCACGTACTTCGCCACGACATCGACCTCCAGGTTCACCGCCGCGCCGACCTGGCGAGAGCCCAGCGTCGTCTCGGTGAGCGTCGTCGGGATCAGGCTCACCGTGAACGTCGCCGGCTCGTCGGCGCGCGGGCTTCCACCGGAGGCGGGCGTCACCTCGACGACGGTCAGGCTCACGCCGTCGACGGCGACCGAACCCTTCTCGACGAGAAAGCGGTCGAGCCCGGCGGGCAGGGCGATCCGGACGACCTCCCAGTGCTCGTCAGGAGCCCGGTCGACGATCGTGCCGACACCGTCGACGTGGCCCTGGACGAGGTGCCCTCCAAGCCGGTCGGCGAGGCGCACCGGCCGTTCCAGGTTGACCCGGTCGCCGGTGGTGAGCCCGCCGAGCGCCGAGCGGCGCAGCGTCTCGAGCATCACGTCCGCGGTGAACACCGGGGTACCCGTGCGTGGGTCCACCTCGCCGGCCGGCGTGAAGGAGGTGACGGTGAGGCAGACGCCGTTGACGGCGATCGACGCGCCGTGGCGCACGTCCTCGAGTACTGCCGAACAGCCGATGGTCAGCTCCGCGGCGGCCGCGTGCTCCGTGACCGCGGCGACGATGCCGAGCTCCTCGACGATGCCGGTGAACATCCGACCTGCGTCCTTCCCGTCCGGCGCCCTGGCCGGGGGAACGGACGACGGTCACGCGGGTCGATGGCCGACGAGACCGGCCGCGCGGCCGGACACGCCGACGCCAGAGGCACGGCGGTGCGCCCGCGGGCGGGCCCAACCGTGCCCAGGCACGGCCCGCGCGCTGCCTCCCATCCGGACTTTCACCGTCGGTCCCGGAATTCCACCGGGTCCACCGCCCACTGGTTGTGGGACGGGTCGCGGACTGTCACCGCCGGCTCGGAGTTTCACCGACCCCGGAGCGCGCGTGCTGCTGATGTACCCCCATGGGGTCTGCCATTGGGGGATCCTGGTAGTTGCCTACCGACGAGTCTGGCACACAACCCGGGCGGACGGCGTGGGTCGGGACGCCCCAGATGTCCGTCGGCGGGGCATTTTGGCAATCGGCCACCGGGCACCGTGCGCAACGTCACTGGTCCAGGCGCGCTACCGCCCGCCCTGACGACCCATCGTCACTCCCCTGACGACCGCTCGTCCCTACGGCTGGCGCAGGTGGGCGTTGGCGGCGCGGACGCCGGCGGCGAGTTCGGAGCGCTCGACGACGGTGACGCCGGCGGCGGCGAGCAGCTCGGCTCCCTGGCAGTCGACGAACAGGGCCGGCTCCCGCCAGGCGAAGACGACCCGGCCGATCCCCGCCGCGAGGATCAGCTCGGTGCAGGTCCGCGGACGCGACGCGCGGGCGCTGCACGGCTCCAGCGAGCTGTAGATGGTCGCACCCGCCAGGCGCGGGTCACCGGGCGAGAAGGCTCGCAGGGCGGCCTCCTCGGCGTGGTCACGCGGGTCGGTGGCCCGCGACCAGCCCTCGGCGAGCGCGGTCGCGCCGTCGGCGCCGACGATCACCGCGCCGACCGAGAACGCCGTCGCCGACGGCGGGCAGCGCCGCCCGAGCTCCACCGCGTACGCGAGCCACCGCCCGTCGACGTCCTCAACGGTCACGTCGGCCTCCCGTCAGACAGCCGCCGCGCGCGGAGGCGGCGGCGTGAGGCGGGGACCGGCGCGCAGCGCCTGCGCGCGCAGGGCCTCGACGGCCGCGCCCGGGTCAGCGGCGCCGTAGACCGCGGTGCCCGCGACGAAGACGTCCACGCCCGCGGCAGCGGCCCGCTCGATGGTCTCCTCGCTCACCCCGCCGTCGATCTGCAGCCACAGGTCAAGGCCCCGCGCGTCGAGCAGCCCACGGGCCGCCTCGATCTTCGGCAGCACGCTGTCCATGAACCTCTGGCCACCGAAGCCGGGCTCGATCGTCATCAGCAGCAGCAGGTCGAACCGGTGAAGGTCGTCGGCATAGTGCTCGACGGGCGTCGCCGGCTTCACGGCGAGCCCGGTGCGGGCCCCGGCGGCGCGGATCGCCTCCGTCGTGCGCGGGAGGTTGTCGACCGCCTCGGCGTGGATCGTGACGTTCGCGGCCCCCCGCTCGGCGAACCCCGGCGCCCAGCGATCCGGGTTCTCGATCATCAGGTGGCAGTCGAGCGGCGTGTCGGTCACCTGGCGCAACGCGGTCACGGTGTCACCGGAGAAGGCCAGGTTCGGGACGAAGTGGTAGTCCATGACGTCGACGTGCAGCCAGTCGGCCCGTCCCTCGACCGACCGCGCCGCGTCCGCGATCCGCGCGAAGTCGGCGGCGAGCAGGCTGGGATAAATCTGCGCGGTAGCCACCTCGCGAGGTTATGACGCCCGACTGGGGACGGACGGGTCGGGGAACCCCCGGCGCAGGAGCGCCAGGAACATCGCGTCGGTGCCGTGGCGGTGGGGCCAGAGCTGGACGAACGGGCCGTCGCCGAGGTCCGGCACACCCGGCAGGGCGCCGCGCGCGTCGAGCAGGGTGACGTCGGCGCGCTGCTCGACGACGGCATGCACGACCTCGGTCGTCTCGGCCGGATGCGGCGAGCAGGTGGCGTACGCGACGACGCCACCCGGGCGGACGAGGTCGAGCCCACTGACCAGCAGCTGGCGTTGCAGCCGGGACAGCCCCGAGGCGTCGGCTGCGAGCTTGCGCCAGCGGGCCTCCGGCCGGCGGCGCAGCGCGCCGAGGCCGGTGCACGGCGCGTCGATCAGCACCCGGTCGACCCGGCCCGTCGGCAGCGGCGGGAACCGGCCGTCCGCGCGGACCACGAACGCCCCCGGCCGCCCGTCGAGCGATCCGGCGACCAGCCCGGCCCGGCCGGCCCGCGGCTCGCAGGCCAGCAGCACCGGCTCCGGCAGGCCGAGGCTCTCGCCAGCCCCGCCGGAGGTCAGCAGCGCGGCGAGCAGCACCGCCTTGCCGCCAGGCCCCGCGCACAGGTCGACCGTGACGCCGCAGTCGTCGCCCAGCGTCGGAGTGCGGGCCAGGGCGAGCGCCGTCAGCTGGCTGCCCTCGTCCTGGACGCCGGCCCGGCCGGCCTGCAGCGACGGCAGCGCCCCCGGGTCGCCGCCGCCGAGGACGACGGCGAACGGCGAGTACCGGCCGGGCTCGGCGGAAAGCCCGGCCGCCGCGGCCTCGGCGAGCAGCTCCTCGCGGCTCATCCGGTCGGGCTCGGCGACCAGGTGCACCGACGGGCGGGCGTCGTCGGCGACGAGCGCGGCCCTGGTCTCGTCGAGGTCGCCGCCGAGCGCGTCGGCGAAGGTCTCGACGATCCAGCGCGGGTGGGCCGTGACGACCGCGAGGTGGCCGAACGGGTCGCGCTCGAACGGCGGCGCGGACAGCAGCGCGGCGACATCCCCGCCGCTCTCGGCCACCCGGTCGGCGACCCGGCGCAGCACGGCGTTGGCGAACCGGACCGGCCGCTCGCCGCTGGTCGCCCGCACCAGGTCGACGGTGGTACCGACGGCGGCGCGGGCCGGCACGCGGGTGCGCAGCAGCTGGTAGGTGCCCAGGCGCAGCGCGTCGCGTACGCCCGCGTCGACGGTCGCGACCGGCCGGCTCGTCACCGTGTCCAGCAGGCCGTCGAGCAGGCCCTGGGCGCGCAGCGATCCGTAGGTCAGCTCGGTGGCGAACCCGCGGTCGCGGCCCGACAGCCGGCGCTGGGTGAGCAGCGAGGGCAGCAGCAGGTTCGCGTAGGCACCGCGCTCGTCGACCGCCCGCAGCACCTCCCAGGCGACCATCCTCGCGTCGTCCACCCGGGGCCCCTGGCTGCCGCCAGGACGTCCGGAGGAGCCGGGCCGGTCACCGCCATGCCCGCCACCGCGGCGGGGTGGGGTGCTCACTGGAGGGCCTCGCCGTCGTCGAGGCGGACACCGCGCGCCCAGGCCGCGGCGGGCATCGCGTTCTTGCCCTCGGGGCGGACCTCGCCGAGCACGACCGGGCCCGTCCCGGTGCCGGCGGCGACCGTGTCCTTCCCGACGACGGCGATCTCGCCGGGCGCGAGCGCCCGCCCGAGCCCGAGGTCCTGGCCGCCGCCGCTGCCGGCGGTGGTGGCCGGGCGGACCGGGCCGAGCTTGACCCGATGGTCGCGGAAGGTGGTCCAGGCGCCGGGAGCGGGGGTGGCGGCGCGGACGAGCCGGTCGACGGCGTAGTCCGGCAGCTTCCAGTCGACGCGGACCTCGTCGACGGTGAGCTTCGGGGCGACCGACACACCGTCGGCCGGCTGCGGGCGCGCCTGGAGCGCCCCGTCCTCGATGCCGTCCATCGCCGCGGCCAGCAGCGCCGCCCCGGCGACGGCGAGCCGGTCGAGCAGGTCACCGGAGGTGTCCCGGGGGCGGACCCGCTCGGTGAGCGTGCCGAAGACCGGGCCGGAGTCGAGGCCCTCCTCGATCTGGAAGACGCTCGCGCCGGTGACGTCCTCGCCGGCGAGGACGGCGCGCTGCACGGGCGCGGCGCCCCGGTAGGCCGGCAGCAGGGAGAAGTGCAGGTTCACCCAGCCGTGCCGGGGGATGTCGAGGGCCGCCTTGGGCAGCAGCGCGCCGTAGGCGACGACCGGGGCACAGTCCGGGGCGATCGCGGCGAGCCGCTCGAGGAACTCCGGGTCACGCGGCCGCTCCGGGGCGAGCACGGGGATGCCTGCCTCGTGGGCGAGCTCGGCGACCGGCGACCGGGCGACCTTGCGGCCCCGGCCGGCCGGCCGGTCCGGCCTCGTCACGACGGCGACGACCTGGTGGCGTGGACTGTCGACCAGCCGGCGCAGGCTGGGGATGGCCACCGCCGGTGTGCCGGCGAAGACGAGACGCATAGGGGCCGCACCGATCCGCCAGGCCCGTCGGCTCGCGCCGGTACCTGGCCGTCCACGTTGACGTGAAAATCGAAAACTAACCTAGCGGCGTCCGCCGCCCACCAGCCGCCGCGCCCACCGCGCCCGCCGGCCGGGTCGCCCGGCCGGCGTCTCAGGTCGCGCGGCCGAACAGCGGGTGCGGGGATGCCCTGACGACCGGCGACGGCTCGTTCGCCCACTCGGCCTCGCGGATCGCCTTCATCGCCGCCTTCTTGGTCTCGCGATCGAGGCGGTCGATGAACAGGACGCCGTCAAGATGGTCGGTCTCGTGCTGCAGGCAGCGGGACACGATGCCGCCGCCCTCCACCGTCACCGGGTCGCCGTACATGTTCTGGCCGACGGCCAGCACCCGTTCCGGCCGGGGCAGCTCGAACGCCAGCCCGGGCAGCGACAGGCAGCCTTCCTCCCCGTCCTGCAGCTGCTCGGAGAACGGGCCGAGCACCGGGTTGACGAGGTGGTCGATCTCGTCGTCGTCGTTGAAGTACGTGAAGACCCGCAGCGACACGCCCAGCTGGGGCGCGGCGAGCCCGGCGCCGCTGGCCTCCCACATCGTGTCGGCCAGGTCATCGATCAGCCGGCGCAGCTCCTTGTCGAAGGTCGTCACCTCGGCCGCCTTCGTCCGCAGCACCGGGTCCCCGAACAGACGGATCTCACGAACAGCCACAGGTCCAGCTCCTTCAGCGCGGGGATGGCTCCATGCTACGGGCCCGGGCGTGGCGGTTCCCGTCCCGCGCACGGCATGATCGCCAGGCCGCGGCCGCCACCACCGGCCGTCAGCCGAGGGAGATCGGGTCGAGCTGGACGCGCAGGCCAGCGGCGGCCCGGCGGGCGTCCAGCACCCCGCGGGCCGCGCGCAGGGCCTCGGCCAGCTCACCGCCCTGCTTGCGCGGCACCCGCACCAGCAGTCGTTCCCGCGGGCCGTCCGCTCCATCCGCGCCGGGCACCGCTGATACGCCGCCCGCGCCAGGGCCGGCGGGAGCGGCGGCGGCCGGCGGCGCGGCGGATGCCGACCGCCGTGCCGGCGCGGGCAGCGGCACCGGGCCCAGGACGTCGGCGGCCGCCGGGAGAGTGGCGGCCTCCAGGAAGGCGCGCAGGATCGGCGTGGTGCCCTCGACGGCGGCGATCCTGGTCGCCGGGGGGAAGCCGAGCTCCGCCCGGTCGTCGGCCTCGCGGGCCACGAAGCCGGCCGGGTCCCAGCGCACCAGCGCCTGCACGGGGCCGAGGCCCTCGTCCGCGACCACCACGACCCGGCCGCCGGCCGGGCCCGCCACGGCCAGCGCCGCCGCGTTCGCCCAGCGGCGCAAGGTCTCCTCGCCGGTGCGCAGGTCGGGGCGGCCGAGCAGCGCCCAGCCGTCGAGCAGGAGCACCGCCCCGTAGCCGCCGTCGGCCACGGGCTCGGCGCCGGGGGTCGCGACCACCAGCGCGGGGCCGGCGGGGACGGTGGCGAGCACCTCGTCGCGCCCGGAGGTGCGCAGCGTGACGCCCGGGAAGGCCCGGCCGAGCTCCTCGGCGGTCCGCCGGTCCCCGGTGACGGACACCCGCAGTCCCGGGTCCGCGCAGCCGGGACAGGCCCAGTCGGCCGCTGGCCGGCCGCACCACCGGCAGGCGGGCGCGCGCCCACCGCCGGGCCGGCCGAGCGGCCCGTGGCAGTGCGGGCACCTGGCCGGGCGGCGGCAGGAGGCGCAGGCCAGCGACGGCTGGTAGCCGCGCCGGGGCACCTGCACGAGCACGGGGCGATCGGCCGCCAGCGCCTCCCGGGCCGCCCGGACCGCCAGCGACGGCAGCCGCGCGGACCGGGCGGCCTCGTCGCGGGCGGCCTCCCAGTCCGACCCGGTCGGCCAGACCAGCGGCGCGAGCTGCCTGGCCTCGCGGCGGGGCAGCACCAGCGGGTGCGCCCAGCCGGACCTGGTCAGCGCCTCGGCGTCGGTGGAGGGGGCGTGACCGCCGACGAGCAGCGCGGACTCCTCGAGCCGGGAGCGCAGCACCGCGACGTCGCGGGTGTGCGGGTAGGGCGCGCGCGGCTCCGCGTGCAGGTCGTCGCCGTCGTCCCAGACGACCACGAGGCCCAGGCTCTCGACGGGCGCGAACACGGCCGCGCGGGTACCGACGACCACCCGGGCGCGGCCCCGGCGCGCGGCCAGGAAGCGGCGGTACCGCTCGGCCGGCCCCAGGTCGGCCCGCAGGCTCACCACCAGCTCGGCGGCGGGCCCCAGGTCGGCGCTGAGCGCGTCGGCGACCCGGTCGACGTCCCGGTGGTCGGGGACGACCACCAGCGCGCCCCGGCCGCCGGACAGCGTCGCCCGCACCGCCGCCGCGACCATGGCGGGCCAGCCCGGGCCCGGCGGCGCCCACCACACCGCCCGCGGCGAGCGCCCCGCCGCGAGCGCCGCGAGCAGGCTCGGGCCGGCCGGGTAGCGCCGCCACTCGCCCGGATCCGCGGGCGGGGCCGGGTCTCCCGGACGTGCCTCCTGCTCGGTCTTCTCCGCCTTCTCCGCCTTCTCCGCCGTGGCATGGCGGGGCGGGATCGCGAGGCGCAGTACGTCGGCGAGGGTGCCCGCGTACCGGTCGGCGACAGCGCGAGCCAGCCGGGCCACCGGCCGCGACAGCACCGGCTCCGGCGAGATCGCCTTCGCCAGCGGGGCCAGCCGGCCGGCGTGCTCGGACTGGTCCACCCGCTCCAGGACGAAGCCGTCGACGAGCCGCCCGGCGAACCGGACCCGCACCCGTGCCCCGGGCACCGCGTCCGCGGCCATCGACGCGGGCACCAGATAGTCGAACGGCCGGTCCAGGTGCGCGAACGGCACCATCGCGGCGACCCGCGCGACCGGCAGCTCGGCCGCCGTGGCGGCGTCCCGGTTGGCCGGCCGCCGCTTCGCCACCGCCGGCCGGGCCGCCGCGCTCGCCGGCTCCTCCGGACGCGCGGCCTCCTGCGCGCCGAGCCCGGGGAGCAGGTCCATGACCGCATTCGTACCAGCAGGCTCCGACAGGTCCGGCGGCGGGCGCACGGCGCTCCTGAGCCGTCCAGCGCGCCGTGACCAGGGCGGATACGCCATCAGACACGTCTGCCCGGCCCCGAGAACCGGGACCGGGCAGACACCTGGCGAGCCAGAGGTGTTCCCGTGGCCGAACGGAGCCCGGCCACGGGCTACGGGATGCCTAGCCCTTGACGGCCCGGGCCAGGGCCTCCGCGCGGCTGGTGGACTCCCAGGTGAAGTCCAGCTCCGGCCGGCCGAAGTGGCCATAGGCGGCGGTCGGGGCGTAGATCGGGCGGAGCAGGTCGAGGTCGCGGATGATCGCGGCCGGGCGCAGGTCGAAGACCTGGTTGATGGCGTCGGAGATCTGCTCCTCGGGGACCGTGGCGGTGCCGAAGGTCTCGACGAACAGGCCGACCGGGTGCGCCTTGCCGATCGCGTAGGCGACCTGGACCTCGCACTTGGTCGCCAGCCCCGCGGCGACGACGTTCTTCGCGACCCAGCGCATGGCGTAGGCGGCGGACCGGTCGACCTTGGACGGGTCCTTGCCGGAGAACGCGCCGCCGCCGTGGCGGGCGTAGCCGCCGTAGGTGTCAACGATGATCTTGCGACCGGTCAGGCCGGCGTCGCCCATCGGGCCGCCGATCTCGAAGCGGCCGGTCGGGTTCACCAGCAGCCGGACGCCCTCGGTCGAGATGCCGAGCGTCGCCAGCTCGGGGTCGACGACGTACTCCTTGATGTCGGGCGCGAGCAGCGTGTCGAGGTCGATGTCGGCCGCGTGCTGCGTCGAGACGACGACGGTGTCGAGCCGGACCGGCTTGCCGTCGACGTACTCGATGGTGACCTGGGTCTTGCCGTCCGGGCGCAGGTAACCGACCTGGCCGTCCTTGCGGACCGCGGACAGGCGGCGCGCCAGCCGGTGCGCGAGCGCGATCGGCAGCGGCATCAGCTCTGGGGTCTCGTCGACGGCGAAGCCGAACATCAGGCCCTGGTCGCCGGCGCCCTGCTTGTCCAGCTCGTCCTCGGTGGCGCCGCCGACACGGGTCTCGTGCGCCGTGTCGACGCCCTGGGCGATGTCGGGCGACTGTGAGCCGATCGACACGCTGACGCCGCAGGAGTGGCCGTCGAAGCCCTTCTTGGACGAGTCGTAGCCGATGTCCAGGATCTTCTCCCGGACGACCGAGGCGATGTCGACGTAGGTCTTGGTGGTCACCTCGCCGGCTACGTGCACCTGGCCGGTGGTGATGAGCGTCTCGACGGCGACCCGGCTGCGCGGGTCGTCCTTGAGCATCGCGTCCAGGATCGCGTCACTGATCTGGTCAGCGATCTTGTCCGGGTGTCCCTCGGTGACGGACTCGGACGTGAACAGGCGCGTCGCCACTTGGTGGTACCCCCTGAAAGATCCGGCAGATTCTGACGAAGTTTACCGATGAGGCGAGTGGGGTACCCACAGCGCCTCGTCGTCTGTCACTCGGGCGTTGCCGGCGTGACCAACGGGTGGCACGCCGCCGCAACATCTCGGCGCGGCCGGGCACCTAGGTGAGGCGACCGGCGACCAGGTCGAGGACGCGGTGGGCCAGCAGGTCCTTGGTGGTGCGTTCGATGGTCGTCGCCGAGCCGTCGAGGCCCAGGACGACGGCCCCGTTGTGGTCGACCTCGAAACCGAGCCCGGCGCCGACCTCGTTGACGACCAGCAGGTCGGCCCGCTTGCGGGCGAGCTTCGCCCGGCCGAGGTCGAGCACGGACCCGTCCGGGCCACCGGTCTCGGCGGCGAATCCGACCAGCAGCTGGCCCGGCGGGCGTGTCTCGCGGGTGGCGACCAGCTCGGCGAGCACGTCCGGATTGGGCTCCAGCTCGACCGGCGCCGGGACGCCGCCCTCTTTCTTGATCTTGTAGTCCTGGGGCTTGGCCGGGCGGAAGTCCGCGACGGCGGCGGCCATCACGACGACGTCGGCGCTCGCCGCGGCGGCGTGCACCGCGTCCCGCAGGTCGAGGGCGGACGTGACCCGCACGACGGTCGCGCCGGCCGGGTCCGGCAGCGCGACGTTGGCCGCGACGACGGTCACGCGCGCGCCCCTGGCCAGGGCGGCGCGTGCCAGCGCGTAGCCCTGGCGGCCGCTGGAGGAGTTGCCGAGGAAGCGCACCGGGTCGAGATGCTCCCGGGTGCCGCCGGCGCTGACGACGACGTGACGGCCGGCGAGGTCGGGCCGCGCGGCGGCCGGGCCGAGCGCGAGCACCGCGCGGGCAAGCGCCGCGATCTCGGCGGGCTCGGGCAGCCGCCCGGGGCCGGAGTCGGGGCCGGTGAGCCGGCCGACGGCCGGGTCGATGACGACGGCACCCCGTTCGCGCAACGTGGCGACGTTGGCCCGGGTGGCCGGGTGCTCCCACATCTCTGTGTGCATCGCCGGGGCGTAGACCACCGGGCAGCGCGCCGTGAGCAGGGTCGCGGTCAGCAGGTCGTCGGCGCGGCCGGCGACGGCCCGGCTCATCAGGTCGGCGGTGGCCGGGGCGACGAGCACGAGGTCCGCCTCCCGGCCGATCCGCACGTGCGCGACCTCGTCCGGGTCGGCCCACACGTCGGTGCGCACCGGGTTGCCCGACAGGGCCGCCCAGGTCACCTCACCGACGAACCGCAGAGCGGACGGCGTGGGCACCACCCGGACGTCGTGGCCGGACTCGGTGAGCCGGCGCAGCACCTCCAGCGCCTTGTAGGCGGCGATCCCGCCGGAGACACCGAGGACGACCCGCGGGCGCCCGCCGGGCGCCGGGCGCGGGCTTTCCGGCGCCTCCGGGTGCGCGCTCACGGTCAGGAGGCAGGCGGAAGCGGCTCGGGAGTCGTCTCGTGGGTGAGCAGGCCGGCGTTGATCTCGCGCAGCGCGATCGACAGCGGCTTCTCCTGGGCACTGGTCTCGACCAGCGGGCCGACGTGCTCCAGCAGCGCCTCGYCCAGCTGCGAGTAGTAGGCGTTGATCTGGCGGGCACGCTTGGCCGCGTAGATCACGAGGCTGTACTTCGAGTCGGTCGCCTCGAGCAGCTCGTCGATCGGCGGGTTCGTGATGCCCTCGGGCTGGGCAGGTGTACCGGACAAGGTGGTCCTTCCGGTGGCTAGGTGCGCACGCAGGTTGGTGGTCTGGTGGTTCGAGGACGGCGGCCGAGCGGGCCCGTCGTCGGGGTCCGGAAATCCGGATCCTCGGCCGCGCGACTTCTCGGGACGCCCGGAATTCTGCCTTCCGGAGGGCGACCAGGGGGTCACGCCGTGTGGCCGAGTAGTCGTGTCGCCGAGCAGTCGTATGGCCGAGGAGCCCGGGGTGGTGCCCGGAGATCACTCAGTAGTCATCAACGATACCAACCGGGCCGCCGCGGCCTCGACGTCGTCGTTCACGACGACCGCGTCGAACTCCGGCTCGGCGGCGAGCTCGACCCGGGCACGCGCCAACCGGCGCTCGATCACCTCGGGCCGCTCGGTGCCCCGGCCGGTGAGCCGGCGAACGAGCTCGTCCCAGCTCGGCGGGGTGAGGAACACGAACCTGGCGGACCGCATCGCCTCGCGGACCTGGCGGGCGCCCTGCAGCTCGATCTCCAGCAGGGCGGGCAGCCCCTCGGCGAGCCGCCGTTCCAGCGGCCCGCGTGGGGTGCCGTAGCGGTTGTCCGCGAAGGTGGCGTGCTCGACGAACTCGCCGTCCTTGACCATCCGGTCGAACTGGTCGTCGTCGACGAAGTGGTACTCGACGCCGTCGGTCTCACCTGGCCGCGGCGCCCGGGTGGTCGCGCTGACCGACACCCAGACGTCCGGGAAAAGCCGGCGGACGGCGGCGACGACCGTCCCCTTCCCGACTCCGGACGGCCCGGAGAGCACCGTGAGACCCATCCGCCCACCTTAGGGTGCCCGGGACGGGTCCTGATCCGGGCGGGTCGCCGTGAACACGGGGCCGGGGACGCCGAGACCGGCCGCAGACGTGCCTCCCGGTCTTTCGGGATGCCCGTCTCCGGCCGGTCTCAGCCTGTCCTCACCAGGCATGGCGAAGGCATACCGCCCCGCCGTCCCGGCGTGGTCACCGGCTCCCCGGCCGTGGACCCGGCCGGGGCGCACGACCCACCGACGGTGTCCGCCGAACGCCGCCAGCGAGTCCCTGGGGTCCCCACATCGCGCCAAAGGCGCCATGTGGGGGGACGCGCCGGCGCCGCCGGTCAGGACGCCGCGCCGAACTCCTCTAGGAGCGCGGCCCGCTGCTTGGCACCAAGGCCACGCAGCCGGCGGGTCGGGCTGATGCCGAGTCGTTCCCGGATCCGCTGGGCCCGAACACGGCCCACACCCGGAAGCGATTCCAGCACCGCCGAAACCTTCATCTTGCCGACGACCTCGTCTTCCTCGGCCTGTTCCAGCACCGCGGCCAAGGTCGTCTCCGCCTTCTTGAGTCGCTCCTTGAGATCGGCACGCTGCTTTCGCGCCAGCGCAGCCTTCTCCAGGGCGGCTGCCCGCTGCTCGGGCGTCAGGGGCGGCAGGGGCACGGTTACGCCTCCTCAAATGGGGTGATCGCGACGCGCAACCTAGCGAGTACTGTCGCGCCGGTCTAGCGGGGTCGCTTCCGCTCAAAGAAGGTTTACCGACCCGAAACGACCGGTGACGAGACGGCGAGACCACTGGCGCACAAGTACCACCCGGCCCGCCGACCGGCCGCGGGCATCGTCACCATGCCTATGCGGCATGTGACCGACCCGATCGGCCCGGAATCGCGTTACCGCAGGTCAGCGCCCCGCGAGGGCCGACGAAGGGTCGCCGCGAGCTCCGCCGCCACGGCTCCGGGATCGGCCGCGCCGGTCACCGGACGCCCCATCACCACGTAGTCGGCGCCCGCCGCGAGAGCCTCTTCCGGGGTCGCGACCCGCGCCTGATCGGCCCGGTCCCCACCCCTGGGACGGACCCCCGGAGTGATGAGAGTCACATTATTTCCGACCTCTTGGCGGAGCCGATCGGCCTCCCACGGGCTGCAGACCAGCGCGCCCGCACCCGCCTCGACGGCGAGTACCGCGAGCCGACGGGCCGCATCCAGGGCGGGTCCGGCGAGCCCGATGTCGGCGAGATCGGTTTCGCTGAGTGACGTCAGCACGGTCACCCCGACGACCGTGAGCGGCTCCACCCCGGCCGCCGACGCGGCCTCCCCCGCCGCCTCGACGGCCGCCCGGACCATCGCCGCCCCGCCGGCGGCGTGCACGGTGACGAACCGGGGCCGCAGGGCCGCGACCGAGCGCAGCCCGCCCGCGACCGTCGCCGGGATGTCATGCAGCTTCAGGTCGAGGAAGAGCCCCGGCCCCTCCGCCGCGTCGTCCGGCCCCTCGTCGCCCGGCCCCGCGGCGCCGGCCAGCAGCCCCTCGGCGCGCAGTGYCCCGACGACGGCCGGCCCCTCCCGGTAGAACAGCTCCAGCCCGACCTTGAGGAGCGCCACGTGCGGCGCGACGGCGCGCGCCCACCGCAGCGCGGTCGCCGCGTCCGGCGCATCCAGCGCGACCGCCACCGGCGCCCTCACCGACGCCTCGACCGCCCCGCCCGCCACCCCACTCATACCCGCTCCCCTCTCATCCCGGGGCGTCCGCCGCCTCGGTCTCCCAGGGCGTCCGCGGCCTTGGTCTCCCGGGACGTCCGCCGCCTTGGTCAGCCGTCCGCGCTACCCAGCCACCGGAGGTGACGGCGCATCGGCGCAGCGCCAACCCGGYCACGTCCTCGGCCCGGGACCAGACCGGCCCCCGTCATACGCCTTCACCCGGAACCACGCAGGGAGGGCGCTCAGCGCCCGACCAGGCGCTGCCCGGTTGCGGGCGCGGAGCGTCCGGCAACGGGAGCGCCCCAGGTCTTGCGCAGCTCCTCGTGGTAGGACTGCAGCGGCCGCACGTCCAGCTCGCCGTGCATCAGCGCCTCGATGCCCTGCACGCAGGCCGCCGCGGCCTGGATCGTCGTGATGCACGGGACGCCGGCCGTCACGCACGCGGTCCGGATCTCGTAGCCGTCCAGGCGCGGCCCGACGCCCCAGGGAGTGTTGATCACCAGGTCGAGCTGCCGCGCGTTGATCATGTCGACGCAGTCGACGAGGCCGTCCGCCGGCGCCCGGTGCTTGCCGAGCACGATCGCCTTCACCCCGTTGCGCCGCAGCACCCCCGCGGTGCCCTCGGTGGCGTAGACGGTGAAGCCCAGGTCGGCGAGCCGCTTGATCGGGAAGATCATCGCCCGCTTGTCCCGGTTGGCGACGGACACGAACACCCGCCCCGAGGTCGGCAGCGAGGCGTAGGCCGCCGCCTGCGACTTCGCGTACGCCGTCCCGAAGCCGGCGTCGATGCCCATCACCTCGCCGGTGGACTTCATCTCCGGCCCGAGCACGGTGTCCACCCCATGGCCACCCGAGTCGCGGAACCGGCCGAAGGGCAGCACCGCCTCCTTGACGGCGATGTGCGAGTCCAGCGGCAGCGTCGCGCCGTCGCCGTCGGCCGGCAGCAGCCCCTCGGCGCGTAGCTGGGAGACGGTCGCGCCGAGCATCACCCGGCTCGCCGCCTTCGCCAGCGGCACCGCCGTCGCCTTGGAGACGAACGGGACCGTCCGCGAGGCCCGCGGGTTGGCCTCCAGCACGTACAGGACGTCGGACTGCAGGGCGTACTGCACGTTGAGCAGGCCGCGCACGCCCACGCCCTGGGCGATCGCCAGCGTGCTGTCCCGGATCCGGTCGAGCTCGGAGCGGCCCAGCGTGATCGGCGGCAGGGCGCAGGCCGAGTCGCCGGAGTGCACGCCGGCCTCCTCGATGTGCTCCATGACACCCGCGAGGTAGAGCTCCTCGCCGTCGTAGAGCGCGTCCACGTCGATCTCGACCGCGTCGTCGAGG
Organism: Pseudofrankia sp. EUN1h; assembly: GCF_001854645.1. NCBI lineage: Bacteria > Bacillati > Actinomycetota > Actinomycetes > Frankiales > Frankiaceae > Pseudofrankia > Pseudofrankia sp. EUN1h. The sequence goes on along the minus strand of NZ_MBLN01000066.1, from coordinate 157,871 downwards.
AACCGGTCGACGAGCACCGGGTGCTCGGGCGAGATCTGGGTCGCCCGGTCGATGTAGTCGCGCAGCATCTCGTCGTCGTAGACGATCTCCATGCCGCGCCCGCCGAGCACGTAGCTCGGCCGGACGAGCACCGGGTAGCCGATCCGCTCCGCCACCGCGTGCGCCTCGTCGTAGGAGGTCGCGACCCCGTGCGGCGGCGAGGGCAGGCCGGCGGCGGCGAGCACCTCGCCGAACCGCCCGCGGTCCTCGGCGAGGTGGATGGCCGCCGGGGAGGTGCCGACGATGGGCACGCCGGCGGCGGCGAGGCGGGCCGCGATGCCCAGCGGCGTCTGGCCCCCGAGCTGGACGATCACGCCGGCGAGCGGCCCGGCCTGCTGCTCGGCGTGCACGACCTCCAGGACGTCCTCGACGGTGAGCGGCTCGACGTAGAGCCGGTCGGCGGTGTCGTAGTCGGTGGAGACCGTCTCCGGGTTGCAGTTGACCATGATTGTCTCGTAGCCGGCGTCCGAGAGCGCCATGACCGCGTGGCAGCAGGCGTAGTCGAACTCGATGCCCTGGCCGATCCGGTTCGGCCCGCTGCCGAGCACGATCACCCGGGTCTTCTCCCCCGGCGCGACCTCGGTCTCCTCGTCGTAGGCCGAGTAGTGGTACGGCGTGGCCGAGGCGAACTCGGCGGCACAGGTGTCGACCGTCTTGTAGACCGGCCGGATCCCGTGGGCGTGCCGGAACGCGCGGACCTCGTCCTCGGACGTCCCGAAGATCTCGGCGAGCTGCGCGTCGGAGAAGCCGGCCCGCTTGGCCCGCCGGACGGCGGCGACGTCACCGCGACCGGCCGCGGCGGTGGCCGCGGCGACCTCGTTGACGAAGACGAGCTGGTCGACGAACCACGGGTCCATGCCGGTGGCGGCGGCGAGCTCGACCGGGTCGGCGCCGGCGAGCAGCGCCTGCTGCATGACCTTCAGCCGGCCGTCGCGCGGGACGCGCGCCGTCGCCAGCAGCTCGGCCGCCGTTGCGTCGGGCGGGGTGAACGAGAACACCGCTGCCGGGCGCTCCAGGGAGCGCAGCGCCTTCTGCAGCGCCTCCGCGTAGCTGCGCCCGACGCCCATCGCCTCGCCGACGGACTTCATGTGGGTCGTGAGCGTCTCGTCGGCGCCGGGGAACTTCTCGAACGCGAACCGCGGCACCTTGACGACGACGTAGTCCAGCGTCGGCTCGAAGGCGGCCGGGGTGGTGCGGGTGATGTCGTTCGGGATCTCGTCGAGGGTGTAGCCGAGCGCCAGCTTCGCGGAGATCTTCGCGATCGGGAAGCCGGTGGCCTTCGAGGCGAGCGCGGACGAGCGCGACACCCGTGGGTTCATCTCGATGATGACGATCCGCCCGGTGCGCGGGTCGACGGCGAACTGGATGTTGCAGCCGCCGGCGTCGACGCCGACCGCGCGCATCACCGCGATCGAGAGGTCGCGCATCCGCTGGTACTCGCGGTCGGTGAGCGTCATAGCCGGGGCGACGGTGATGGAGTCGCCGGTGTGCACGCCCACCGGGTCGACGTTCTCGATCGAGCAGACGACGACCACGTTGTCGGCGCGGTCGCGCATCAGCTCGAGCTCGAACTCCTTCCAGCCGAGCACCGACTCCTCGAGGAGCACCTGGGTCGCCGGGGAGGCGGCCAGGCCGTCGGCGGCCATCCTGGCGAGCTCGTCGGCGTCGTGCGCGAAGCCGCTGCCCGCGCCGCCGAGGGTGAAGCTCGGCCGCACGACCACCGGGTAACCGAACTCGACCGCGGYGGCGAGGCACTCCTCGACGGTGACGCAGATCGCGCTGCGCGCGGTCTCGCCKCCGATCTGGGCGACGATCTCCTTGAACAGCTGGCGGTCCTCGCCGCGGCGGATGGCGTCTATGTTCGCACCGATGAGCTGGACGCCGAACCGCTCCAGCACGCCGGCGTCGTACAGCGCGACGGCCGTGTTCAGCGCCGTCTGGCCACCCATGGTGGCCAGCAGCGCGTCGGGGCGCTCCTTCTCGATGATCTTGGCGACGATCTCGGGGGTGATCGGCTCGACGTAGGTCGCGTCGGCCAGCTCCGGGTCCGTCATGATCGTGGCGGGGTTGCTGTTGACGAGCACCACCCGCAGGCCCTCGGCGCGCAGCACCCGGCAGGCCTGCGTCCCCGAGTAGTCGAACTCGCAGGCCTGGCCGATCACGATCGGCCCCGAGCCGATCACCAGGACGCTGCGCAGGTCGGTCCGCCTGGGCATCACTTACCCCCCTTCTGGCCGCGGGTCGTGGCCGCCATGAGCTCGCAGAACCGGTCGAACAGGCCCTGGGCGTCGTGTGGGCCCGCCGCCGCCTCCGGGTGGTACTGGACGCTGAACGCCGGCACGTCCAGGCAGGCGATGCCCTCGACGACATCGTCGTTGAGGGCTACGTGGCTGACGGCGACCCGGCCGAACGGGGTGTCGACGTGCGTCCCGTCGGTGGGCGCGGCGACCGCGAAGCCGTGGTTGTGGCAGGTCACCGCGATCTGGCCGGTCGCGAGATCCTTGACCGGCTGGTTGATGCCACGGTGGCCGTAGGCGAGCTTGTAGGTGCCGAAGCCGAGCGCCCGGCCGAGCACCTGGTTTCCGAAGCAGATCCCGAACAGCGGCACGCCGGCGCGCAGCACGCCGCTCGCCGCCTCGACCGCGTAGTCGGCGGTCGCGGGGTCGCCGGGGCCGTTGGAGAAGAACACCCCGTCCGGCTCGACGGCCAGCAGGTCGTCGGCGGTCGCCTTCGCCGGCAGGACGTGTACCTCGCAGCCGCGGGCGGCCATCGACAACGGTGTGTTGCGCTTGATCCCCAGGTCCAGGGCCGCGACCCGAAAGCGGCGCTCCCCGCCGGCCGGGGCGACGACGTACGGCTCGCGGGTGCTCACCTCGGGGGCGAGGTCGGCACCGACCATCTCGGGGCTCGCCAGCACCTTGTCCAGCAGCACGGCCGGGTCGGCGGACAGGCTGGAGATGCCGCAGCGCATCGCGCCACGCTCGCGCAGGTGGCGGGTGAGCGCGCGGGTGTCCACGCCGCTGATGCCCACGATGCCCGCCTGGGCGAGCTCGGCGGCCAGGCCGCGCTCCGCCCGCCAGTTCGACGACAGCCGGCTCGGGTCGCGTACGACGTAGCCGGCGACCTGGATTCCCGACGACTCGTAGTCGCGGTCGTTCACCCCGGTGTTGCCGATGTGCGGCGCGGTCATCACCACGACCTGGCCGAAGTACGACGGGTCGGTCAGCGTCTCCTGGTAGCCGGTCATGCCGGTGGAGAACACCGCCTCGCCGAACGTCTCGCCGACGGCGCCGTACGCCTCGCCCGCGAACGCCCGGCCGTCCTCCAGGACCAGCACCGCCGGCTGCCCGACCGCTGGTTCGGGCCTGGCCTGTTCCCCTGCTCCCACCTGTGCCTCGTTCCCTGCTCGGTCGGGGCCACATCGAGGGCCCCTGCGCACGTCCCACGCCCGTCGGCGCTCATGTCCTCGTCACGGAGGCCCTGCCGCCCGGATCCCGGCACCGCGAGGCGCCGGGGCCCGGCGTTCCGGTACCCCGCATGTCCAGCCCTGGACCCGTTCCCGCGTCGGGCGTCCCGTCACTGCTCGCGGCGCGGCCAGCGGCGGGTCACGTCGTCGTACGGGTCGGCCTCGCTCTCGGGCGTCTCGCCGCTCCGCCACCCCTCGGCCGCGTACGGGTCAGGCGCCGCCGCGTACGGGTCGGACGCGGCGTACGGGTCGGACGGCGCGTACGGGTCGATCGACGCCCGGGGATCACGCGAGCCCGGCGCGACGGGTCGCACCGGCCCGGGATAGCCGCCCGTCGCGGCGTAGGGGCCCGCGGGCCCGGCCGGCGCCGCCCTGGACGGGTCCGGCGGCGCGGACGGGTACGACCTCGGTGGCGCCGCCGCGTACGGGTCCGGCGGCGGCGTCGTCGGCGCGGGGTAGGCCTGGGCCGGCGTCGGCTGCCCCTGACCGTGCGGGTCGTATCCGCCGGTGCCAGGCGGGCCCGCGACCGGCCGCCGACCGGCCGCCGGGATCCCGCCGGGTCGGGTGCCGTCGTCAGGCCGCCCGGCGCCGCCCGGCCGCGTGCCCCCCGAGGGCCACGGCGGGCCGCCGGCGGGCGGCCGGTCCGCCCTGGTCACCGAGAACCCGTCCGTCGCCGCCCCGTAGGCACCCCCGTCGCCGGCTGGCGGTCGCTGTCCGGCGGCCGGGGGCGGTGGTGCCACGGCGGGTGGCCGGGGCGCCGTGGCGGGCGGGCGGGGTGGCGCGGCCGGCGGGCGCGGCGGCGCGGCCGCCGGGCGGGGCGCCGCGGCGGGCGGGCGGGGCCCGGTCGGCTGGCCGGGCTGGTTGCCGGCACCGCGGGCCGAGCCGCGCGGGTTGGTCGCGTATGGGTCGGCGCCGGCCCGGCTCGCCGCGCGCGGGCCGGTGCGGTACGGGTCCGGGCCAGCCCCGACCGCGGAGCGCGGGCCGGTGCCGTACGGGTCGTCGCCGCGCCGGTCGGCGATCTCCTGCTCCAGAGGGCGGCCGAAGCCCCGACGGCCGGGCCGCGCGCCGCGGCCGGAGGCGCCCGGGTTCGCCCCATGCCCACGGCCGCGGGCGGCCACGGGGACCGCGCCCTCGGCGCCGGCGGGCTGGTGGCGGCGCGGCCGCAGCTGGCGCAGCGAGCGCGCCACCGGCCGCGGCGAGGTGATCTCGCCGTCCATGGCCCGCGCCGGGGGCCCGATCAGGTCGTGCACCGAGCGCATCACCTTTGGCTGGCGGGCCCGGTCCTCGCCGCGGAAGCCGGTCTCCAGCTCGCGGCCGTCCAGCGACCAGGCGATCACCAGCAGCCGCCCCGGGGCGGCCACCTTGCCGGCGTGCGCGCGCTCCAGCCGGGCGCCGCGGACGGCCTCCCGGGGGATCCAGAACGCCGACGCGCCGCGGTCGACCCGTATGCCAGCGTCGTGGACGGTGAGGTAGGCGCCGTCCCTGCCGGACAGCCCGCGGGCGGAGAACCATTCGAGCCACTGGCCGGCGTCGGTCGTCCCCAGGTAGGCGCCGCGCAACGGCGCGGCGAGCACCGTGCCCGACTCCTGCGGCGGGGCGAGCAGCTCCGGCAGGCCCTCCTCCTGCTGGGCGGCGCGGCGCCGCCAGGTCTGGCGCAGCCAGCCGATCACCGCGATCAGCAGCAGCACGATGCCGAAGACCAGCAGCACGCGCAGGCCGATCAGGCCGGCCCCCGCGCCAGCGGCCACGACGTGGCCGGCGACCGGGCTCATACGATCTTCCCGTCGAGCACCGTCGGCCGTCCGGCGAGGAAGGTCGCGTGTACCTGTCCCGGCATCGTCATCCCCCGGTAGGGCGAGTTCCGGCTGCGGCTGGCGAACCCGGCGGGGTCGACAACCCAGCGCGCCTCCGGGTCGACGAGGGTCAGCGTCGCGGCGGCGCCGACGTCCATCGAACTCCTGGCGTCAACCGGCACGTCGGGCAGGCCACCGATGCGGGCGGGCGCGAGCGCCATCCGCTCGGCGACGCCAGCCCAGTCGAGCAGCCCGGTCGTCACCATCGTGTCGAGAACGATCGAGAACGCGGTCTGCAGCCCCAGCATCCCCGGCCGGGCGGCCGACCACTCGGTCTCCTTGTCCTGCGGGGCGTGCGGGGCGTGGTCGGTGGCGACGGCGTCGATGGTGCCGTCGGCGAGCCCGGCGCGCAGCGCCTCGACGTCCTCGGCGGTACGCAGTGGCGGGTTGACCTTGTACACCGGGTCGTAGGTCGCCGCGAGCTCGTCGGTGAGCAGCAGGTGGTGTGGGGTGACCTCGGCGGTGACCCGCCAGCCCTTCGACTTCGCCCATCGGATGATCTCCACCGACCCGGCGGTGGAGACGTGGCAGACGTGCAGCCTGGAGCCGACGTGCCCGGCTAGCAGCGCGTCACGGGCGATGATCGCCTCCTCGGCGACCGCCGGCCAGCCCGCCATGCCCAGGCGCGCCGAGCAGGTGCCCTCGTTCATCTGGGCGCCCTCGGTGAGCCGCGGCTCCTCCGCGTGCTGGGCGATGACGCCGTCGAACGCCTTGACGTACTCCAGCGCCCGGCGCATCAGCAGCGCGTCGGACACGCAGTGGCCGTCGTCGGAGAAGACCCGCACCGCGGCGGCGCTGGTGGCCATCGCGCCGAGCTCCGCGAGCCGCTTCCCGGCGAGCCCCTCGGTGACCGCCCCGACCGGGCGGACCTCACAGTGGCCCGCGTCCCTGCCCAGGCGCCAGACCTGCTCGACGACGCCGGCGGTGTCGGCGACCGGGTGGGTGTTCGCCATCGCGAAGACGGTGGTGTAGCCGCCGAGCGCGGCGGACCTGGTGCCGGACTCGACCGTCTCGGCGTCCTCCCTGCCAGGCTCGCGCAGGTGGGTGTGCAGGTCGACGAAGCCGGGCAGCGCGTACAGCCCGTCGGCGTCGAGCACCTGGGCACCGGTCTCGGTCGCGTCCAGCGTGCCCGCGGCCGCGGTCTGAACGATCCGGCCGCCGGCGAGCAGCAGGTCGGCCCGGTCGCCGCCCAGCGGCCGCGCCCCGCGCAGCAGCCAGGCCTCGGCCGAACCAGATGCCCGGTCTGACGTCATCTGGTGACCTCCCGCTCGTCGCGCTCGTCCGCCCCGCCCAGCAGCAGGTACAGGCAGGCCATGCGGACGCTGACCCCGTTGGCCACCTGCTCGACGACGGTAGACCGCGCGGAGTCGGCCACCTCCGAGGAGATCTCCATGCCGCGCACCATCGGTCCGGGGTGCATGACCAGTGCGTGCTCCGGAAGGGTGGCCGCGCGGTCCGCGTCCAGGCCGTACCGGCGGCTGTACTCCCGCTCGGTCGGGAAGAAGGCCGCCGACATCCGCTCCTGTTGCACACGCAACATCATGACGACGTCCGAGGCGGGCAGCACGGCGTCCAGGTCGTAGGAGACGTCCACCGGCCAGGCGGACACCCCGTGCGGTACCAGCGTCGGCGGCGCGACCAGCGTCACCTTCGCCCCGAGGGTGTGCAGCAGCCAGACATTGGACCGGGCGACCCGTGAGTGCAGCACGTCGCCGACGATCGTCACGGCGAGCCCGTCGAGCCGGCCGAGCCGGCGGCGGATCGTGAACGCGTCCAGCAGCGCCTGGGTGGGGTGCTCATGGGTGCCGTCGCCGGCGTTGAGCACGCTGCCGCGCACCCAGCCCGCGAGCCGGTGCGGGGCGCCGCTGGCCGGGTGCCGGCAGACGACCGCGTCGGCGCCCATCGCCTCCAGGGTCAGCGCCGTGTCCTTGAGGCTCTCGCCCTTGGAGACGCTGGAGCCCTTCGCCGAGAAGTTGATGACGTCGGCGGACAGCCGCTTGGCGGCGAGCTCGAACGACGTGCGGGTACGGGTGGAGTCCTCGAAGAACAGGTTGACGACGGTGCGCCCGCGCAGCGTCGGCAGCTTCTTCACGGCGCGGCCCGACAGGCGCGCCATCTGCTCGGCGGTGTCGAGCACCAGCAGCGCGTCGTCGCGGCCCAGGTCCGCGGTGCTCAGCAGGTGGCGGTTCACCGGCCGCCTCCCGCGGCGGGCGATGCCGGACCGTCCGGGGAGACGATCAGGACGGCGTCGGCGCCGTCGGTCTCGGTGAGCCGGACGGCCACGGACTCGCGCCGCGAGGTTGGCATGTTCTTGCCGACGTAGTCGGCGCGGATGGGCAGCTCACGGTGGCCACGGTCGACGAGCACCGCCAGCTGGACCGCGCGGGGGCGGCCGTACTCCGCCAGCGCGTCCAGCGCGGCGCGCACGGTGCGCCCGGAGTAGAGGACGTCGTCGACGAGGACGACCACTCTGCCATCGACGCCGCCGTCCGGGATGTCGGTGACCCGCAGCGGGCGGACGGCCCGCAGCCGCAGGTCGTCGCGGTACATCGTCGGGTCGAGTGAGCCGGTCGGCACCGCGACGCCTTCGACGTCGTGGATGCGGGTCGCGAGCCTCGCGGCGAGCGGGACGCCGCGGGTGGGGATCCCGAGCAGCACGACGCCGGCGCCGCCGGAGGTCTTCTCGAGGATCTGGTGGGCCATCCGGCTGACGATCCTGGCGATGTCGGCGGCGGCGAGCACCGTCCGGCTCACCCGTTGCTCGCCGGGGCCGAGATCGCCCGGAGCGGCAGTGGTGCCGCCCGCGTCGGGAGGCCGGGAACCGGCGTCCCCCAGGGCGACACCTAGATCACCAACGGGGTCGTCATTACGGCGAGCAGCGTCAGCCACCCAGCCCTCCTTCCCCGCCTCACGGGACGGTCCTTAAAGGAGCGGTCCGAACGACGGTACCAGTMACCCCGGCCGCTACCGGGCGTCGCGAGGAAGCCCACGGCGTGCTCGCGGGATGTCACACCGTCCTGTCGCGCGGCGTGCACACCGGGACGCGACGGCGGTACGCTCACGCGCCGCCATCCACACTCTCGATGACCCTTCCCCGCTGAACAGTCACCCAGAGCATCCGTATGGCGATTGGACGTGAGAGTGACGTGGACCTCGTTCAACACGGGTCACATCGCGTTACCGTTGCCCGACACCGATCGAGCGGTGTCCGATACCAGAAGTCTCCGAGGGACTAGCGCCAGGAGCGACGGTGGCGCTACAGAAAGTGGTACAAAGAAAGAGGCGACACGACCCCCCTCATGTCGGGTCGCAACCGCCTGGGCACTACTATCGGTAACCGCCGACGGCAAGAGCCTCGGCTCCATCTGACTCAGACCACGACAGGAGTGGGCACTCCGATGTCCGACTATGCGAAGGCGCTCGGTGCTCGGCTGCGGGCAATACGCACCCAGCAGGGGCTCTCGCTGCATGGCGTGGAGGAGAAGTCGCACGGTCGGTGGAAGGCCGTCGTCGTGGGCTCCTACGAACGTGGGGACCGCGCCGTCACCGTTCAGCGTCTGTCCGAGCTCGCCGAGTTCTACGGCGTGCCGGTGGGCGAGCTTCTTCCCGAAGGCTCGACCGTCGCTCCGCTGGAGCAGTCTCCGCGCATCGTCCTTGACCTCGAGCGGCTCTCGCAGGTCCCCAAGGAGCAGGGCGGCCCGCTCGCCCGGTACGCGGCCACCATCCAGAGCCAGCGCGGCGACTACAACGGTCGCGTCCTGTCGATCCGCTACGAGGACCTGCGTTCCCTCGCGGTGATCTACGACACCTCACCGAGCAAGCTCACCGAGCAGCTCGTGTCGTGGGGGGTGCTCTCCCCCGAGGCCGGCCAGGAGGCAGCCTCCTCGGACGCCTGAGGGCGTCCCTCAGCCTGACGCCGGGGCACAACCCGGTACGCCGCACGAGGCGGCGTACCGGGGCAGCCGCGGACCGCGGCCGGCCCACTCGCGAGGCGAGCCAGCCGGCCAGCAGGTAGAGAACTCTCCCCGGACCGGCGGAGAGCCGTCCGCGCGGCTTCCGGGGAGCCAGAGCTAGCCGACCGACGGTTTCCCGTCGAGGAGGCTGGCGAGCAGGCCGTTGACGAAGGCCGGTGAGCGGTCGGTCGAGACCGACTTCGCCAGTTCCACCGCCTCGTCTATCGCCACCCGGTCGGGGACGTCGTCCCGCCAGACCATTTCCAGGACCGCGATCCGCAGGATGTTGCGGTCCACCGCCGGCATCCGCTCGAGTGTCCATCCCTCGGCATGCTCGGCGATGAGGCCGTCGATCCGCCGCCGGTGCTCGGTCACGTCCCGGACCAGGTCACTGGCGTACTCGCTGACCGGTGGGTCGGACTGGGCCGACCGCGCCGCGAGCGTCTCCAGCGGAGAGGCGGACCGCAGGTCCGCCTCGTAGAGAATGTCGAGCGCGCGTTTGCGCGCCTTCGACCTGGCGCTCAGCTGGTCACCCGGCCGAGGTAACGCCCGTCGCGGGTGTCGACCTTCACCCTCTCGCCGGTCGTGACGAACAGCGGCACCTGGATGGTCGCGCCGGTCTCCAGCTCCGCGGGCTTCGTGCCACCCGTGGAGCGGTCGCCCTGCAGGCCCGGGTCGGTGTGCGAGATCGTCAGCTCGACGCTCGCCGGGAGCTCCACGTACAGCGCGACGCCGTCGTGCAGCGCCACCGTCGCGACGGTGTTCTCCAGCATGTAGTCGGCGACCGTGCCCACGACGTCCGGCGGGATCGGGATCTGGTCGTAGGACTCGCTGTCCATGAAGACGAACTCGGCGCCGTCGCGGTAGAGGTAGGTCATCTCCCGCCGGTCGACGGTCGCCACCTCCACCTTGACGCCCGCGTTGAAGGTGCGGTCGACCACCTTGCCGGTGAGCACGTTCTTCAGGGTGGTGCGGACGAACGCCCCGCCCTTGCCCGGCTTGACGTGCTGGAAGCCGACGACGTTCCACAGGACACCGTCGATGTCGAGCGTCATGCCGTTCTTCAGGTCGTTCGAGGTTGCCACAGTGCCGAGTCTCTCTGTGTGATCCGCTTCGTCGAGGTCGCGGACGAGTCTACTGAGTCACTGGTCCGCTCCGTCCGGGCGGCGCGCTCCGGTGCTCCGCGGAGGCGCGCCTCCGCGGAGGCCCGGCCCCGAGCGAAGCGAAGGGGTTGGGCCGCAGCGGAGGTCGCCGCAGCGCACGTTCGCGGAGGAGGACACGGTGCGGAGGTCCCGTGGGAGCGAAGCGAGTACGGGGCCGTAGCGCCCTGCCCGCACGGAGCGAACCAGAGATACAGCTCAGACGTTCTTGGACAGGCGGGCCGCTAGCGCGCGCAGCGCGAGCAGATAGCCCTCGACGCCGAGGCCGGTGATGGTGCCGGTCGCGACGGGTCCGATGACGCTGACGTGCCGGAACGACTCACGCGCCGCCACCTGGGACAGGTGTACCTCCAGGAGCGGCCCGGTAAGCGCCGCCGCCGCGTCGCGCAGCGCGTACGAGTAGTGCGTCCACGCACCGGGGTTGAGGACCACCGCGGCGCCGCTGTCGGCGGCCTCGTGCAGCCAGCCGATCATCGTCGCCTCGTCGTCGGTCTGCCGGCAGTCGACGGCGACGCCGAGCTCCGCCGCGGTCTTCTCCACCTCGGCGACCAGCTGGGCGTACGTCGTGCGCCCGTAGACCGCCGGCTCCCGCTTGCCGAGCCGGCCCAGGTTCACCCCGGACAGCACCAGGATCGGCGTCATCAGCGCGTCCCCTCCCCCGCGGCCACCGCGTCGAACGCGGCCCGCACCAGGGCGGGATCCGGGTCGGCGAGGATGCGCGCCGACCCGAGCGCGTCGAGGACGACGAAGCGCAGCATCCGTCCGCGCGACTTCTTGTCGACCCGCATCGCGGCCAGCAGGTCGGGCCAGGCCCGCTCCGGGTAGCTGACGGGCAGGCCGACCCGGGTAAGCAGCTCGCGGTGGCGCTCGGCGACGGCCCGGTCCAGACCGGCGGCCAGCCGGGACAGCTCGGCGGCGAACACCATCCCGACGGAGATCGCCGCGCCGTGCCGCCAGGTGTAGTGCTCGACCTTCTCGATCGCGTGCCCGAGGGTGTGGCCGTAGTTGAGGATCTCGCGCCGGCCGGCCTCCCGCGGGTCACCGGAGACGACGTCCGCCTTGACCCGGATCGCCCGCTCGATGAGTTCGGGCAGGTGAGCGGCGCCGGTCGGGTCGGTGTCCAGCAGATCGAGGATCGCCGGGTCGGCGATGAAGCCGGCCTTGACCACCTCTGCGAGCCCGGCCGCGGTCTCCGCCGGCGGCAGCGTGGCCAGCAGCGCCGTGTCGCAGAGCACGGCCAGCGGCTGGTGGAACGCGCCGACGAGGTTCTTGCCCGCCGCCGTGTCGATGCCGGTCTTGCCGCCGACGGCCGCGTCGACCATCGCCAGGACCGTCGTCGGCACCTGGACGACGTCCACGCCGCGCAGCCAGCAGGCGGCGACGAAACCGGCGAGGTCCGTCACCGTGCCCCCGCCGAGCCCGATCACCACGTCGTCGCGGGTGAAACCGAGCCTGCCCAGCTCGTCCCAGCAGCGGCCCGCGACGGACAGCTCCTTGGCCTTCTCACCGTCCGCCACGGCGATCGGGTGCGCCTCCACCCCGGCGGCCCGCAGGTCCTCGACCGCGCCGGCCGCCTGGGCGGCCATCGCCGCGGGATGGATGACGGCCGCGCGGGTCCGCCCGGCGACCACGCCGGCCAGCTCGTCGACCAGCCCGTCCCCGACGAGCACCTCGTAGGCCCGCTCCCCGGCGGGCGCCACCGCGACCCGGACCGGTCCGGTCGCCGTTCCCACCCCCGCCGCACCGCTCATCGCACTCACGCCGAGATCCTCGCAACCACGTCCTCGGCGACCTCTTCCGGGGTTCGCCCGCTGGTGTCCACCACGACCGCCGCCACCTCCTTGTAAAGCGGACGGCGCTCGCGCAGCAGCGCGGCCAACCGCGCCCGCGGCGCCTCGATGAGCAGCGGGCGGTCGCGGGCGAGGCCGACGCGCCTGGCGGCGTCGGAGACGTCGACCTCCAGGTAGACGACCGTGTGGCCGGCGAGCGCCGCCCGGCTGGCCGGGTCGATCACCGCGCCGCCGCCGAGGGCGAGCACGCCCGGATGCTCGGCGAGCGCGGCCGCGACGGCGGCGCGCTCGGCGGCCCGGAAGGCGTCCTCGCCCTTCTCGATGAAGATGTCGGCGACGGTCATGCCGAGGGCGGCCTCGACGTCGGCGTCGGTGTCGCGCAGCGTCACCCCGAGCCGCGCGGCGAGCAGCTCGCCGACCGTCGTCTTGCCGGCCCCAGGCGGGCCGACCAACACGGCCGCCGGCCGGACGCCGCTCACGAGAGCACCGCCAGCGACTTCAGGTAGGACTCGTAGTTGCGGCGGGTCTCCTCGACCGAGTCGCCGCCGAACTTCTCCAGCGCCGCGTCGGCGAGCACCAGCGCGACCATCGCCTCCGCGACGACGCCCGCCGCGGGTACGGCGCACACGTCGGAGCGCTGCGCGATCGCCACGGCGGTCTCGCCGGTCGCGACGTCGACGGTCGACAGCGGGCGGGAAAGTGTGGAGATCGGCTTCATCGCGGCGCGGACCCGCAGCACCTCGCCGTTGGTCATGCCGCCCTCGACGCCGCCGGCCCGGTCGGTCGCCCGCCGCACCCGCTGCACGCCGCCTTCGGGCGCCAGCACCTCGATCTCGTCGTGCGCCGCCGACCCGCGCCGCCGGGCCGTCTCGAACCCGTCGCCGAACTCCACGCCCTTGATCGCCTGGATGCCCATCAGCTCGCCGGCGAGGCGCGCGTCGAGCCGCCGATCGCCGTGCACGTAGCTGCCGATGCCCGGCGGCAGCCCGTAGACGACCACCTCGACGACGCCGCCAAGGGTGTCCGCGTCCTTGTGGGCCGCGTCGATCTCGGCGACCATCCGGGCGCTCGTCCCGGGGTCGGCGCACCGGCACGGATCCGCGTCGACCGCCTCGAGCGTGCCGGGCGCCGGCAACGGGGTCCCCGGCGGCACCGCGACCGACCCGATCGACAGGACGTGCGAGATCACCTCGAGGCCGTAGGCCTGGCGCAGGAACGCCTTCGCCACCGTCCCGAGCGCGACCCGGGCAGCYGTCTCCCGGGCGCTCGCCCGCTCCAGCACCGGCCGGGCGTCGTCGAAGCCGTACTTCTGCATGCCCGCCAGGTCCGCGTGACCTGGCCGCGGCCGGGTCAGCGGCGCGTTGCGGGCGACGCCGTCCAGCTCCTCCGGGGCCACCGGGTCCGGCGCCATCACCGTCCGCCACTTCGGCCACTCGGTGTTGCGGACCACGACCGCGACCGGCCCGCCGAGGCTCTCGCCGTGCCGCAGCCCGCCGAGCAGCTCGACCTCGTCCTTCTCGAACTTCATCCGCGCCCCGCGCCCGTACCCGAGCCGGCGGCGCGCGAGCTCGCCCGCGATGTCCGCGCTGGTCACCCGGATCCCCGCCGGCAGGCCCTCCACGGTCGCCACCAGCGCCGGCCCGTGTGACTCCCCTGCCGTCAACCACCGCACCATGCCGTCCAGTCTTTCATGCGCCTCGACCAAGCCAGCCCAGACCAGACCACTATTGATCTTTGGTGCCAGGGCGCGCGGCGCGGCGCGCCCTCACGGGCGAACCGGAGGGCGCGGCGGGTCAGGCGCCCGTGGCGGCGACGAGGATCGCGACGAAGGCGCCGAGCAGCAGATGAGGGCCGTAGGCGATGGGGTCGGAGCGGGTGGCGCGGCGGGTCAGGAGCAGGACGCCGGCGTAGAGGCCGGCGATGACCAGCCCGGTGAGCAGGCCCAACAGCACCGTCGACGGGCCGAGCCAGCCGAGGGCGGCGCCGAGCAGGCCGACCAGCTTCACGTCGCCGAGGCCGAGACCGCCGCGCGGGATCAGGTACATCGCGCCGAAGACGGCGAGCAGGACGCCCGCCGCGGCGGCGGCGTCGATCGCGCGGCGGGCGTCCCAGGTGCCCCGGCCGAGGCCGTCGACGACCGCGGCGAGGCCCAGCAGCGCGGCGAGGACCGGGTAGCTCGGCAGGACGACCGCGTCCGGGAGCCGGTGGACCCGCAGGTCGACCGCCGCCAGCACGATCCCGGCGAGGGTCAGGTAGAGGTAGGCGGGCAGCCAGCCGGGGCGGTCACGCAGCGCCGCCGTGACCGCGGTCACGGCGATCACCGTGACCGCGGCGAAGGCCGCCGTCGACGGGACCGGCCGGCGCACCGGATCGCCCTCGTAGGGGGTGAACGCGCCGACCACCCGGGGCATCAGCGGCACCGTCGCCACCGCGGCCACCGCGAGCGCCACGGCGACGGCCAGCCCCACCCGCCCCACCCGCGCCGTGCGCTAGCGGGCGCGGCTGGTCAGGCCCAGGCCGCCCGTGCCCGGGAAGGCGGACGCGGTGGTGACGCGGCGGGTGAGGGCCTGGGCGCCGGCGGCCATGAGCAGGTCCACGTCGACCGGGCGGCCGGTGAACAGGGTGACCTGCTCGGCTGCCTGGGCGGCCAGCACCGCCATGCCACCGGAGACGCGGGCGCCGGCACGGTAAGCCGTCACGGCGAGCGCCGTGGGCCACGGGTGGTAGAGCAGCTCGACGAGGGGGCAGCCGGCCGGCCAGGTCCACTCGGCCAGTTGGTCGGTGACGCCCTCGGGCGTGGTCGCGACGACGAGGTCGGGTCCGGAGCGCAGGCCACCGGCGACGATCTCCCAGGGCAGCGCCGTGACCGTGAGCCCGACGCGCTCGCCGATCTCGGCGAGCGGGGCGACGGCGGCGGGGCGGCGGGCGATGACGCCCGCGCGGCGCACCCCGACGCTGGCGAGCGCGGCCACGGCGGCGCGCGCCGTCCCGCCGGCACCCAGAATGAGCGCGCGCACGGGCGGCGCGGTGCGGGCCCTGGGCAGCGCCGGCATGGCCGGCTGGTCGGGGGTGGCCGGGGAGCCGGCCGGCAGCGAGGGAGCGAGTACCGTCTCGGCCCCGCTGGGCCCCCGGCCGACGCCGAGGACCTGGCGGATGGCGTGGCGGATGCCGGCGATGTCGGTGTTGTGGCCGGTCAGCGTCCCGTCCGGCTCGACGACGATCGTGTTGAGCGCCCCGACCAGCCGGGCGCTCTCGTCGAGGCGGTCGACGAGCTCGATGGCGGCCGTCTTGAGCGGCATGGTCAGCGACAGACCGGCCCAGCCGGGTTCGCCGCGGACCTGCCTCAGCAGCGCCGGCAGCGTCGCCTCGTCGGTCTCGATCGCGGTGTACGACCAGTCGTCCAGGCCGAGCGAGTGGTAGCCCGCCTGGTGCAGCACCGGCGACAGCGAGTGCGCGATCGGCGACCCGAGCACCGCCGCCCGCCGCGGCCCCGGCGGGGGTGGGGAGGCCTCAGCCATGGCGGCCACGGTCCTCGGCGACTACCGGGGCCCCGATCGGGGCTGAGGGCGTGTTTGCGAACGGAGACACAACGGACCAGGTTGACATAGCCGCGGCCGCTGGTCCAGCCGCCGGCCGCGACGCGTCCGCGAGGCGCGACCCCTCGGGCGGGTCCGGGCGATCGCGCTCGCCCGGGGACAGACTGGCGGCGATCCGCGGGGACCTCCGCGGCGACGACGGTGCGGCCTCGTCGCCCCGGAGCCCGTCCCGGGTGTCAGTCACCAGGCTGCGCGCCCTCGGCGCGAGCCTTGTTCTCCGCGGCGATCCGCTGGTCCTCGGTGGTCGAGAACTCCGTGAACCCCGACTTGGGCAGCCACACGAAGTACAGCCAGGTCCCGTCCGCCGGGCCGAGCGCGGCGTCCAGAGCCGCCTTGCTGGGGTTCGCGATGGCGCCCGGCGGCAGGCCCGTGCCGTTCGGGTTGTTGGCCGACGTGTTGTACGGGCTCGGGTTCGCCAGATCGCTCTGGGTGAGCTGCCCGGTGGGCTTGTCCACGGCGTAGCGCGTCGTCGCATCCATTCCGAGCGTCCGGAACGCGCCGGTCCGGTCGCCGAGCCGGTTGTAGACCACCCGCGCGACCTTCGGCCGTTCCTCGGGAAGACGCACCTCCATCTCGACGATCGAGGCGATGGTGATGATCTCGGACGGGGTCCTGCCCAGCCGCGCGGCCCTGCCCTCCAGGTCGAGCGCGGTGGCCGTGCTCACGAACTGGTCGACCATGTGCTGCAGGGTCTGGACCGGCGTTTCCTTCGGGTTCAGGTTGTACGTCGTCGGGAAGAGGTAGCCCTCGACCTTGTTCTTCGCGCTCGGCCCTGGGTCCTTCCAGTAGCCCGGCAGCTTCAGCCCATGGCCCGCCGGGTCCTTGACGATCGCCTCGTACTGGTCCTTCGGCACACCGAGGATCCTGGACACCTCGGTGATGATCCATTCGACCGTCCTGCCCTCGGGGATCGTGAGCCGGTACTTGTTCGCCGTCGGGTCGAGCAGCGCCTCGAGCGCACCCGCGGCGCTCATCTCCTTCTTCAGCGTGTACGTCCCCGGCTGGATCTTGATGGAGTCCGGGTTGTTGGCCGCGGCGGTGATGAACGCCTTCTGGCTCTTGACCACACCGGCGTCGAGCAGCACCTTCGCGATGTTCTGCGCGCCCGCGCCCTGGGCGACCGTCACGGTCACGCTGCCAGTACCGGGACCGGGATAGTCGGGAATCTCCGGCGGGCCACCGATCTTGCCGATCATCTTGCCGCCGACGAAGATCAGACCGCCCAGCACCAGCGCGACCACCACGAGCATGGCGAGCAGCTTCGGCAGCGCGCTGCCGCGGCGGCTCCCGCCATCGGCGCCCCGGTGCCGGCTCATGCCGCCCAGCGGATGCGCGCCGCGTCGCCGGTCGTCATCGCCCGCCGGGTCGACGTCGTGATCGAGATCATCATCCAGCTCATCGTGGTGGCCCCGACCGGAGCGGCCCAGGTCATCGTCGTCATCCAGGTAGTCGTCGTGATCGAAGTCGTCGTCGTCGAACTCGGCATGGCGCGCGCCGCGATGGCCATCCTGGCCTGTTCGGCCGCCAGGCGCGCGCGGGTCGGCCGGGTAGCGCTCGTCCTCCGCGTCGTCGGGGCCGTACAAATCGTCAGGTGGGGCGATCCGGAAGCGCAGCGCCTCGGTGCGCCGCTCCATCCCCGCGGGGCCACGGCGGCCCGCCGGGTGGCCGCCCTCGTTCGGGGGAGGCGGCGGCGCGGAGTGCGCGCCGGTGCCGAGGCTCCCGGGGCCGGCGTACGGTGCCGGCTCGGGTCGCGCCGGCTCGGGTCGCACAGGCTCGCCATAGCCGCCGCCCACGTCGCGGTGGCCGCCCGGCGGCAGTCCGCCCGTCTGGGCGGCCGTGAAGCCACCGGTGCCACCGGTGCCGCCCGCGCCGGACACGTCGGCCGGACCGGAGAACCAGGTCGTGCGGGACGGCTCGGCCGTGCCGGAGAGCCCGGCCGTGCCGGATGGCCTGCCCGTCGCGGGGAACCCGTCCGCGACGGGCAGGCCATCCGGGCGTGAGAGCCCGCTGCCGGTGGCATATCCAGCCGCGGGGTAGCCCCCGTCATAGCCGGTGACGTCGAATCCTGTGTTTCCGCCCACGTCGGGCTGGGCCTGGGCCGACGGGTACGGATCGGCGGAGGCCTGCTGCCCGTCAGCCACATACCCGGCGTCCAGGTAGCCGGAGCTGGCACTGGTGCCCGGTTGGACGGCTTCACCCCGAGCGAAGTAGCCGCCTGGCTGCTGGTCTCCGGTCCGTGGGTACGGGTCGACGAGGAACGGGTTCTGGTAGGCGGACTCGCCCGTGCCGCCCGTGTTCGCGGCGTCGTGGCCTGATCCGCCGGCCTGGCCGTAGCCGCCTGGCGCCGGATACCCGGCCGCGCCGTCGCCGGCTCCCTGGCCGGTTGCGCCCTGGACGCCATAGGCGTCGTAGGTGCCGTAATCGTTGGCGCCCGCCCCGTAGCCGGGGTTCTGGTGGTCCGTCGGCTGGTATCCGCCGCCGGCCGGCTGGTATCCGCCGTCGGCGGCGTAGCCAGCCGCCGGGTAGGCGCTGTCCTGGTAGCCGGTCTGGTAGCCCGCCGGGGCCTCGCCCGTCGGCGGGCCGGTCACCAGCGGGCCGGTCACCGTCGGTCCCAGGGGAAGGCCGCCGTCGACCGTGGGACCCACGTACGGGTTGAGGACGGGCGGGCCGACCACCGTCCCGCTCATCGGCGGGCCGGAGACGGACGGGCCAGGGGCGAAGGAGCCTGCGGCCGAGGGACCGGACACGGACAGGCCGGGGAAGTCCACAGCGGGGAAGGCCGAGCCGACCGTCGGGCCGGACAGGTCGGGCCCGCTCGACGTCACACCCGCCTGGCCCCCCGGATAGCCGGGCTGATCGCCGACGGTGAAGACGTCCCCATAGCCTGGGCCGGTGGCGCCATAGCCAGGTCCGGTAGGTGAAAAGCCACCGGTGGGACCGCCGACGGCGGGCGCCGCGAACGGGTCACCGGCGACGGGCGAGCCGCCGACGGTGATGTCCGCCGCGTCATCCCGCGGGTCACCCACCGCGAACGGATCGACGGGCCGGGTGCCGTCCCGCGGCGGGCTCGACCATGGGTCGTTCCCGTTCCCGTTCCCGTATCCGTACCCCGCCCCGCCCCCGACGCCGTTGTCGAGGTCCCAGTGTTGGCTCACCGATCTTCCGTCGGGCGGCGGTCCCCGGGGGGTCCGCCGGGTGCACCACGACGCGTGTCCAGGGCGTGTTGCAGGATCTGCACGGCTGCCTCCTGGTCGACGAGATCGCGACGGGCACGAGATCTCAACCCACGCTCGGCCATTCTGCGATGCGCCGCCACCGTCGTCAGCCGCTCGTCGACGAGCCTGACAGGTACCGGGGCGACCCGGTCGGCCAGCATCCGCGCGTACTGCCGCGCGGCGCTGGCCGCCTGACCCTCCTCGCCAGCGAGGGTCATGGGCAGACCGACCACCACCGCCACAGCCTCCCGTTCCCGGGCAATCTCGGCAAGCTGGGCGAGATCTCTGTTTTCAGACACGTCCCGACGAAGGGTACCGACCGGTAGCGCGAGCACCCCATCCGGGTCGCTCGCGGCCACGCCGACGCGCACCGTGCCGACGTCGACTCCCAGCCAGACGCCGCGCGGCAGCTCCCGCCGGTCGGCGCGATGTCGCGGCTTGCGCCGCCGCTGTGGTGCCGATCCGCCCGGATCCGCCCCCGCCGTCCCCGCCGAGGCCACAGGCTTAGGAGGCGGCGTTCTCGGCCACCAGCTCGCGGACCTTGGCCAGCGCGCGACCGACGCCCGTCACGTCGCCGCCGCCGCCCTGGGCGACGTCCGGCTTGCCGCCGCCCCGACCGCCCAGCTCGGCGGTCGCGGCCTTGACCAGGTCGCCCGCCTTCAGGCCAAGGGCACGCGCGCCCTCGGTGGTGACGACGACCAGGAACGCCCGCTCGCCGGCCGCGGAGGCGGCCGCGACGACCGCGGGGCGGTCGATGAGCCGGCCGCGGACGTCGAGCGCCAGCCTGCGCAGGTCGTCCGCGGACGTCCCGTCCGGCGCCTCGGCGGCGACGAGCGCGACCCCGTTCACGTCGACGGCGCTGTTCGCGAGGCCCGCGGCGCCCGCGAGCACCGCCTCGGCGCGCAGCCGCTCCAGCTCCTTCTCCGCGTCGCGCAGCCGGGTGACCACGTCGGAGACCCGGTCGACCAGCTCGTCGGGGCGGGCCCTGAGCACGCCCGACAGCTGTGAGACCAGCAGGTGCTCGCGGGCCAGGTAGCGGAACGCGTCCAGACCGACCAGGCCCTCGACCCGCCGGGTACCCGCGGAGATCGACGACTCGGAGAGCAGCTTGACCGCGCCGAGCTGGGCGGAGCGGGCGACGTGGGTGCCGCCGCACAGCTCGCGGGCGTAGTCGCCGACGTCGACGACACGCACCCGCTCGCCGTACTTCTCGCCGAACAGCGCCATCGCGCCCAGCCTGCGGGCCTCGTCCTGAGTCGTCACGAACGCGGTCACCTCCAGGTCGCGCAGCGCGACCTCGTTGACCTCGTCCTCGACGTCGGCGAGCACGGCGGCCGGCACCGCGCCCATCGCGTGGAAGTCGAACCGCAGCCGGCCCGGCGAGTTCAGCGACCCGGCCTGGGTCGCGGCCTCACCGAGGGCGCGGCGAAACGCCGTGTGGACCAGGTGGGTGGCGGTGTGCGAACGGGAGATCGCCCGGCGCCGGTCGGCGTCGACGGTCACCTCGACCTCGGCGCCAAGGCGCAGCTCGCCGCGCAGCACCCTGCCGCGGTGCATGAACAGGTCCGGGATCGGCTTCTGCACGTCGAGGATCTCCACCTCGCCGCCGTCGAAGACGAACCGGCCTAGGTCGGCCTCCTGGCCGCCGGACTCGGCGTAGAACGGCGTCGTGTCGATGACGATGCCGACGTCCTCGCCCTCGCCGGCCGCCGGGATGCCCTGCCCGGTCGCGGCCGACACCAGCCCGACGACGGTCGCCGCCCGGGAGAGCTCGGTGTAGCCGGTGAACGAGGTCGGGCCGGAGCGGGCCAGGATCGGGCGGAACACCGACAGGTCGACGTTGCCGATCCGGCGGCCCGCACGGTCGGCCTTCGCGAGCTCACGCTGACGGTCCATCAGCCGCCGGAAGCCCGGCTCGTCGACGGTGAGACCCTGCTCGGCGGCCATCTCCAGCGTCAGGTCGATGGGGAAGCCGAACGTGTCGTGCAGCTGGAACGCCTCGTCGCCGGCGAGCTGGGTGGCGCCGGTGGCGCGGGCCTTGCCGACCGCGGTGTCGAAGATCGTGGTACCGGTGCGCAGCGTCTCCAGGAACGCCTGCTCCTCGGCGACGGCGACGCTGGTGATCGCCGCGCCGCGGTCGATCAGCTCGGGGTAGATCGAGCCCATCGCGGCGCGCGCGACACCGAACAGCTCCGCCATCACCGGCTCACGCCCGCCGAGCAGGCGGACGTTGCGCACCGCGCGGCGCAACATCCGGCGCAGTACGTAGCCGCGGCCCTCGTTGGAGGGCACGACGCCGTCGGAGATCAGCATCGCGGCGGTGCGGGTGTGGTCGGCGATGACGCGCAGCCGGACGTCGTCGGTGTGACTCTCGCCGTACCGCCGGCCGGTCAGCTCGCCCGCGCGGTCGAGCACCGGGCGGGAGATGTCGATCTCGTAGAGGTTCTCGACACCCTGGAGCAGGGTCGCCATCCGCTCCAGGCCCATGCCGGTGTCGATGCTCTTCGCCGGCAGGTCACCCAGGATCGGGAAGTCGTAGCCGGCGCCCTCCCCCCGCGCGTACTGCATGAAGACGAGGTTCCAGACCTCGAGGTACCGGTTCTCGTCGGCCTCCGGGCCGCCCTCGCGGCCGTACGCCGGGCCGCGGTCGAAGTAGATCTCGCTGCACGGGCCGCACGGGCCGGGCACGCCCATCGACCAGTAGTTGTCCTCCTTGCCCCGGCGCTGGATGCGCTCCTCGGGCAGCAGGGTCCGCCAGATCTCGGCGGCCTCGTCGTCGTCGTGGTAGACCGTCGCCCACAGATCGTCGATCTTGAAGCCGTAACCCTCGGTCAGCAGCTCGAAGGCGAACGGGATGACCTCGGCCTTGAAGTAGTCGCCGAAGGAGAAGTTCCCGCACATCTGGAAGAAGGACGCGTGCCGGGCGGTCTGGCCGACGTTGTCGATGTCGACCGTGCGGACGACCTTCTGCACGCTGGCCATCCGCGGCGCCGGCGGCGCCAGGTCACCGAGGAAGTAGGGCTTGAACGGCACCATGCCGGCGTTGACCAGCAGCAGCGTCGGGTCCTCGGCGATCAGGGACGCGCTGGGGACAACAAGGTGGCCGCGCTGCTCGAAGTGGTTGAGAAAGCGCCGGCGGATCTCGGCCGTTTCCATCGGATTCACGTCGTCCAGAGTCGAGGTGTCACGGTCAGGGCGGTGACCCGCCCGTGACCGAGCGGTCAGGGATGACGCGGCGCCGGGCACCTGCCCACCGGCACCGCAGATCTAATCCAACTTAGTACGTGAGGCACGGGCAACGGCGCGCGCGGCGTTGCGACGTCACCGTACTGCCACGCCGCGCGACGACACCACGAGGTTTCGCCGTCCGCCGTCCGCCGGCCACCGTCCGCCGGCCATCAGCGGGCGCCGGCCTGCTACAGGCGGCGCGGATCCGGCAGGCTCGGCGCCTCGGAGGCGCCCGCGGGCAGCTCGTCGTCCTGATCGTCGTAGAGGCCGAGCGCGTCCCGCAGCTCGTCCTCCCGCTCGGCCATGAACTCGCGGACGTCGGCCATGAACTCCGACAGCGACGCCACCAGCGAGCCCGCCATGCTCCCCGGAGACAGCGCCGACGCGGCCTTGGCCGCCTGGCGGACGACCAGCACTCCGGCGACTGCGCCGAAGGTGACGTAGAACAGCCGGCGCGACATCTAGCGGCCCCGCACCGGCTCGTCGAAGTCGGCCGCCGTGGGCTGGACGGGGGCCGCGCGCCGGCTCGCCCGGGCGGCCTTCTTCTCGGCCTTCATCTCGGCGGCGACCCGGGAGCCGACCTCGGCGCGGGTCCGCTTCGCCGCGGCCTGGCGGACGCCGTAGGAGAAGGCCGCGACCCGCACGATCGGGCCGCCGACGGTCGCCGCGAACAGCGAGCTCATCGACGACACGTTCGTGCTGATGTTCTGCACGTTGGCCGTGATCGCGTCGATCCGGTCCAGTTCCTTGTTGACGTGCGAGAGCGCGACGTTGACCTCGTCGACGGTGGCGCCGGCCTGGCGGACCCGGGCGGTGCCCTCGTCGATGGCGATGCCGGTCTGGCGGACCCGGGCCGCGGTCTCGTCGAAGATCTTGCCGAGCTTGTAAAGGGCGTAGCAGCCAAAGAGGACGAGCACGGCGAAGGCGCCCGAGGCAATCAGCCCCGCCATCGCGCCACCGGACATCTTCGCTCCTCCTCCGTGGTGGGCCGGGCCCCTGCGTCGCCGGGATCTGCCCGGAACGCGAACACCGGTTGTGTCAGGACCTTACCGACCGGATGGCCCGAAGCACGGCGCGCCCCGCTAAGAGCCCTGCTCTCGTGGGCCGGGCGCCGCGTCCGGCCCGGCGCCGCCAGCCGCTGGTCGCGCGCCGCCGCGCAGCACGGCGCGCAGCTCGTCGGCCCTGGCCGAGGCACGCCGCTCGAAGCCCAGCTGACCGGGGCGGAAGTAGTCGACGCCCACCAGCTCGTCCGGCGCGTACTGCTGGTCGACCACCCCGCCCGGGTAGTCGTGCGGGTAGCGGTAGCCGTCGCCGTGCCCGAGCCGGCGGGCGCCCTGGTAATGCGAGTCACGCAGGTGGGCCGGCACCGAGCCGCCCCTGCCGGCCCGGACGTCGGCCGTGGCCGCGTCGATCGCGCGGATCACCGCGTTGGACTTGGGGGCGAGCGCAAGATGGATCACGGCCTGCGCGAGCGCCAGCCGCGCCTCCGGAAGCCCGATCATCTCCAGGGCCTGGGCCGCGGACACGGCGACGCCGAGCGCACCCGGGTCGGCCATCCCGATGTCCTCGCTCGCAAGGATGATCATGCGCCGGGCGACGAAACGCGGGTCCTCCCCGGCCTCCAGCATCCGGGCCAGGTAGTGCAGCGCCGCGTCGGCGTCGCCGCCGCGCATGGACTTGATGAACGCGCTGACGACGTCGTAGTGCTGGTCACCGTCCCGGTCGTAACGAACGGCCGCCCGGTCGACGGACTGCTCGAGCAGCGCCAGATCCACGGCGGCCGCGGGCTCCCGCGGACCCGCCGCGGTCCCTGCGACCGGCTCGCTCCCTCCGACTGGCTCGGTCTCCCCGTTCGGGCCCTCCCCGGCCGGACCCTCCCCGGCCGCTGGGACCTCCCCGGCCGCCGCGGGCTCGCCCGTCACCGTGGGCTCGACGACCGGCTCGGCCTCGACGGCCGGCTCGGTGCCGGGGGCCAGCGCGGTGCCCGCGGCGGCTGGCTCCCCCGCCGTCCCACCCCCGGCCGGGACCTTGGCCAGGGCCGCCTCGGCGCTCGCCTCCAGTGCGGTGAGCGCCCGGCGGGCGTCACCACCCGCGAGCCGGACCAGATGGTCCAGCGCGTCCGGGGCGATGCGCACCCGACCGCCGTAGCCGCGTGGGTCGACCAGCGCCCGGCGCACCAGGACGCGGATGTCGTCGTCGGTGAGCGGAGTGAGGGTGAACAGCAGCGAGCGCGACAGCAGCGGGGCGACGACGGAGAACGAGGGGTTCTCGGTGGTCGCGGCGACCAGCGTGATCCAGCCGCGCTCCACCGCGGGCAGCAGCGCGTCCTGCTGGGTTCTCGTGAACCGGTGGACCTCGTCGATGAACAGCACGGTGCGCAGGTCCGGCTCGGGCACCGGCCCGCGCGCCTGCCTGGACCGGCCACTCGACAGGGCCAGTGCCGCGCGAGCCTCGTCGATCACCGCCCGGACGTCCTTCACCCCGGCCGTGACCGCCGACAGCTCGCGGAACCGCCGCCCGGTCGCCCGGGAGACGATGTGCGCGAGCGTCGTCTTGCCGGTGCCCGGCGGGCCCCACAGGACGACCGAGGTCGTCCCGCCGCCCTCGACCAGCCGGCGCAGCGGGCTGCCCGGCCCGAGCAGATGGCGCTGGCCGACCAGCTCGTCGAGCCCGCGCGGGCGCAGCCGATCGGCCAGCGGCCCCGTCGGCGTCACCGGCGCCGCGTCCGCGGCGGGGCGGTCACCGGCGACACCGCCGACCGCGCCGCCGGTGGCCGGGGGCACCGTGTCGAACAGGCTCACCCGTCAACCGTACGGCGGACAGGTCACGGCACCGTGCCCGGTGCCCGTACGGCTCGGCACAGCCCCGTGGTCGAGCTGCTGCAAGGGGCGACGTCCGCAGGGCCTGGGTCGTGGCCCGCGGCGGACCGGCGCTGGTCAGCCGCCGACGCGCTGGTAGCTGGCGAGGTGCGCGAGGTCGGGGGCGGTCTCGGCGATGACGGCGCGGAACCGCGCGGCCGCGGGCGGGCCGAGGCCGTCGCAGATCTCGGCGAACAGGTCGCGGGCGGCGCGGCGCGGCCAGCGCTCGGGCAGCAGGTCAAGCGGCAGGTCCGGGTCGAGGCTGGGGAAGCGCCGCCAGGCGGCGAGCGTCGCGGTCCGCGCGACCATCGCCTCGGCGCCCGTCACCGCGCCCGCCCTGACCCGGTCACGCAGCGGGGCATGGGTGGCGACGAAGTCCTCGTAAAGGGCGTGCAGCTCGGTCAGGTCCCAGGCGGCCATCGGCGGGCGCGGGTCGCTGCGGCGCGCGTCGACGGTCGTCGTCAGGACCGTGGAGGCCAGCACGCCCAGCTCGGCGAACGCCCGCCGCGCGGGCTCCGCGACCGGGCGAGGACTCACCCACATGCCGTCGTAGAGCGGGGCGAAGCCGAGCCAGCGCAGCCGGCTGCGCACCGCGTGCCTGACGTCGCGCAGGTCCTCGGGCAGCGAGAAGGCCGCGACGGTCCACCGGCCGTCCCAGGGCTCGTGCCGCTCGCCGAAGGCCCGCAGCCGGTGCACGTTCTCCAGCACGACGGCGGACGCCTGAGCCGTCAGCCCGTAGTAGGTGTTGCGCCCGACTCGGGACGACTCCAGCACGCCGCGCCGGGCGAGCCGCGACAGCGCCGCCCGCGCGCCGACCGTCGTCACGTCGAAGTCGGCGAGCAGCGCGACCAGGGCGGCCGACGGCAGGTGCTCACGGCGGCCGTGCCAGTAGTCGCCTAGCAGGCTGCTGAGCAGCCGCTGCGGATGCGACCCCTCCTGGGAACGCGGCAGGTCGACCTCGGCCTGCCCTGGCAGGGCGCGCAGGGTCGGCCGCTGGCGCGGAACGAGCGGACTCCCCGGCAGCTGGTCCGGACCGATCGTCCGGCGCGGCGACGTCACAAAGGGGCAGTTTACGAGCGGCCGGCACCAACCCGGGAGGATCTTGAAAGTTACGATCGGCCAATCGGCCCCGCTCCAGTGACCGCGGGCCAGGCCGAAGCGGCCCTTCTCGATAGGCTTGGCCGATCGAGAAGGCACCCCGGCGCGACGATGGCGAAGTCCCACGGGCCCGGAGGCCGTTCCAGGTAACTCAGCGTTTTCCGTGGTCCGTGGAGGTACCCGTCATGATCGACCGGGACGAGATCGATGCCCTGTTCCCGTCCGATCTGCCTGAGCCGGCGTACTGGGAGACGCGGTACCCGCCGCGGGACCTGCCGCCGGGCGCGATGGTGACCCGGCTCGGCCCGAGCCCGACCGGTTTCGCGCACTTGGGCGGCGTGTACGTCGCGATGCTGGACAAGGACCTCGCCAGGCAGTCCGGCGGCGTGTACTTCATCCGGGTGGAGGACACCGACGCAGCCAGGACCGTCGAGGGCGCCACCGCGCTGTTCGACGTGGCCTTCGGCTACTTCGGCGTGACGGCGGACGAGACCGACCAGAACGGCGCCTACGGCCCGTACACCCAGTCAGCGCGGGAGCAGATCTACCTCAGCTACGTCAGGGAGTTCCTCCGCGGCGGCTTGGCCTACCTGTGCTTCGCCACCAGAGAGGAGCTCGCCGCGGCCGCCGACGAGCAGCGCGCGGCGAAGGTGCCCACCGGCTACTACGGCCGCTGGGCTCCCTGGCGCGACGCCCCCGCCGAGCGGGTTCGTGAGGCGCTCACGGCCGGCCGGCCGTACGTGGTCCGGTTCCGCTCCCCCGGCGACGGCGGCCGCGCCGCGTTCACCGACCTGGTGCGCGGCGACCTGTCGGCCGACGCCAACCGCAACGACGTCGTCATCCTGAAGAGCTCCGACAACCCGGTGCGGCTGCCGACCTACCACTTCGCGCACGTGGTGGACGACCACCTGATGCGGGTCACCCACGTGATCCGCGGCGACGAATGGCTCTCATCCGTCCCGGTGCACCTGCAGCTGTTCGCCGCCGCCGGGTTCGAGCCCGTCGCGTACGCGCACATCGCGCCGCTGCTGAAGCAGGACGGCACCGCGAAGCGGAAGCTCTCCAAGCGCAAGGACCCCGAGGCCTCGGTCGAGTTCTTCATCAGCGCCGGCTACCCGGCGCCGGCCGTGCTCTACTACCTGCGCGGGCTGATCAACGGGCGGCTCGCGGAGCTGCCCCTGGAGCAGGCGCTGCACGAGCCGCTGCGGCTGTCCGAGGCGGGCGTGTCCGGGGCGCTGGTCGACCTGGTCAAGCTGGAGGACATCTCCGCCGACCACATCGCCACCATCCCGAGCGAGGAGATCCTCGGCCAGGTCGTCGCCTGGGCCGAGGCCTACGACACCGAGCTCGCGGCGGCGGCACGGGCCGAGCCCGAGCTCGCGCTGCGGGCGCTCGACATCGAGCGGACGGGCGTCGACAACCCGCGCAAGGATCTGCGCAAGTGGTCGGACTTCCGCCCGGTCTACGGCTACTTCTTCACCGGCCTGTTCGAGCCGGTGACCGACCCGGCCGACCCCCGGCTCGGCGCGCTCGCGCCCGAGGTCGTCCGGGAGCTGTGCGCCGAGTTCCTGCGGAACTACCAGGACCTGACCGACGGCGACGCGTGGTTCGGCCAGTTGCGTGCCGCGGCGGCGGCCACCGGCTTCGCCGGGAGCCCCAAGGAGTACAAGGCCGACAAGGACGCCTTCCACGGCTCCACGAAGGAGGCGTCGCAGGTCATCCGCGTCCTGCTCACCGGCTCGAACCGCAGCCCCGCCTTCCACCTCGTCTCCCATGCCCTCGGCGAGGCCGAGGTCCGCCGCCGCGTCGGCGCTGTCCTCGCCTGACCGGCCACGGGTCTCGTCCTGCTGTCGTGCGTTGTGGCCCCGAGCCTTCTTCGTCCCACGACGCGGGACAGGTTCCCCACAACGTCTGACGAGGCTGGCGGACCGGCCGACGGCGATGGAGGGGACACCTGGATGTCGGTGCCGTCGCGCGTCCACCGGTCCAGCGCGGGATGGTGGGCGCCTCGACGCCTAGCCCGACGGGTTCGCAGCCCCGGGCTGGGCGAGTCAGCCGCCCAGCAGCCGCGCGAGTCGGCGAAGGCGCAGGCCAGACGTCGGGTGCAGATCAGAACGCGCAGCCTCGGCCAGCAATGCCGCCGGCTCGGTCGAAACGAATCTGAGCTCGTCCAGCTCCTGTCCCCGCCCGGCCTCCAAGATCTCGATAGACGACCATGGTGCGCGGAGAACGGCCACCAGGCTGACGTTCATGATGGGCATCTCGATGACCGCCGTGGGTACCGAGATGTCCACCTGGTCGGCGGGCAGCCCGAGCTCTTCGACGAACCCACGCCTTGCGGCATGGACGGCTGGGTTCTCACGCCCCGGCGCGAAGTCGTCGCCGGTCAGCTGTTCCTCGAAGCTGGCCGACCATCGTCCGGGCGCGTACGGGGTGCCTCGACCCCGGCGCGCCATCAGCACCTCGTCATCCGAGCTAACGACGATGCAATGCATGCACGCAATGCCGGGCAGTTGGACAGCCCCACGTAGCCATCCCTCGATCATCCGATCCTGGTACTCACGTAGCCGTGGGTGCGCGCGCCGCAGGGCGCGGTGGAAGGCTGCACCCTGTTCCCAGGTCGTCGCCGCGACTGATACCTCCGTCACGCCGCTGTCGGACCTGGAAACCGCGCGGAAGCGGTACTTCGATTCCCAGCCCTCACCGACCTCGGCGTAGTCCTGATCGGTGGCGAATTCGGCCGCCTCCGGATCGATTGCCGCCTCCTCCGTCTCGACCAGGCCTACGACAACGCTGCTATTTCCGCTGTGGTCGCTGTGGGAAGGCTGCGCCAGCACCTCGAAACCGCCTTCGTCGACAAGGCAGTCCTCGGCCTTCGTGGACCTCGTCACCAGGTCGAGCAGCTCGCGCGCGAGCAGCGGGCGCCCCGCCGAGGCGGCATCGCKGGCAGCATCGACGACCAGCCAGCGCCGAGCGGCGCGCAGCGCGGGGGTCGGGGCATTGTCGATCTGCGTCGCGAGCGCTTCCCGGCACGCCTGCCGGACGTCGGCGGACAGCGGCGGACCGCCAAGCTCGTCGACCAGCGCGGCGCGGGCTCGCGGATCCTCCGCGATGCCAAGGCACCTCGCGATGACTCTGCGTACGAACGTCTGCTGATGCGCGAAGCCGTCGATCAATGCCGTGAGCAGCTGGGGAGTCAGTTCGCCCCGGGCAATCCGCTCATATGCGCGGTCGGCGTAGGCCCGCACGACCCGCCAGTCGGAGTACTGACCCCGTTCGTCAAGCGGGTTGAGGTACCTGACGATCTCTTCTTCGTCAACCTCCGGAGCGGCGCCCGACGCCTGGCCAGCAAGGCGTGCCACGCTTTCCACGGCGGCCCGCCGCGTCCGGGGATCGAAATCCAGCTCCACGATGATCCGCTCCAGAATGCCGATGGATGACGCACGCTCCGTGTCGCCGAACTCCTGACCGAACTCGCCCAGTGCCTCGGCGACCTCGCCGAGAACCTGATGGTCGGCCCCCGACTCCAACTCGGCGAGCGCGAACTCCTGGAGTGCCAGCAGCGCATCCGGGGTCCGGTATCTCGCGAGCGCCTCGACGAACCGTCGGCGCAATGACCAGCGAACCAGCCCATCGCGTAACACCGGTATCGCGCGCTCGGGCCGAGCAGTGTGCCAGTCCTCGACCACTTCGAACACGGACGCCAGCGAACTGGCCGCCTCCGGAGTGACCCGCGCCGGCGGGCCAAGCCCGCTCGCCCTCGCGTCGGCTTCCGACCTGGGCGGATTCACCTGATCGCCAGCGAGACAGTCGAGAACGAGCGGCAGCAGGACGTCGAACTTGTCGCGCAGGACGTAGGTCGCTGCCCATGCCCGAGCGTTCCAGCCCGGGCTGAGCCGCTTCCGATCCAGCATGTCCACGAGCTTGTCGAACGCCCCCCGCTTCAGGTCCTCGTCGGAGGCGTCGTGTGCGACCTGCACGGCCATGGCGAGCAGTGGCCAGTCGCGGTCATCACCCGCGTCCCACGACCACCAGAGCGCATCGACGGCAGTACGCGCCATCTCCGCGGCGAGCGCGACACCCAGCCGCTCCCTTACGGCACGCTGGACCAGGGCGTGCACCCGCACCACGCCGTCATCGACCGTCACGAGACTGAGGCGATGCAGGCACCGCAACCCGTCCCGCGCGTGGTCGGCCGTCACCTCGTCTCCGTCATCGGCACCCGCGACCCATGCGCTCGTGAGCCAACGTAGAGCGGCCGGCGCCTCGAAGACCCTAGCGGGCGCACCGTTGGGGTCGAGCAGGCTCGCGAGCCGCAGCAGCGGCAGGGCCAGCCCCCTGGGCGCCAGCTCGTTCGCGATCTCGATCGACAGAGACCAGGTGACGTCGATCGTTCGCTGGTACTGGTCGGGGACAGCGTCAGCCTCGGGGAAGAGCTCGGCAAGGCGGCGACGGCGGTCCGTGAACCGTCGGCGGTAGTCGGCACACGTCAGGTCCCGGTCCCGCATGAAGGCGACCGCCTGGCCAAGCGCGAGCGGCAGGTTCGCCAGGTCCCGCGCGACTCCCTCTACGTCATCCGCGAGCCGTGGGTGCTCGGCCAGCGCCGAGCGCAGATAGGTCCTCGCCTCAAGGTCGGTGAACACGCCGAGGACAATCATGCGTCGATTTTCGGTGACCAGCGCCGCGTCACGACGACGGGTCGTGACGATGGTGCGCCCCGAGCCCGTGGCAGGTGGCCACAGGTCACGCAGGTGGCCGGGGGCGGTAAGGTCGTCCAAGACGATCAGCCAACGTCGCGAGGTGGTCGCGAGCCACGCCAGGAATCTGCGGGCCGCGTCCTCGGACGCATGTTCGTCGGTGCCGGTGAGCTGCCGCGCGGCCTGCGCATACTGGGCCACGACCGTCTCACGCGACGAGGCGGAGACCCACATCAGGAGATCCACAGTGCCCGCGCCGAGCGCCCGCCTGGCGTACGCGGCGGCCAGCTGCGTCTTGCCCACCCCACCGAGCCCCGCAAGCACCTGCGAGAGCACGGCCGTCCGCCCGCTGGCGGCGATGTCATCAAGAGCGCGCGCCTCCGCGCGCTCCAGAAAGTAGCCAGCCGGCGCGGGTACCACACCCACCTGAATCGGCGGAGGCGGTGGCACTCCAGGGAAGATCGGTCCAGGAAGGCCTGCTTCCGGAAAGACAGGCGGCACGGTCGGCCGGGATCGACCGGCTACCGCCGCCGCGAGCCTTTCCAGAAGGCGAGCCCTGGCCGCGGCCTCGTCGATACCGAACAGGTCAAACGAGACGACCTGCCCGAGGAGCCCMGGGAGCTGGCATTCCGCGATCCGGACCGGTATCAGCCGACGTGCGGCACCCACCGGATCAGCCGCCAAGGCCGCAGACCAGCCGGCCTGGGCATACGTCGATTCCAGGTAGGCACCGGAAATCAATGCGATCGTCCGGTCCCCGCTGGCGGCACCCCGTTGCGTCGATGCGACCCAGTTCGTCCCCGGGACGAAGTCCCACGCCTCCACGAGCACCCGATAGCCCACGCTCTCCAGCTGCCAGGCGACCCATTCCGCCCAACCCTGATCGGCCCTCGCGTGGGAGACGAAGAAATCCAGGGGCCCCTGGGTACTTCCCGCAGTGGTCTCGCCGCCGAGCATGACGCCGGATCATGCCACCCGAACCACTCGCACAACAATCACTCCGACCCGGTGAAAATCAGTGAGGCGGGCCGGGCTAGCCGCCCGCGATGGACGGGATCACCTGGATCTCGGTGCCGTCGCGCAGCGGGGTGTCCGCGCCGGCGAGGCGTCGGCACTCCTCGCCGTCGACGAACAGGTTCACGTAGCGGCGCAGCGCGCCGCGCTCGTCGCGCAGCCGCCGCTCCAGCGCGGGATGGCGGGCGGCGACGACGTCGAGCGCGGCGGCGAGCGTCGCCCCGGCCACCGGCAGTTCCAGCTCCACCTGGCGCGCGCCGCCCGCGTGCTGGCGCAGCACCCCGGGCAGCAGCACCGTCACCCGCATGGCCGCCCCTTCCCCTGCTGCCGGGGACGGGGGCTGCCGGAATCTCGAACGAAGAGCATCTCGGCACCTCCTGTGGCCCGCTGGCTTTGGCCCGTTAGACCACGGCCGCGCGGACGCAGGTGACGTCGGGCAGGTGGGCGGCGACCCGGACCCAGCTGTCGCCCTCGTCCCGGCTGGCGTAGACCTCGCCGGTGCGGGAGCCGAAGTAGACCCCGGCCGGGTCGGCGTCGTCGGAGCACATCGAGTCGCGCAGCACGGCCGTCCAGAAGCCCTCCTCGGGCAGGCCGGCGGTGCGCGGCTCCCAGGAGGCGCCGGCGTCCTCGCTGCGGTACACCCGGCAGCGGCCATCCGGTGGGAAACGCTCGCTGTCGGCCTTCAGCGGGAAGTTGTAGATGACGTCGCGTCGGCTCGGGTGGGCCACCATGGCGAACCCGAAGTCGCTGGGCAGGCCATCAGCGATCGAGACCCAGCTGTCGGCGCCGTCGTCGCTGCGGTAGACGCCGCCGTGGTTCTGCGCGTACAGCCGCTCGGGCCGCACCGGGCAGGGAGCGACCTTGTGGACGCACTGGCCGAACTCGGGGTACGGGTCGGGAAGATAGCCCGCCTTGATCCCCTTGTTCGCCGCCGACCAGTTCTCGCCGCCGTCGAGCGTGCGGTAGACGCCGCCCGACGACATCGCCACGGTGATCCGCTTGTGGTCGACCGGGTCGGGAAGCACGGTGTGGATCGCCTGGCCGCCGTAGCCGGGTTCCCAGTCCGGGMGGTGCGGGTGGTCCCACAGCCCCTGGACCAGCTCGAAGCTTCGCCCGCCGTCCGTAGAGCGGAACAGCGCTGACGGTTCGACGCCGGCGTAGACGACGTCGGGTTCGCCGACCGGCCCCGGAGTGATCTGCCAGACGCGCCGCAGCGCCGTGTCGGTGCCCGTGGGGAACGCGATCGGCGCGGTCGCCGGCTCCCGCCAGCTCGCGCCCAGGTCGTCACTGATCGCCACGTTCGGCCCGAACCACTCGCTCGACAGCCCGACGAGCACCCGGGGCACCGGGCCGCGGGTGTCGATCGCCGCCGAGTACACCTCGACCATCGGGTGGTGCGGGCCGGTGACCTCCCAGCTCGCCCGCCCGTCCCGGCTGCGCGCCAGCCACAGCCCCTTGCGCGTGCCGATCACCAGCAGCACCGTCGCCACCATCAGACCTCCCGGAGTTCCGCGGTCGCATCAAGCCGTAGCCGGCATTCTGGCCGGCCCTTCGACAGGAACCGACTCCCCGATCGCGCCAGACTCATCGCTCATCGCGGCAGAGTCCCGAAAACGCCCACCGGGTCCGAATACGCGCCGAGCCCTACGCCGCATCTCCGGGAACTACGGAACGACTGGACGCGCCGCAACCGGTTCCGATCATGCGACGCCGAAGAGAGACTCGCGCCGTGGCGGACATCCAGAGATCTCCAGCGACACGGTGGCGGGGTGCCTGTCCCCTCACCAGCGAAATCCGAGAGCGCGGCCGGTGAGCGAGCGGGAACTACGGCTGAACTCGCTGGGACGATATGCGAAGACGTCGTCGCGGCTGGTGCTGGAGGAGCACGGACACTGCGAGGTGCCAGCCGGCTGCGGCGGAGTGGTGATGCGGTGGCGCGACCCTCGGGCAGGCACCCCGTTCACCATGCGGATGGTTTCCCGCGGCTACGTCACCGACATGTTCCTGGACGGCGCCCGGCCGCCCTCGGGTCACACCATCGTCCCGTTCGGCGAGCACGTGGTCGCGTTCGCGATCAGCGGGTTCCCCGCGGGCGTGCCCTTCCTCGCCTTCTCGGGCACTACCCGCGCCGAGAGCCAGGTCATTCCGGACGTCGAACAGCAGTTCCCGCAGGTGGTCCTGTCGGCCGCCGACGGGACCTGGCGCTACCGGCGGACGGCGCCGGACGACTACACCTGGATGCTGCCCGGCTTCGACGACAGCAACTGGCCGGCGATGGTCGCTTTGGAGTGGCCCGCGCCCGACCCCGGTGAGCGTCCCGACTACCAGGTCACCTCGCTCACCAGCCAGGGCGCGCTCGGGCTCGGCATCGAGATCCCGGACCGCGAGCTGCGATATCCCACCGACGAACCACGGCGGGCCTGGATCCGCAGGACGTTCACGCTGGTTCCTCCGCCCGAGGTGGCGCGGTGAGCCCGATCGCCCGGCCACCGCTGGTCGTGGTCCCGCAGCATTTCGGCAGCACGGTCTTCGACCGTCGCACCTCCCGATATCTCCCGTTCGACGCCGCGGCCACCGCGGTGCTGACTGAGCTGGCCGAGGCGCCCATAGGCGAGGTGCTCGCGCGCCTGGCCGACGACGAGCGGCGAGACCAGGTCATCCGTTTCTACGAGGACTTCTACGACCGCGGGTTCTTCACGGTGGACGGCCGGCTCGCAGGAACGGTCCTCGAGGGTCTGGACGTGCCTGCGGATCATCTCGTCGGCCCGCTGGCCGTCCATCTCGAGGTCGTGGGCAGCTGCAACCTCACCTGCACCCACTGCTTCGCCGGTGACCTGCCGCGGCGCGGCGAGCGGCGGCTCGCTCTCGACGAGATCGACGACCTGTTTGCCCAGATGGCGTCACTGGGCAGTTTCCGGCTGGGTCTGACCGGCGGTGAGCCGCTGCTGCGCAAGGATCTGTTCGCTGTGATCGACCGGGCGCTCGCGCACGGACTCGCCCCCTGCGTCACCACGAACGGCCTGCTCATCACGGACGAGGTCGCCCGCGAGTTCGGCCGGCGCGAGCTGGTCTGGCTGAACGTGAGCCTCGAGGGCGCGACCGCGGCGACGAACGACGCCGTCCGAGGCGAGGGCACCTTCGCCCGGGTGCTCGACCGGCTGGCGGTGCTGCGCCRCCACGCCCGCTTCACCCTGGCGTTCACGATCATGCGCAGCAATCTGGCCGAGATCGAGGCCTGCGCGCGGCTGGCGCACCAGGTGGGCGCGGACACGGCCGTCTTCCGGCCGCTCTACCCGGTGGGCGTGGCACGCGAGAACCTTGACCTCATGCCGACGTTCGCCGAGTACAGCTCCGCGCTGCGCACGCTCTCCGCGCTCGGCGACCTCGAGATCGAGGAGGAAGACGATGAGGGGGCCGGCCTGGATGTCCGCCACATCGACCCGTTCAGCCCGTTCTCCCGAGACGAGTCCCAGTCGGTGATCTACCAGAACTACGGCTGCGGAGCGGGCAACCTGGTCTGTTCCGTCTCGGTGTCCGGCCAGGTCAACCCGTGCAGTTTCCTCGGCCCCGAGTTCGACGCCGCGAACATCAGGAACCGCTCGCTCGCCGACGTCTGGCACGACAGCGCCGGTTTCCGGGCCATCCGGGCGCTGCCGCCCACGGAGCCCACCAGTGCCCACGGCACCACCGCCACCTTCGCCGGCGGCTGCCGAGCCCGCGCGCTGGCCTTCAACGGCTCCATCCACGCACCTGACCCGTGGATCACCGAACACGCGCACGCCGAGCTGGCACTGGCCGGCGCGGTCCGCAACCCGCTGGCGATCGTCGACGTGTCCGTGGGCCGCGGCCACGGCGGCCAGGGCACGCCGTGCGGCGGCTGTGGGTGAGTCGATGACTGAGAAGACCGCGAACGGCGAGTACGCCTGGCTGCTGGAGGATCACGGCACGGCCGGGGACGCGCGCACCCTGTTCCAGATCGCCAACCGGCTGGCGGCCGCCGGCGACGACCGGCTGGCCGCGACAGCCTTCGACCGGGCCTTCGCCGTCGATCCGGACGACGAGGAGATCGCGCTCGCCCGAGCCGTGCATCTCGACGGCCTCGCGGTCGAGGATCATGGCCTGCGGTTCTGCTACGTCCCCGCCGGCACGTTCCTCATGGGTTCGATGGACGGAGAG
Source organism: Pseudofrankia sp. EUN1h (assembly GCF_001854645.1). Taxonomy (NCBI): domain Bacteria; kingdom Bacillati; phylum Actinomycetota; class Actinomycetes; order Frankiales; family Frankiaceae; genus Pseudofrankia; species Pseudofrankia sp. EUN1h. The sequence continues at coordinate 121,728 of NZ_MBLN01000066.1, read as the reverse complement.
CCGGACGAGCGGCCGGTGCGCCCGGTCCGGCTCGGCGACTACTGGCTGTCCGAGACCGCGGTGAGCTGGGCGACGTTCTGCGATGTTCTCGGCTGGGAACCGGCGCCCGTCAGCACCCCGCCCCAGGAGCTGGAGCGTAAGGACGCCTTCATGCTCCACCAGGGCAACAAGATCCGCCGGCAGTACTGTGAGGACGGGACCCGCCGGGCCCGGGACTGGCACGCCCATGCTCCCGACGCCAGGTACACCTCCGGTGCCGGAGGACCGACGCTGTCCGCGGTCAGCCTGTTCGGCAGCCCGGACCGGGGTGGCTCCCAGCGTCCCTGGACATACGACGGCAAGCCCATGGTCAGTGTCGCCTGGGATCAGGCCGCGGCGATGTGCGCCGCGATGAGCACCGGCGCCGTCCAGTACCGCCTGCCCACCGAGGCCGAATGGGAGCACGCCGCCCGCGGCGGCTTCAGCGGCCGCCGCCGTCCCTGGGGCGACGAGCCGCCGACGCCGGAACTCTGCGACTTCGACCGTTTCGACGCCTTCGCGATCCGGCCGATGCGCGCACTACCGCCCAACGGATACGGCCTGTTCGGGATGGCCGGCTCGGTGTGGGAGTGGACGGCCGACTGGTACGACGCGGAGTACTACCAGCACGGCCCGGCCGACAACCCACGCGGCCCGGAGTCCGGAGAACACCGGGTGCTACGGGGAGGATCCTGGGCCGACTGCGCCGACGTGCAGACGGTGTCGTTCCGGATGTCGCGGTCCCCCGACATGTCACGTTCCACGCCCGGACATACGCGGGGCATGCGTTCCTACATGGCCGCGAACATCGGCTTCCGGATCTGCCGGACAGCCGCCGTCTGAGTCACACGGTGGCCGGCTCCGGCGCGAGGCCGGCGAAGAGCTTGGACACGTCGGGGCCGTCGTTGAGCAGGGCGATGACAGGGGTCGTCACGCCGTGCTCCACGTAGCGGCGGACGCCGGCCCGGCACTCCTCCAGCGAGCCGTGGACGCACAGCTCGTCGACGACCTCGTCGGGGATGGCCCGCAACGCGCCGGCACGGTCGCCGGCGGCCCAGGCGTCCCACAGGCCGCTCAGTTCGGGCGTGCGGCCGAGCCACTCGTGGAAGGCCCGGTACACCGGGACGGTCAGGTAGGCGGCGACCTGGCGGCGAAGCAGCTGGCGGGCCGCCACCGGGTCATCGTGGACGAGGACGAAGATGCGCACGGCGATCTCGGCGTCGGGGTTGTGTTCCCGGACATGGGGGATCACGCGGTCGCAGTCGTCGGGGGACAGCCAGTTGAGGATCGCGCCGTCGGCCTCCCGGCCCGCGAGGCCCAGCATCCGCGGGCGCAGGGCCGCGACCAGGAGGGAAACGGGCGCGGGCGGGACGACGCCGAGCCGGAAGCCCTTGACCGTGAACGACGGGTACGTCTCGGTGATCTTCTCGCCGGCGAGCGCGCGGCGCAGGAAGCGGACCGTGTCGAGCATCCGCTGGTAGGGCCGCTCGAACGGGATCGAGTTCCAGTTCTGGACGATGACGTCCGACGACGTGCCGAGGCCCAGCACGAACCGCCCCTCGGCCGCCGCCGACAGGGTCGCGGCCGTCTGCGCGAGCAGTGCCGGGCCGCGGGTGAACGCGGGCAGGATCGCCGTGCCCAGCCGCAGCCGCCGCTGCGTCGCGCCGAGCGCGAGCGGGACGACCCCGTCGCCGCCGGTCGCCTCGGCTGACCAGATGTCCGTGTAGCCGAGGTCGGCGAGCTCGGCGTAGCGGGCCGGGTGCTCGGCCAGCGGCACTCCGGCGAGCGGCACGGTGATGCCCCACCGCCCATCCGTCGTCGGTCGGGCGGTTGGCTCGGACAGCGCCTCGGCGCGCGGGTCAGAGGTCACGGACCCGAAGTATGCGACACCTGTCTCTGGTTCGCTCCGTGCGGGCACGGCGCTCCGGCCCCTTGCTCGCTTCGCTCCCAAGGGACCTCCGCGCCGCGGGGTTCCTGCCGGATCGACGAAGTCGATCTGGGAGGTCCGCCTCCTCCGCTCACGGGCGCTCCGGCGACCTCGCTGCGGCCCAACCCCGTTCGCTTCGCTCCGGGGCCGGGCCTCCGCGAGGCGCGCCTCCGCGCCCGCACGGTCACCCGCCGCTGAACGTCAGCAAACCACAACGACCCGGTCTAGAAGCATCCCCGCGAGCGCCGAGGTCTCGGGTTGGTGACGTCACCGCGGAAGGCAAGCGAGCTGGCGCGGAGGCGCGCCTCCGCGGAGGCCCGGCCCACGAGCGAAGCGACGTGGGTTGGGCCGCAGCGGAGGTCGCCGGAGCGCACGTTCGCGGAGGAGGACAGCGCACGGAGGTCCCTTGGGAGCGAAGCGAGTAAGGGGCCGTAGCGCGCTGCCCGGACGGAGCGAACCAAGGACAAACTGGTTACGGTTACCGCCATGGCCGAGTCTGTGCTGTTGTCGCGGCGAAATCTGGACTTCCTGCTGTATGAGTGGCTGGACGTGACGGCTCTTACCAGCCGGGAACGGTTCGCCGAGCATGGGCGGGAGACATTTGACGCGGTTCTCGACCTCGCCGAGCAGGTCGCGACCGAGCACTTCTATCCGCACCTGCGCGCGGCCGACACGCACGAGCCGACGTTCGACGGGGAGCGGGTCTCGATGATCCCGCAGGTCGGCGTGGCGCTGGACGTGTTCGCGAAGACCGGCCTGGCGGCCGCCACCTTCGACGCGGAGCTGGGCGGCGCGCAGTTGCCCGACGTGGTCGCGAGCGCCTGCTTCGCCTGGTTCCAGGCAGCGAACATCTCGACGTTCGCCTATCCGTTCCTGGCTGTCGGCAACTCGAACCTGCTGGTCACCCATGGCACGCCCGAGCAGGTCGACCGCTACGTCCGCCCGCAGCTCGAGGGGCGTTTCTACGGCACGATGTGCCTGTCCGAGCCGCAGGCCGGCTCCTCGCTGTCGGACATCACCACCCGGGCCGAGCCGCGCCCCGACGGCACCTACCGCCTGTTCGGCAACAAGATGTGGATCTCCGGCGGCGATCACGAGCTGTCCGAGAACATCGTTCACCTGGTTCTGGCGAAGATTCCCGGCGGCCCGGCGGGCGTGAAGGGCATCAGCCTCCTCATCGTCCCGAAGTTCCTCGTCGAGGATGACGGTTCGCTCGGCGAGCGCAATGACGTCACGCTCGCCGGCCTCAACCACAAGCTGGGCTACCGCGGCACCACGAACACGCTGCTGAACTTCGGCGAGGGCCGCCACCGGCCGGGCGGCGAGCCCGGTGCCGTCGGCTACCTCGTCGGCGAGCCCCACAAGGGGCTTTCATACATGTTCACGATGATGAACTCCGCCCGCGTGCACGTCGGCGCGGGCGCGATGGCTCTGGGCTATGCCGGCTACCTGAAGGCGCTGAAATACGCGAAGGAGCGCCCGCAGGGCCGCCCGCCGGCCGGGAAGGACCCGCGCTCACCCCAGGTCCCGATCATCGAACACGCCGATGTCCGGCGGATGCTGCTCGCGCAGAAGTCCTACGTCGAGGGCGCGCTCGCGCTCGTCCTCTACGCCGGCAAGCTGCTGGACGACGAGCGCACCGCGCCCACCCAGGCCGAGCGCGACCAGGCGCACCTGCTGCTCGACACACTCACCCCGATCGTGAAGAGCTGGCCGTCGCAGTGGTGCCTCGAGGCGAACAGCCTCGCCATCCAGGTCCACGGCGGCTACGGCTACACCCGCGAGTACGACGTGGAGCTGCACTTCCGGGACAACCGGCTGAACCCGATCCACGAGGGCACGCACGGCATCCAGGGCCTCGACCTGCTCGGCAGGAAGGTCGCCATCGGCGGCGGCGCGGGCCTCGCCGCGCTCGTCGGGACGGCGCGCGCCACCGTCACCGCCGCGACGGCCGCCGGCGGCGAGCTCGCGGACCTGGGCGCCCAGCTGTCCTCCGCCCTCGACCGCGTCGTCGAGGTCACCGGCGTGCTGCACGGCGCCGGCGACCCGGATGTCACGCTCTCGAACGCCACGGTCTACCTGGAGGCCGTCGGGCACGTCGTCGTCGCCTGGTTGTGGCTCGCCCAGGCGCTCGCCGCCGACGGCCTGGACGGCGCGTTCTACGACGGCAAGCGCCAGGCCGCCCGGTACTTCTTCCGCTACGAGCTGCCGAGGACCGGCCCCCAGCTCGACCTGCTCGCGAGCCTCGACCGCACCACACTCGACACCGACCCGTCCTGGCTCTAGGGCCTTTCGCGTTACCTTCGGTAGTACACCCGTCTGTGGGAGCCTGATGGGGTGGTGACGGGGGCGGACCCACTGGCGGGGGCCGACGGGCGCGTCGACGACGGCGCGGACTTCTTCGTGTCCTACACGGCGGCCGACCGGGGCTGGGCGGAGTGGATCTCCTGGCAGCTGGAGGCCGCCGGCGACCGCGTGCTCATCCAGGCATGGGACTTCGGCGTCGGCTCGCATTTCGTCCACGAGATGCACCGCGCCGCCTCGACGGCGGCCCGCACGGTGGCGGTGGTGTCGGCCGCGTACCTGACCTCGGCCTATGGCGAGGCGGAGTGGCAGGCGGCGTGGGCCGCCGACCCGTCTGGCGAGGGCCGCAGGCTGCTGGTGGTCCGGGTTGAGGACTGTCCGCGGCCTGGGCTGCTGGGCCAGGTGGTCGGGATCGACCTGTTCGGCCTGGACCAGCGGGAGGCCGGGGAGCGGCTGCGCGCGGCGGTGCTGGGCGTGCGCGCCAAGCCGCGGCGTCCCCCGGTGTTTCCGGGCGGTACGAATGCCAGCCCGACTCCCCCACGGTTCCCCGGGCCGGCCGCGCCGTGGGACGCGGCCTGGCAGCCGGGCCGGTCGCCGTTCCCGGGGCTGTCCGCCTTCGACGCGAGCCGGGCGGCGGTCTTCAAGGGTCGCGACGACGACGCCCGGCTGCTGGCGGGCAGGCTGGCGGGCCCGGTGGCGGACGGCGCCGGGTTACTGGCGGTCGTCGGCCCGTCGGGGTGCGGCAAGTCGTCGCTGGTCGCGGCCGGGCTCGCGCCCAGACTGGCCGATGATCCCGACTGGTTGGTGACGCGGCCGATGGTGCCGGGCGTCCGGCCGCTGGCCGCGTTGGCGGGAGTGCTCGCCGAGGCGGGCCGCGCGCGGGGCCTGGGCTGGGACCGCGGCGGGCTCGTCGACCGGCTCACCGAGCCGGGCATGACCATGGAGGTCGTCGAGGAGCTGCTCGCGGCGGCGGACCCGCCGGCGCGGCGGCTGCTGCTCGTCGTGGACCAAGCGGAGGAGCTTCTCACCGCCGGCGGCGAGGCGGGCCGGGAGCGCCTTCTCGAGGTGCTGGCGGCCGCGACCGCCGGACCGGCGCGGGTGGTCATGACACTGCGGTCCGAGTATCTGGACCGGCTCATCGAGGCGGCGACACCGGCCGGGCTGCGGGTACGCGCCGAGGCCCTGCATCCGCTGTCCCGGGACCTGCTGCCCCTCGTGATCAGCGGGCCCGCGCGGCTGGCCGGGCTGGCGGTCGACGAGGAGCTGGTCGCCCGCATGGTCGCCGACACCGGCGACGGGCAGGCGCTGCCGCTGCTCGCCTACACGCTGCAACGACTCCACGCGGAAGCCCGGGAGACGGGTTCCACGGTGCTGTCCGCCGCGCTCTATGACCGGACGGGTGGGGTCCGCGGTGCCCTCGTCGAGCACGCGGACACCGCGCTCGCCGAGGCCACGGCCGCCGCCGGCCGCACCGAGGAGGAGGTCCTCGCCGGCCTGCTCCGGCTGATCACCGTGGATGCCGAGGGCCGGCCCACCCGGCGGCGGGTTCCGCTCGACCAGCTCCCCGACCCGGTGCGGGGCACGCTCACCCCGTTCGTCGCCCGCCGTCTGCTCGCCGTGGACAGTCAGCCCGGCGGGCCGGCCACCGTCGAGGTCACCCACGAACGGCTCCTGACCGCGTGGACCCCGCTGGCCACCGCGATCAGTCAGGCGTCCGACCGGCTGCGCCAGCGCGCCCAGGCCGAGGCCGCGGCCGACGACTGGGATCGGCGCGGGCGCCCCGTCGAGCGGCTCTGGAACCTGGGCCTGGCCGCCGGCACACTGGCCGCCGTCGACCTGGGCGACCTGACGTCCACGGCGCGCGACTTCCTGACGACCGGTCGCCGGCACGGCCAGCGCCGCCGGCGACGCACCATCGCGGTGCTGACCGTGCTGCTGCTCCTCGTCACCGCCGGCGGCACCACCGCGACGGCGCAGTGGATCAACGTCGGCCGGCAGCGCCAGGAGGCGATCGCGCAGCGAAACCTCGCGACGGCCCGGGCACTCGTCACCCAGGCCGAGCGGCTGCGCGACCGCGACCCGGCGGCCGCGCTCCCCCTGAACCTCGCCGCGGAGCGGCTGGTCTCCAGCTTCGAGGCCCGGTCCAGCCTGGCGGCGACACTCGCCGCCGCGCCCTGGACCGGCGCCGCGGACGACGAGCAGAACATCACCCAGGTCGCGTTCAGCCCCGAGGGGCGCACCGTCGCCACCGCCAGCTACCTCGAGGACCGCGGCCGCCTGCGGCTGTTCGACGCGAGCGACCCGGCGCACCCGACCGACGTCGCCCACGTCGACGACGACCAGGCCCTGTCGACTGTCCAGTTCAGCCCCGGCGGGCGCACCCTGCTCACCATCAGCGGCCAGGACGACGTGGACGGGGCGCGGCTGCGCCTGTACGACGTCAGTGACCCGCGTCACCCGGTCCGCACCGCCAGTTTCGACGACGACCTGATTCTGGCTGACTTCGCGTTCAGTCCCGACGGGCGGACCCTCGCGGTCGCCTGCTCCTCCATCGAGACCGGCCGCGGGCACCTGCGGCTGTACGACCTCGGCGGCGCAGGCGGCCCGGCGCGGACCGCCAGCATCGACGACGACCAGAACCTCGTCGATGTGGTGTTCAGCCCCGACGGGCGCACCCTGGCGACCGCGAGCTCCGGCATCACCGAGGGCGGCGGACGGTTGCGGCTGTACGACGTCAGCGACCCGCGCGCCCCGGACCGCGTCGCCAGCGTCGACGAGGATCAGAGTCTCTTCAAGATCGCGTTTGGCCGGGGCGGACGCACCCTGGCCACCGTCAGCCGGCCCTCCGCCGAGACCGGTCACCGTATCCGGATCTACGACGTCAGCGACCCGCACGACCCGGCCCGCACCGCGACGCTCGACGACGGTCGGAACCTGGCCAAGGCAGTGTTCAGCCCCGACGGGCGCAGCCTCGCCATCGCCAGCGACCTCGGCGACGGGAGCGGCGGCCAGGTCCGGCTGTACGACGTCGGTGCCGCGCGCGGGCCGGCCCAGGTCGGCACCATCGCCGACGACGCCGACGACGCCGACGACGACATATACAGTCTCGCGTTCGGCCCTGACGGGCACGTCCTGACCATCACGACCCCGCGCGGCGACGCGGACGGGACACGGCTGCGGGTGTACGACGTCCGCGACCCGAGCAACCCGCTGCCCACCACGACCGTCAAAGACAACCAAGACATCGCCTCGGTCGCGTTCAGCCCCGACGGCCGGACAGTCGCCACCGGCAGCGTGCCAAACGACACGAACGGGGGCCGGCTGCGGCTGTATGACCTCGCCGCTCCGCGCAACCCGGTCGGCACCGCCGCCATCGACGATGACCAGTTCCTTGCCCTGGCCGCGGTCAGCCCCGACGGGCACACCCTCGCCGTGGCCAGCGCGCGGATCAACGGACGCGGAGGCCGGCTGCGGCTGTACGACATCAACGACCCACACGCCCCGGCCCTCACGGCGGCCGTCGACGACGACCAGGGTCTCGGCGCGGTCGCGTTCAGCCCCGACGGGCACACGCTCGCCACGAGTTCCGGCGGTGATACGGCTCGCGGGCGGCTACGGCTGTACGACGTCAGCGACCCGCGCGACCCTGTCCGCATCGCCGCCGTGGATGACGACCAGAACGTCGTCGGCGTCGCCATCAGCCCCGACGGGCACACCCTCGCGACCACCAGCGCGCTCCCCGACACCGACGGCGGGCGGCTGCGGCTGTACGACATCAGCGACCTACGCCACCCACGGCGGGTCGCCAGCATCGGCGACGACCTGAGCTCCTCGCTGGTCGCGTTCAGCCCCGACGGGCACACCCTCGCGACCGCGAGCGCCCATGGCGGCGCCGGCGGCGGCCGGCTGCGGCTGTTCGACGTCGGCGACCCGGGCGACCCGCGGCCTACCGCCGCCATCGACGACGACCAGGATCTCATCGCGGTCGCCTTCAGCCCCGGGGGACGCACCCTGGCCGTCACGAGTGCCGTCACGAACGTGGAGGGCGGGCGGCTACGGCTCTACGACGTCGGCGACCCGCACCATCCCATCTCCATGGCCAGCGTCGACGACGACCAGAACCTCTCCCTGGTCGCGTTCAGCCCCGACGGGCGCACCCTCGCCACCACGAGCGCCCACAGYACCGCTGCTGGCGGCCGGCTACGGCTGTACGACGTCACCACCCCGCGCGAGCCGACCCGCACCGCCAGCGTCGTCGACGAGCAGAACCTCCTCGGTCTCGCGTTCAGCCGGGACGGACGCACGCTCGCCACCACGGGCGGTATCGGGAGCGGTGGACGGCTGCGGCTGTACGACGTTCGCGGAACATCGGCGCTGAGCGGTCGTCTGCGCCCGGTGGCCTGCGGCGTGGCTGCCGGGGGGATGTCCCCGGCGGAATGGCGCGACGAGGTGCCGGACATTCCGTTCGTGCGGACCTGCTGACCGAGCACCACCCTGCGTGCGCCCTCCGAGCGGCCGACGTACCCACCCAGCCGTGTCCGGTGAAACGAACAATCAGGGTACGAAGCATCAATTTCCACACCTGGTCGACTAACAATGTCCGCCATTCCTAGCCCGGCCGACGGCGGTTAGGTTGGCGGCATGGAGTGGCTGCGCCGGCTGTGGCACCAGGGGCGCGACCGCTCGCGGCGGCCGATACACACCATGGGCAAGGAGCCGGACTATCGGTTCAGCCTGGCGAACGAGCGCACGTTTCTGGCCTGGATCCGCACGGCGCTGGCGCTGCTGGCCGGCGGCGTCGCGGTGGTRCAGCTCGTGCCGACCTTCTCGATCGGCTGGGCGCGCCATCTGCTCGGGATCGCGCTGATCGTGATCGCGATCGCGATCGCGGCGACCAGCTACGCCCGCTGGGAACGCCGGGAGCGCGCGATCCGGCTCGGCGCGCCGCTGCCCCCGTCACGGCTTCCCCAGCTCACCAGCCTCGGGATCGCCGTCGTCATGGTCTTCGCGCTCGCCTTCGTTCTCGTCGACGTCGCCCGCGGCCACCAGTGACGCGCGGCCCGGGCGGTCCACGGGTGCACCCCACCGAGCAGCTCGACCCGGGTCTGCAGAGCGAGCGCACCCACCTCGCCTGGCAGCGCACCGGCCTCGGCTTCGCCGCCCTCGGCGCGCTGTTCCTGCACAACGCGTTCGACGGTCACCTCGTGCTCGCGGTCCCTGGTCTGCTCACCCTGCTCGCGGCCGCGCTGCTGACGAGCCGCGCCCAGCGGCGCTACCGCGCGACCGTCGCGGCCATCCAGCTGGGCCGCTCCCCCGCCGACCGTGGCGTCATCGCCGCCACCGCGGCCCTCACCATCGCACTCGGCCTGACCAGCCTGGCCGTCATCCTGCTGCTCTGACGGATCCCGGCCCGGGCACGCCCGGGCCGGTCCCCGCGCCTCAGTCCATACCGCGGCGCCCCGGGGTCCAGAACGGATGGGTGATGACGGCGCGTCGCGGCCAGCCACGGTCCTCCACGAGGTGGCGCCGGACGGCCTGGATGGTGCGCGCCTCGCCGGCCACGTAGGCGACGCCGGGTTCGGCGGGCAGCGCGAGCGCGGCGAGGGCGGCCGGCAGGCGCGGCGAGTCGGCGGCCGGCTCGCCCTCGCGGTAGACGAGGGTGAGCTCGTCGCGGCGCGCGAGCGGGAGCGCGTCGCCCGGACGGTCATGCTCGATCGCGCCGAAGACCGGCGCGTCGGCGGGCAGGGCCCGCAGCATGGCTCCGAACGCGACCGCGGCGGTGTCRTCGCCCGCGAACACGTGGTACGGCGCGTCCGGCTGGGCGACCAGGTGACCCTCCGGTCCCTTGACCAGCACGGCCCGGCCCGCCGCGGCCGCGCGAGCCCAGCGGGCGCCCGGGGCGTCGCCGCCGTGGTCGTAGAGGGCCAGGTCGAGCCGGCCGTCCGGGTGGTAGTCCCACACGGAGTAGGTGCGCTTGAGGTCGCGCGGGTTGCGCAGCCAGGTGCCTGGCGCGGACGGGTCCGCGAGCACCATGCTGACGTGCTGGCCCGGCGTCCAGGCGACCCCGGCGAGCGCCTCGCCGGCGAGCCGGACCAGCCGGGTGCGCGCCGCCAGCTGCTCCGTACCGGTCACCTCGGCCCGCCGCAGCACCCGGCCCAGCGGGTTGCGCGACCGCCCCGACCGCCCCGCCGGCACGGCGTCTGTCGTCTCCATGACTTCCTCCGGGAGCGCTCGTTCTCGTTCGGTTCCACCGTTTTTACCGCAGATAGCTATACGATAGCTAGCAATCAACGCAGACTTCGGCCGGCCTGCCTGGCGCGGCCGGCCACCAACGGAGGTCATGGTGACTCCATCCGAGCCGACCAGAGCCGTCTACGTCCGCATGCCGGACAAGCTCGCGCAGAAGCTGGACAAGGCGGCCGAGCGCTTCGGCGTCAGCAAGCGCGACCTGCTGGCCACCCTCGTATCCGACCACCTCGACATCGAGGGGGATGAGCTCGTCTTCCGTCCGCACGGACGGGGACCGGGCGGGAAGGGCACGAGCGGGAAGGGGACGAACGAGCGCCCGGTCGGCGAGGACGAGGGCGCCGACGACCGGGCCCGCGAGGAGTCCACCGGCGCGCCCCGCGCGCCCAGGCCTGGCGACTTCTGGAAGAAGCGCGCCGCCGACGTCTGGAGCCCGGGGACCGGCGCCGGCGAGACGCGGGCACGGGCGGACCGGGGGAACACCTCCGATCCGGCACCCGCCGCCCCGGTCAGCGAGGTCCTGACGCTCGAGGAGGCCGCCGAGCTGCTGCGGGTCTCGGTCGACGACGTCCGCGCCCTGGTCGAGTCCGGCGATCTTCCCGCCCGCCGCATCGGCGAGGCCTGGCGGCTCACCCGCACCGCCGTCCTCGCCTGGCTCGGCACCGAGTCCCGGCCGGCGTCGGACTGAGGTTCCACCCAGGGGTCCCGGTGTCACCGTCGCGGGGCTCTGGGTCGGGTTTCGCCACGGGGCTCCATCTCGATCTCGGGATCTCGGGGCTCCGTCGCGGCCGCCTCACCGGCACGCGGTGACGAGACGCGGCGAGCCGACGAGGGCGGGCTGGTGGCGCGGCGCCGCGTGGCGGCGGTCCCAGGCACCGGAGACGACGCCGGCGCGCAGGCGGTCGGCGGCGCGGGCGGCTGCGTCGGACGCAATGTGACCCCAGGCGGACTGGGCTTCACGGACCGTCGGGTCGAGCAGGCATTCGGGGCGGCCGTAGAAGGCCTCCACGAAGCCATCAACGCAGTCGGCGGGATTGACACAGAAGCGACGGTTACGGTCCCGCCGAGCGCCGCCTGACCCGGTCGATCGTGAGCATGCGCCGGTTCTCGAAGGCGAGCGGCTCCGGGGCGTACTCGGCGATCCAGTGCGGCCCGAGCACGTCCGGGTCGAAGGTGAGGACGACGACCGGGGCGGGCTGCTCGGCGTCCGCGAGGCCGGGCACCGGAAGCACGACCTGCGCCAGCCGGCCTCCTCAGGCCGAACTCCGCCAGTCCGCATGCCCAGGCGGCGATCAACTAGGTCGTTTCGCGGAGCCCAGCCGATGATCGCTCATCCGGTATGTCCGCGGGCGTTCACCGAGTCTATTTACCCCATTTATGTATGCACCACGAACGATCAAGATTGCCGGATGCAGCCTAGTCCGGTCATGATCGCCCTTGGGGTATGCGCAGCGGCGCCCGCGGAGTGGCGCATCGGCGGCTCCGGCTAGGCCAGCCGTTGCGCGCGTTCACCCGCCGACGGCGACCAACATAGGGCCGGCCCTGCGACGGAATACCAGCTCCTACTGGTCGGTCTGGCCGAGGCGCGCGACACAGATGATCACGTCAGCTCGGCGAGACAGCGGCGCGACCCCAAGAAGCGACCTTCGAGGCGACCGACGCCCCATTCCCCGCAACCGGCCCTAGCCCCTGCGCCCCCGCGCGATTCCCTGCGACCCGTACGATTTTCCGCGCGTCGGCCCTCGCGCGTCGAACGACCATTCGAGGCGTGACGTCAGTTGGGGAAAACGGACCGTCGTCCACAAGGATCCGCCGGCCGCTTGCCTGTTCACCCGCACCGGAGAAACCTGCGGACGTGACCGATCTTGATCGCAAGAGGCTCGCGGACATGAGCCTCGCCGATGCCCTCCGAATCGCGCGACGACAGGACGGCATGATCACGCGTGAGCAGGCGCTGGAGGCCGGCTTGACGGCGGGCCGGATCAGGTGGCTGGTGCGCACCGGCAAATGGTCCCGACCGGGCCGGGCCACCTACCTAGTCCCAGGCGCCGACCCGATTCGGGGTAACGCGCGCGCGGCCGTTGTTCGGCGGCCAGACGCGGTGGTCTGTGGCATCACGGCGGCACGGGTCGCCGGACTCGACGCCTTGCCACTACCCGGTCCAGCCGAGCCCGTACACCTGCTGGTCAGTCGGTGTAACTCGCATGCCCCCGCGTTTGGGGTCGCATTCCATGTGGGCGAGATCGAGGCACGTGACGTGCACAACCTGGCCGGTATCCCCATCACCTCGCCTGCCCGAACACTCGCGGATCTCACGCTCACCTTTGATCGAATGAGGGCGATATCGGTTCTCGACGCCGGGCTGCGTGCGGGCTGGATTCCCGGTATGGACGCGGTCCGCGCGCAGCTGTTCGGACGACGAGGTGCGGTCGCCCGTCGCCCGTGGCTGGCCGAAGTCGATGGTCGCTCGGAGTCGCCGCTGGAGACACACGTGCGGCTGATCCTCGCCGACGCGGGTCTGGCAGCCGAAGAGTTGCAACACCATGTGCATGACGAGGGCGGCTCGATCATCGCCCGCCTGGACCTGGCCTGGCCATCACGTCGGGTCTTCGTCGAGGCGGATGGCGTTGGTTACCACTCGGCTCCCCTCCCGATTCACCGTGACCGTGACCGGCAGAACCGACTCGTCGAACGCGGATGGCGGGTACAGCGATTCACCTGGGCCGACGTCGAACACCGACCAGGATGGATCGTGGCGAGGGTCGCCACCCTGCTCGCTGTCCCGCCTGAGGTGATGTCCGCCTGACAGCACGACAATCGGCGCCAGGCCTGGTACCGGGCCACGCCGGGCCGGGCCGCGGCCAAGCCTGGCGGGGTCAGCCCGGGTCGGGGCGCCAGCGGCAGAAACGGGGCCCATCATGAACTCGAATGAGCGGCCTACCACCTGGTTGGCGGCCGTCTCCGGCGATCACCCAGCCCGCTGGATGCCTTGTGGATCTTCGCTGGGCGAGCGTCAACCTCCCGCACACCAGCGCGCATGCCCATCCGGCGATCTTTGGCGCGCCTGAGCGGTGATGAGCCAGGCTGATCGCGAACAAGGTACGCACAAATACGACAAATCGGGCCGTGGAGAACCAGTCCGCATACTCAGGTGGCGATCATGGATGAGGTCCCTCCGGTTGAGTGCCAATGATCGCCGACGGTGTAGGCGAACTGGCGCTTGGCGGGTGGTCGGAGGCCTGGACCCMGGCCGCCGGGCGGCGGTGGCCGACAGACCGGCGGCGGCCGACAGACCGGCGGTGGCCGACAGACCGGCGGTGGCCGCACATGACAACCGCCGCCAGCGCATGACCACTGTGAGTGCGCGGCGACCACTCTGGGGTACCCGCCGCGGATGGAAAGGCGACGCGAATCTCACGTTCACGTGAGATGGAGGTAGTAGCGTCGGAGGACGTGGCGACGTCGGAGAGCAGAGCGAAGAGCACAAGCCGGTCACAGAGCCCGCACAACACCTCGGCACCGCCGGGGCCGGGCGTCCCAGGCACCAGGACCGCCCCAGACGCGGTAGCCGCCCCAGGCACAGCGGTTGTCCCCGGCTCGACGGGGACAACGGGGGCGACGGCGGCACGGGACAGCGGCTACAAGTGGGTCGCCCTGATCAACACGACCATCGGCATTCTGATGGCGACGATCAACGCGTCGATCCTGCTGATCGCACTGCCGGACATCTTCCGGGGCATCAAGATCGACCCGTTGGCTCCGGGGAACACGTCGTACTTCCTCTGGATCCTGATGGGCTTCATGCTCGTCACGTCGGTGCTGGTGGTGAGCCTCGGCCRGGTCGGCGACATGTACGGCCGGGTCCGGGTCTACAACCTCGGCTTCGCGGTGTTCACCGCCGCCTCGATCCTGCTGGCCGTCACCTGGATGCACGGTGACGCGGCCGCACTGTGGATCATCATCGTCCGGGTCATCCAGGGCATCGGCGGCGCGATGCTGATGGCCAACTCGACGGCCATCATCACCGACGCGTTCCCGGCCGACCAGCGCGGCTTCGCGATCGGCGTGAACGGCGTCGCGGCCATCTCCGGGTCGTTCCTCGGCCTGCTGATCGGCGGTCTGCTCGCGCCGATCGAGTGGCATCTGGTCTTCGTCGTGTCCGTGCCGTTCGGCGTCTTCGGCACCGTCTGGGCCTACCTGAAGCTGAAGGACAACGGCGTGCGGACGCCGGCACGCATCGACTGGGCCGGCAACCTCACCTTCGCGGTCGGGCTGATCGCGGTGCTAGTCGGCATCGTGTACGGGCTGCAGCCTTACGGCGGGCACACCATGGGCTGGACGAACCCGTTCGTGCTCACCTCCATGATCGGCGGCGTGGTCGTGCTGATCGCGTTCTGCTTCATCGAGACGCGGGTGGCCGACCCGATGTTCGCGCTCGAGCTGTTCAAGAACAGGGCTTTCACGATGGGCGCGGTCGCCGGCATGCTCGGCGCGCTCGCCCGCGGCGGGCTGCAGTTCATGCTGATCATCTGGCTGCAGGGGATCTGGCTGCCGCTGCATGGCTACAGCTTCGAGCGCACCCCGCTGTGGGCCGGCATCTACATGATCCCGATGACCRTCGGCTTCCTCATCGCCGGCCCGATCGCCGGCCGGCTCACGGACCGCTACGGCGCCCGCCCGTTCGCCACGTTCGGCATGATCATCAGTGCGGCCGCCTTCGCCATCTTCGATGTCATCCCGATCGACTTCGGCTACGTCTGGTTCGCGCTGGCCCTGACGCTGATCGGCATGTCGATGGGGCTGTTCGCGGCGCCGAACACCACCAGCGTCATGAACTCGCTGCCCGTCAACCGGCGCGGCGCGGGCGCGGGCATGCTCAACACGTTCCAGAACTCGGCGCAGGTGCTGTCCATCGGCGTCTTCTTCACCGTCATCGGCCTGGGCCTCGCCTCGTCACTGCCGGACACGCTCTACTCGGGCCTGGTCGGGCAGGGCGTCGCCAGCGGCAAGGCGCACGAGATCGCCGGGATCCCGCCGGTCGGCAGCCTGTTCGCCGCGTTCCTGGGCTACAACCCGATCAAGCAGCTGCTCGGCGACGGCACCCTCTCGACGCTGCCGGCGGACAAGGCCGACTACCTGACCGGCCAGCAGTTCTTCCCGCACCTCATCTCCGGTCCCTTCGGCGACGGCCTGCACCTGGCGTTCGCCTTCGCGGCCCTGGCATGCCTGCTCGCCGCGGTGATCTCCTGGATGCGCGGCGGGCAGGACCCGCGAGTGCACCGGACGCTCGCCGCCGAGACCGCCGCGGGCCTGGCCGCTTCCGGCGACGTCGCCGCGGACGAGATCGGCGTCGGTGGTGTGGGCGGCCTGGACCCGGCGGAGGCGGATACGGACATACGGGTCGGTCCCTGAATGGCTTGGCATATCCCCGTGAGGGCGGTCGGGGCGAGGCAGACATCCGGCCTCGGACGCCCGGCGTGCTGCGGGCCGGCCGACTTCCTGGGAATACTGGAAGCATGACGGACGGTGGGGCGACGGGGCGCGGCGTGAGCGAAGCCGCGTTAGTGGGTGGCTCGGGCGACGACGGCGCGACGGAGCTGCTCGGGATCGGACCGGCGGCCCGCGAGGTGGGCGTCTCGGTGCGCTCCCTGCGGTACTACGAGGAGATGGCCCTGCTGACCCCGTCCGGGCGCACCACCGGCGGGAACCGGCTGTACGCGCCGGACGACCTGGCCAGGGTCCGCCGGATCCGCGAGCTGCAGCAGCTGCTCGGTTTCAACCTCGACGAGGTCCGCGAGGTGCTCGGCCATGAGGACCGGCTGGCCCGGGTCCGCCACGACTGGCAGGCCGCCTCGGCGGACGAGGACCGCCTGCGCCTGCTCGACGAGGCCCGTGAGGCCTACCTGAAGCTGCGGGACCAGGTGGAGGCCAAGATCAAGCGCCTGGACTCGTTCCGCGACGAGCTCGACGCCAAGATCGCCCGCGGCGACCGCCTCCGCGAGTCCCTGCCGACCTGAGGCGGGGCTGGTGGCGAGGCGCCTCATGCCTCGCCACCAGCCCCGCCGGGCGGGTCAGATGCCGGGGAGGCGGCGGGGAGACGGGCGCAGATAGACGGCCCAGGTGACGACGAAGCAGAGTGCGTAGAAGGCGATGAAGGCGATGTAGGCGCCGTTGCCGGTCTTGTACGTCAGGAACGACTCGCGGAAGGCCAGGTTCACCAGCACGCCGCCGAAGGCGCCGATCGCGCCGGCGAGCCCGATGAGCGCGCCGGACAGGCGGCGCGCCTCCCGGTTGGCGGCGTCCACGTCCGGGTCACCGGCGAGGACCGCCTTCGCCCGGAAGATCGCCGGGATCATCTTGTAGGTGGAGCCGTTGCCGATACCGGCGAAGGCGAACAGCAGCAGGAAGCCGACGAGGAACAGGGGCAGCGACTTCGCCAACGACGCCGCGAGCACCAGTCCGGCGCTCGCCGCCATCGCCACGAAGTTCGCGAAGGTCACCCGCGCGCCGCCGAGGCGGTCGGCGAGGATGCCCCCCACCGGCCGGATCAGCGAGCCGACCAGCGGGCCGAGGAACGTCAGGTAGGCGGCCTTGATGGGCGTGGAGAAGTCGGCCTTGAACTGCACCTGGAGCACCTGGCCGAAGGCGAACCCGAATCCGATGAACGAGCCGAAGGTGCCGATGTAGAGCAGCGACATCACCCAGGTGTGGCCGTCGCGGGCGACGTCGCGCATGGCATGCGTGTCGTTGCGGGCCGAGGAGATGTTGTCCATGAACAGGACCGCGCCCAGCGCCGACAGCACGATCAGCGGCAGATAGATCGCCAGGATCACCCGTGGGTGCTCCTTGCCCGCCGTCGCCAGCACCAGCAGCCCGACCAGTTGGACCGCCGCGACGCCGAGGTTGCCGCCGCCGGCGTTCAGGCCGAGCGCGCGGCCCTTGAGCCGGTCGGGGTAGAGCGTGTTGATGTTGGTCATGGAGGAAGCGAAGTTACCGCCGCCGACGCCCGCGAGCGTGGCCACGATGATCAGGGTGGTGTAGCTGACGCCGGGCTTCAGGATGACGGCCGTCACCGCGAGCGGCACCAGCAGCATCACCGCGGAGACGATCGTCCAGTTGCGGCCACCGAACTTCGCGACGGCGAACGTGTACGGCAGCCGAAGCATCGCGCCGGCCAGCGTCGGGACGGTGGTGAGCAGGAACTTCCCGGCCGGGTCGATGTGGTACTTGGGGCCGAGGAAAAGGACGATGACCGACCACATGCTCCAGATCGAGAAGCCGATGTGCTCGGAAAAAATCGAGAAGACGAGATTCCGACGGGCGACGCGCGCCCCGGTGTTCTCCCAGAACACCGGGTCCTCCGGCCGCCAGTCGTCGATCCACCGGCCCGATTTGGCCGGCGAGGCCACCCCGCCTACCGGCCGAACGCCTTCCGCCGTCGTACTCATGCCATTCCCTTCACTGCGCCTGGGGCCTTGAGGGCAGGCGAGAGAATTCCACGCCCCCGCCAGCCCGACGTCGGGTACCAGGTTCGACATGAACGTAGGAAGCCGCCGTTACGGCGGCAGCCTCCGGCCGTGACGATTCTTGATCCTTTCGCTCACGCCGCTCGCGCGGCCGATGTGAGCCGGCCGTCAAAGAGAAACCGGGTACCCGTGAGCGGGAATGCGTTCCGGCTCACGCGGGCACGCCACAGCCGCGACACGCCGCCGCGAGCATGCGCGGGGCGCGCCGGCGATCGGTCCGCCGGGCGCCCGGGCGGCCAGGCGCGCGGGCGGGCGGCAGGTCAGCCGGTGGCGAGACGGTAGCCGCGCTTGAGGACGGTCTCGATGGCCCGGCCGGCCGGGCCCAGCGCCGTGCGCAGCCGGGCGACCGTCATCTCCATCGCATGCTCGTCGGCCCCGGCGCCCGCCCCGGTGCGGGTGAGCAGCTCGGCGCGGGAGAGCACCCGGCCCGGCCGCTCGGCGAGGGCGACCAGCACCGCCGCCGCCTTCGGCGCGAGCATGACCGGCCGGCCGCCGTCCACGACCACCGCACAGCCCTGCACCCGCAGTCGGTGCCCGCCCGCGTCGACCTCACGGGCGCGCCGCGCGGGCAGCTCCTCGCAGACCGTGCGGACCAGCGCGCCGAGCCGGTACCGCTCCGGGTGGACGACCGGGATGCCCAGGCGGCGCAGCGGCCCGGCGCACACCGGACCGACGCAGGCGGCCAGCACCGGCCCGCGCATGGCGTCGACGAGCGCGGCGTGCTGCCCGAGCTCGGTCGCCGTGGCCAGCAGGCTGGCGACCGCGGGGGCGCTGGTGAACGCGAGCGCGTCGACGCCGCCGGACACCACCTGTTCGACGAGCCTGCGCACCGGCCGTGGGTCCTCCGGCGGCTCCCAGCGGTAGACCGGGACCTCGACGACGTCCGCACCGGCGGCCCGCAGCCCGTCGATCATGCCGGGCAGTGGCTCGCCGTGCAGCTGTATGGCGATCCGCTTGCCGCGCAGGTCCTGGCCGAGCAGGTGGTCGAGCAGCTCGGCACCCGATTCGGAGACCGGCGACCAACACTCCGACAGCCCGGCGGCACGCACCGCTCCGGTGACCTTCGGGCCGCGGGTGAACAGCCGCGCGGCGGCGAGGCCGTCGGACAGCTCGTCGCCCAGCCCCCAGCCGTGGGCGGCCTCCATCCAGCCGCGGAAACCGATCCCGGTGGTGGCGACGACCGCGTCGAGCGGCGCGGCCAGGCAAGCCCTGGTCGCCTCCAGCAGCCGGCCGTCGTCCTCGAGCGGCACGATCCGCAGCGCCGGCGCCTGCACGACCTTGGCGCCGCGCCGTTCCAGCAGGCTGGCGAGCTCGTCGCGGCGGCGGGCGGCGGTCAGGCCGATGGTGAATCCGAACAGCGGGGGTACCGGACCGAGATCCGGTTCCGACATTCCGCCTCCCTCACTGGCAATACGGCCGACCCGGGCTCATGCCTCGCAGACGATACCGGCCAGCATCATCGGAGGCGGTGTCCTGTCAATTTCGTCACGACTTCACCGAGGTAACACACCCGCGGCTCTCGAAGACGATCTCGACAACCTCACGTCGCTAGTGAGCGCTATGTGCGGACATCGTCCCATCGGCTTACCGCGGCGAAACAGAATAGAAATATCAGCCTGACGCCGGGTATTGCGACCGGCCACGCGTGAAAACGCCGGCGCACCCGCGTCGACTACTCCTCCGGGCGCGCTGGACGCTCGGGATCCTGCAGCCGGTCGGTGAGCTCGGTGACCGCGGGGAGGGTCGGCCAGCGCTCGGCGACCTGGTTGTGCAGCCTGCGCACCTGCTTCATGACCCGCCGGGAACCAGTGGCCCGGGCGATCGCGGCGGCGTCCAGGGTGTCCGCGCAGGCCTGCTCCGGCTCGGCGGTGTGGATGTGGGCGACGGCGAGGTGGTAGACGTACTCGGCCGCCCACTCGGCCCGGCGCATCTCGTCGGGGAGGCCGGTGAGCCCGGCCCTGAGGTCCACGGCGGCCTGGCGCGCCCGCCGCGGGTCGACGCGGGCCAGGTAGCGATGGGCGAGCCCCTCCTGCAGCCGGGCGAACGCCGGTGAGAAGTAGTAGCTCCACGCCGGCGGGCCGTCCGGGTGCTCGCCGGCCCTGCACCACATCTCACGGGCCTCGCCGAGCTTGYGGTCGGTCGCCTGCGCGTCGCCGGCCATCGCGTGCCCGCGAGCCTCCTGCCCGGCGTCGTAGGCGAGCTGGCCGGGGTAGACGTCGGGGACCCGCTGCGCGGCCTGGGACAGGCCGATGAGCGGCCCGACGGCGCCCGCCTCCCAGGCGAGGTGGCCCTTGTAGCTCAGGATGTTCGCGGTCAGGCTCCGGTTGTCCGACTCGGCGGCCCACTCCGCGGCGCGGTCGAGCCAGACCCGGGCCTGCGCGGTGGCGCCGGTGTTGGCGTGCAGCCAGCCGGCGAACTGGGCCCACTGCGCCGCGATGTCCACCATCGCCTCGCGAGCCGGGCCTCGGGCCTCGAACACCAACGGCACCAGCGCGGCGAGCTGCGCGGTGACCGGGCCCAGCAGGGGGGCCGACCCGATGGTGTCCTCCACCTCGCGCTGTGCCGCGAGGATCACCGACAGCGCATCGGCCAGCGGGGCGTCGGCCACTCTGGCCGCCCGGCTGGCGGCGCCGCGCAGCCGGGCGGAGGTGAGGGCCCTGGCGGCCGCCTCCTGCGCTCCCGCCGGCGCGTCCGTGCCGGGGCTCGCCGACGCGTCCACGGGCGAACCGAACTCGGCCGCGGGCCCCAGCGCCGTGAGCGCGTCGTACTCGTAGACGTCGAGCGACGCCGGCCGCGGGACCACGGCGGACAGCCGGGTCGCCAGCGCCGCGCGCGCCGCGGCGCGTTCGGCCACGGTCGCCCTCGATGACCGTCCGGCCGCCGGCTCCGACCTGCTGGTGACCGCCCGCGCGAACACGGCCCGGCCGCGGGCTCGCCGACGCGCGGTCGGCTCTCCAGGTGAAGGCTGGGTGCC
Organism: Pseudofrankia sp. EUN1h; assembly: GCF_001854645.1. Lineage (NCBI taxonomy): Bacteria > Bacillati > Actinomycetota > Actinomycetes > Frankiales > Frankiaceae > Pseudofrankia > Pseudofrankia sp. EUN1h. Next base: position 100,733 of record NZ_MBLN01000066.1, on the reverse strand, counting down.
TCGGGCCTGGTCGCCCGCGTCCCGCGGCTCCGGCGGCCCGTCAGCGCTAGCCGGCGAGCCCGGCCGGTCATCGTGATCGGCGAGGTGGGTCATCCCGGCCAGCTGCGCGAGGCCGTCCAGATCGGCCAGACCACCCAGGCGTGGCGGCCGCCGGACGCCGCTGGACCCACGCGCCGCCGAACGGCCGCCACCGCCACCGCCAGCGGCGGCGGCCTCCGACGGCAGCGCCGCGCGAAAACCCAGCGCGACCTCCGAAGCGGCGTAGAGCTCGCAGTAGGCCCGTTGGTACCGCGGCCCTGGATATGACTCGCCACGCTCGTGCCGGCCAACTGTCTGAAACGTGGCGTTCGGCGGCGTGAAACCCGCGAGGGCCAGATTGCGTATCGCGTCTGCGACCTGGTCGAGCGTCAGCCCGTGGCGTTCCYGGTACCGTCGCAGTCGATCCGGTTCCCAGCCGTGGTGCACACTCGGAGCCATTGGCGTCAGACGCTCCTTCCATGTCCACGCCGAGCATAACGGCCTATGCCAGTAGGCAGTTTGGCCCGACCACCTAAAGGTGGCCCACGGCTAACGGAACGGCTAATCCAACGGCTAATACGAGATCATCCGCAATGGTTCCCCGGATGGCCCCCGCCTACCCCGATTAGCCGAACGTGCTGGATCCGCTGCCGAGCGCAGTTGAAGCTACAGACGACGGGCTCGGCCGGCACCGCTCCCCGGGGCCGGCCGAACCCGGCAACGGTGGGCCGACAGCGTGGTCGGCGCACCGCAGGGCACGGACCGAGCTCCGCCAGGTCCCCGCGCCACAACCCGTCCCACCCGCGCGGCCTCCCCCAGGGCCGGCGTGCCGGCCGCCCTGGCTGGCCCCGGGCGCGGGGCCCGGCCTACCGGCCAGGCCCCGCGCCCGGGGCCAGCCCGCGCCGGCGCGGCATTTCGCGGCGGTGCGCGGGCGGCCGGCGAAGACGGCTGGCGGAGCCCGTTGGTTGCCGCTCGCGACGCCTGACCACTACGGGGGTGCACAACACATGGCGGAATCGGCGCGGGAAGCCCGCCCGCCCGGCCACGACACGTCGATGGAGCATTGTCGAGGCTTATCACCCACCAGGCACCATGAATACGACGGGTCAGCGAATTGCAAAACACCAGGGTATTGCGGCGCGCATGGGTCGACGCGGTCATGGTCGTGACCGATGGCCTGCCCGGCATCCATGCCCAGGTCCGGACGGAGACCGGCTGGGTGGATTTCGCCCTGGTGCCCGACGGCTTCTCCGTGCCGGACGAGGACGGGCTGATCGTGCTGCGGGCGGGCGCCCCACCAGTACACGGCGGCGGCCGGCGGCTCGCGACCGGCGACGGGGAGTTCATCGGCGTCTACGAGCGGGCGCTGGTCCGGGTCGCGGTCCGGTTCGCGGAGGTGAACGACGTCGCGGTGGTGCTGCACTGGCGAGGCGTCCCGACCCGCGCGACGGCGGTGGCGGTCGCGGTCGCCAGCTGGCTGCGCGACACCCGCGCCGTGACCGGCGAGCCGGCCGCCGTGGTCACCAGCGCGCGGCGCCCGCGGCCCGAGGGCGGGTTCATCGCCGTGCCGCACGCGGTCCGGCTCGCGGGCGAGCCCCCGGCCCGCATCTGGGAGCTCCATTCCCCCCGCTACCCCGGCCCGCCGCCTCGGCCTGGCGAGGACCCCGGTGACGAGCCCTCGGCCGGCACCGCCCCGGCCGAGGGCCCCGCCGACGACGCCTGGACGGCGAGCTGGACCATCCGCCCCCGCCCCAGCTCGGGCGCCGCCCGGATCATCCGCCCCGGCCGTCGCCCCGATCCCGGACCGCAGGAGGACGAGGAGTGACCGGCGACCGGCCCTTCCCGGACGCCGGGATCTCCTCGGCCCCGGCGCGGGACCGCTCTCGGCCCGACGACGTAGCCGACGGCGGCGGTCAGGCGGGTGCCGTGAGGGTCTTTTCGAAGAAGTGGGTCGCGAACGGGTTGTCGCCGTAGCGCGGTGTGCGCCGGTAGCCGGCCCGGTCGTACATCGCGATCGCCTCGACAAGCGTCTCGTTGGTATCCAGCCGGGCGACGCGGTGGCCGAGCGACCGGGCGGCGTCCTCCAGGTGACGCAGGAGCCGCGACCCGAGCCCCGCGCCCCGCCACGCGTCGTGCACCCACATCCGTTTCACCTCGCCGACGCCGTCGTCGAGGGTTCGCACACCCCCGCAGGCCACCGGCTCGCCGTCGCTGACCGCCACGAAGAACTCGCCACGCGGCGGCGCCAGGTCGACGGCGTCCTTCTCCGGCTCGCCCGCCGGGTCGAACCCGAACCGCCGGCCGACCTCGGCGAAGTACCGGCCGACGGCGTCCCGCGCGACCGGCGAGTTCGGGTCGACCCGTTCGAACGTCACCGTGGCCGCCCGCACCAACAGGTCCGCCTCCCCCAGGGCCGTGGCCAGCCGCTCCCGCTGCCGCGCGGACAGCGGTTCGACCAGCTGGCGCGCCCGGGCCTCGGAGCGCTCCTCGAGCTCGCGCCAGCGGTGCCGGCCCTCCGGCGTGAGGTCCACGAGGCGGCGCCGCCGGTCCGCCGGGTCCGGCGTGACCACCGCCAGGCGTTCCTCCTCCAACTGGCGCAGCAGCCGGCTGAGATACCCGGAATCCAGCCCCAGCCGGGAGCGCAGCGCCTGCGCGGTCGCCCGTTCGACACCGATCTCGTACAGCAGCCGGGCCGTGCCCAGCGGCAGGCCCGTCCCGAGGAAGGAGTCCTCCAACGCGCCGACCCGCTGGGTGTAGGCGCGGTTGAAGCGCCGGATCACGGCGATCGTCGCGACGTCAGCCATGTTCTCTGACTTTAGTCAGAGAACATGGCCAGGGAAAGGACCGGCCGCGTCCGCTGGCCAGCCAGCGGGGCACGCCGACGAGAGGCGCCTGTACGTGTCAGTCCCTATACTCGGCGCAATGTCCCCTATGGGATGGCTTGGACGCGTCCGCGGTCGCGTTCCCGGCAGCGGTCCCTGTTCCGGTCCGGCCCGCCGTGATCGTCGCGTCCACCGCGAGGGGCGGTCTCCCGGGGCGGTGGTGGCGGCCGCCGCGCTGGCTGTGCTGGTCGCGGTGACCGGCTGCGCCGGCGGCGGGGGGTCCGGCGGTGGCCCGCCTCCGCCAGCCACGACCGGCCCGCCGGTACGGCTCATCATCTTCGGGGACTCGGTCACGCACGGATCAGCCGGCGACTTCACCTGGCGCTACCGGCTGGCCAAGCATCTGACGCTCTCGGCACCCGGGCGGGTCGACTTCGTCGGGGACCGCGATGACCTCTGGGACAACGTCGCGGATGTCGGCGGCTCCCAGGCGTACGCCGACCCGTATTTCGACCGTGACCACCACGCGCGCTGGGGTGACGCGCTGCGCGTCGAGGTTCCCACGATCGAGGGCGTGCTGCGCAAGAACCCCGCGGACGTCGTCCTGGTCGCTCTCGGCGCGAACGACCTGGCCTACTGGACGAGCTCGCCGGCGACGCTGGCGCTGATGAGGCAGCTCGTCGACAACGCGCGCAGGGCCAACCCGAACGTCACCTTCGTCATCGGCCACGTGCTGACCCGATGGGACCCCTACACCAACAGCCCCGCGCTCGCCGCGGCGAGCGAGTTCAACCAGCTCCTCGACGCACAGGCACCCGGCTGGTCGACTCCCACGTCCAAGGTGGTGATCGCGCGCAGCGACCAGGACTGGAACCCGCGGCAGGACACCTGGGACGGCTCGCACCCGGACCCTGACGGCGAGATGCTGATCGCCCGCGGCTTCGCGAACGCGCTCGCCGGCCTGGGTATCGGCGGCCAGTTCGGCGAGGTCTACAGCGGCCTGGCCTGGCCGGGAACAGGCCAGACGCCGACGGCGACCCCGGCCGGCGGCACCCGGTACACGCTTACCTGGCCGGCCACGCCAGGCGCGGCCGACTACCTGATCGAGCGGCGGGTGCTCTCTCCTCAGGGCGAGTCGTCCTACTCCCGGCTCCCCAGCTCCGTACGCGCTCTGACCTGGACGACCGACGACCTGCCGCTGGGCGCCGTCGTCGCCTACCGGGTGGTCCCGGTGAAGTTCTGGATGGTCGGCCAGCCGGGCCCGCCGGTCACGTTCACCGTCACCTTCGACTGAGGCAGGCCTGATGCGGCCAGGGCGGCCAGGTCACGCGCGAGGCGAGCTCAGATCTCCTTTCCGCACCAGAAGCCGTTCGTGCCGCCGCCGGCGGGCGGCACCGGCACGAAGTTCGCCCCCGCCGCGTCCGCCCTGACGAAGGTGAAGCACGTCGCCGGCGCGGTCGGCGTGGAGAGGTTCGTCGGCGCGATCAGGCCGCCGGCATCGTAGTTCGTCACCTGGCGCAGGTTCGTGATGAACGCGTCGCGGGTCGGGCACGCGCCGGCGAGATCAAGGCCGCGCAGCATCTCGTCGGCCGAGACGTAGGAGGCGATGGCCGCCTCCTGGTCGGCGTCCTCCAGCTCGGGCGAGTAGGTGGTCATCGCGGTGTGGTAGGTCCGCATGATCGCGGAGTCCCCTTGGAACGGCGCGTAGCCGACGATGACGGACATGCCCGCGACGTCCTTGCCCCGCTCGACGAGCAGGTCCTTCCCGTAGCCCGCCACGCTCAACGCGACGTTGAGGCGCACCCCAGCCGTCTTCGCCGCCGCGTAGATGTCGGCGAAGTCCTCTGGCCGCACAGCGCCGACCAACGCGTCGGCACCGCTCCTGCGGAGCCCATCGACGACCCGGGCCGGGGTGGAGGCACCGGCGCTGTAGTCGGTCTCGCCCACCACGGCGACGCCCTGGCTCTCCAGGCTGGGCCTGAACTGGGCCGCGATGCCGCTCGTGCCCGGCGCGGTCGGGTCGGCCACGACGTAAGCCTTCGTCCCGCCGTTCGCCTTCACGTACCTGCCGAAGACGTCGACGCTGCCGTGACTGTTGAACAGAGAACTGAAGGAGAACAGGTTCTTGTGGTCGGTCCAGCTGGAGTCGACGGCGAGGCCGGTCGCCGGGATACCGGCGCCCTCCAGCCACTGGACGGACGGTCCGGCGGCCACCGACTGCACGATCAGGCCGAAGACCTTCTCGTTGTCGACCAGGTCGCGCGCCATGTTGGAGAAGACGCTCGGGTCCGACCGGTCGTCCCGCCAGACGACCTGGACCTTGCGACCGTGGACGCCGCCGTTCGCGTTCTGGACGGCGACCCTCGCGTCCACGGCACTGCGCACGGCCCGGAAGTTCTCGACGAGCGCGCTGCCGCTGTCCGGGTAGATGAGACCGATCTTGATCGTGTCACCCGACACGCCCGGCGACGGACAGTCACCACCGGCAGCGGGTACCGGTCCCGACGACCCCGTTGCGCAGCCGGCGAGCACGGCCGGCAATCCCGTCACGACGGCCGTCGCCGCCGCGGCCGCCACCGTCCTGACGCGTCCGCGCCGACCCTTCATGACGATCCTCTCCCGCCCACTACCCACCACAGAACGTGATTCCGAATGATCACTTGGACGAACGCTACCTTGGGTCGCCACGGCGCATTTCCAGCGGGTCGAGCCCGCGCCCGTCGGCCACGGTCGACCGAACACCCACCCATCCGTCACCAATAGGCGAACAGAACGTCACTCTCTGCCCACTAACGGCATACCGTCAACTTCAACAACTACAGAGGGACATTGATTGCATCGATATGTAGGCGGGTCTCTCTCAAGGTGATGGGATCCACCTCGACCGCCGGCTTCCCGGTAGGGCGCACCTGCCGTGACCCTCGTCACCTTGCGTGACTATTTTCACGGCAACCAAGCCGGTCGGACGGGAACGCCTCAAGGCCGGCCAAAGATCCGTGCCGGCCCGCCGAGGGCCGCGGAAACGGCCGGAACCGCGCCTGGTCGCCGTCAGCCGGAACCGGACGGGCAGAGCTGCTCCGGTGGCGGCGAGTCACCCAGGGCCGCGGCGGGGTAGGAGCGCAGGCGAACGTTGTCGAGGCCGATGAGGATCCTGTCCAGGCTGGCGGGGTTGGCGACGAACTCGGTCACGCCCCGGTAGAAGGCGGTCCGCATCGCGGCGGGCATCGCGTCGGAGGCGTCGAAGACGACGTCCGCGCAGGCCGTGTCCTCGACGGAGCGCGCCAGCGCGCGCAGTGCGTCATCCGGGTAGTCAGCCGCCGCCACCGCGTTGTTGGGCGCGATCGTGCCGCCCGCGCGGGCCCAGATCTCCTGGGCCTGGGGCCCGGTCAGGTAGTTCGCGAGCCGCCGCGCGGCGGGCGTGTCGTGGAACATCGCCAGGACGTCCCCGGCGATGACGATCCGCCGGTCGCCGCCGCCCGTGGCCGGGAAGTCGAAATAGCGGGCGTCCGCCGCCGGCCGGCCGGCGCTGTCGCGGTATCCGCCGGCGGCGAACGAGCCGGCCTGCTGCAGGTAACAGCCGGGCTGCTGGTCGAACATGGCGGTACCGGGGTCGCCGAAGCCGGACAGCAGCGCGCCCGCCGTCCCGCCCCGCACCATCGCGGGGGCGACGAGCTCCCCCCAGGTCGTCCAGGCCTTGAGCACGGTGTCGCTCGTCCAGGGAAGCTCGCCGTTCGCCCAGCTCCGGTACTCCTCGGCGCTCGCCTGGTGCAGCAGGATGTCCTCGATCCAGTCGGTGCCGGGCCAGCCCGAGTCCGAGCTGGAGCGCAGTCCCAGGCACCACGGCGCCGTGCCCGTGGCGACGATCTCCCTGCTCGTGGCGAGGAGCTCGTCCAGGGTGCGCGGAACGGGCCAGGAGTAGTGCGCGCTCGAGTACCAGACAAGGCTCTTGCGGGTTCCCTTGACGACCAGGCCGTACTGGCGGTCGCGCCCGTCCGCGCCGGGAACCTCGCCGACGCCCAGCCAGGTCGGGCCGTACTCCCGCCGGATGCGGGCCAGGTCGACCGGCCCGGAGGCGTCGTCGAGCGCGACCAGCTGGCCGCCGTGGGCGTACTGCTCCAGGTCGCCGAGGCTCGGCATCAGCGCGAGGTCCGGCGCGTCACCGCTCTGCACCCGGCCGGCCAGCACCGCCTCGAAGTCGCGCGTGCCGTCGAACCGCACGTGGATCCCGGTCTCCCGCTCGAACGGCCGCAGGACGTCGGCGAACCTCTCCTGCTCGTCGCCGGTCCACGTGCCGAGCACGGAGATGGTCTGCTGGGATGAGATCCCCCCACAGGCGCCCGCTCCGAGACCGAGCACGGCGACGACCGACAGCGCGGCGAGGACACGTCCGGGCGATCCCATGATCAGCTCCTGTACTCCCGGATGCGCGGCCAGAACGCACAGGCGCCGAGCGCCAGCAGGACGACGGTGACGACGGCCGCCGCCCACGGCAGGCCGCCTGAGGGAACCGCGTCCTCGAGGGCGTCGTCCAGCACCGCGGTCCGCTCGCCGACGAGCACGCCGAGCCGCTGGTCGAGCGCCTGGTAGCCGGTGTCCGAGCTCGCGGCGCCGTCAGCCTGAACCGCGGCCAGATCACCTGCCTGCCCGGCGCAGGCATCCGCCCCGGCCACGCCGTCCTGACCGTTCTGACTGTTCTGGATGTCGGTCGCGGCCGGCAGCCCGGCCGCGCGGGAGGCGGCCGGGGCGTACTCGTCGAAGGCCCGGTCCTGCTCGACCGTCGCCGCGGCCTCGCGCGCCTGCCACAGGCAGGCCACCGCGGTGGTCTCCCGGACACCCCGGTCGACGTCGTGGCTGGTCCGCAGGGTCAGGGCCGTCAGGCCGGCGGCGAGGAGCAGCACGACCACCGCCGCGCCGAGCAGCCCGAGGCTCATCGCGCGGTGGAAGCGGCGGCGCAGGAACACCTGGGCGAAGACGAGCAGGACCAGCAGCGCCGCGGCGGCGGCGAGGTGGCCGCCGAGCAGCGCCCAGGGCGCCGACCCCCGCGCCGGCAGGTTCGCGCTGTTGCGTGCCTGGAACTGCGCGACCGTCGCCAGGATGCCGGTCGGCTCGCGCATGAGGTCCGAGGCGTACGCCAGGTAGACCGCCGTGAGGCCCACGTCCGCGTCCGCGGCCCCGGCCGGAACGCCGGCATCGGCACCGGGGCCGGCGGCCGCAGCGGCGGCCGGGGTGTCGTCGACGGCGTTCGCGGCACTGTAGACGTCGCCCATGTAGACGACGAGCAGGCCGTTGTTGACGGCCTGGACCTGGGCTCGGTCGGCCTCGCCGGCGGTCGAGGTGTCGGCCGCGCGCGCGAGCGCCTGGCCGGCCGTCTTGATGTCCTCCTGGAACTGCGCGTCGGGCGGCCCCCATGACCCCGGCGGGAGCAGGCTCTGGGCGGCGACCAGGTCGGCGTCGGCCAGCAGGGCGCGGGCCCGGACGGCGTCCACGACCGTCGGCGCCGTCCGGTCGGCGAGGGTGAGCGCTGTGTGACGCTGGTTCACGACCGTCGCCATCGCCGTCGCCCCGACGGCCAGCGTGGCGAGCACGACCAGCCCGGCCAGCATCAGCAGGCGGCCCGGGGTGGAGGTCCTCCTGACCCTGCCGCGCAGCCCACCGCGGCCCGGTCCCGCCCTCATCAACATCCGCGGCCGCCTTTCCTAGCCGCCGAACGTCCGCGGGGCCGTGACCCGATGGTTTCCAAACCCGGTCATGGACAGCGATTCTAGATCGAGTTCGCCGGGCGTCGCGACCAGCGGCAAGCGACACATAGCCGACAGCAAGCAGTCACCGCCCGGTGTTAGGTTGCTTCGCCGCGCGCCCAGGCGCTTCGGCCCGCCCGCGCGGCCGGCGCCGGCGCCGGGGAAGGTCCGCGGCCGGCGCCTCAACCCGCGATCAGTAACGCGGTTCCACGTAGGGGTGGACGTAGAAGCCGTCGTAGAACGGCGTGAACCAGGCGTTGATGGGGGCCGATGCGGGGTCCACGGCGTGGTCGACGGCGGCGGCCGGCTCGTCGTAGAGGCGGAGATGGGCGTCGTTCTCGAACGCCGTCTCCTCGAAGTACTGGTAACGGGCCCGCGGGTCGTCGTCCAGGCCGTACAGATCCAGCAGGCCCGCCGCTTCCGTCACGACCAGGTAAAGAGCGAGCTGCTCGGCCAGGCAGGCCATCGGGATCCAGTCCGGCTCCGCCAGCCGACCGGTGACGGTGATCGTCGCGACCAGGAGCTTCTTGCCGAAGGCGACGGTGTAGTGGTCGTCGAAGGTGGGCGGCAGGCGGTCCAGTGCGGTGAGGCTGTAGCCCTTCACCGCGGCGTCGTAGGCGGTCGCGGCACCCGCGGACAGCAGGGTCGCGATGTCGTCGACCAGGTGGTCGACGAACGACGCGCAGCCCTCGACGAGCGCGCCGGCGGCCACCAGCGACCGGTCCCCATCGCTGCCGGGGACCGGGTCCCGTACCGCCCGGGGCCCGTCGGTCTCGACGGCGAACGTGTCGACATCGAAGGCGCGCAGCCCATGCGCCGCCCGCCGCATCCGCGCCGCCGCCGCGGCCCGCGCCTCGGCGTCCACCGCCACCTCCTGCCCCACGTCGCCGCTCTCCTCCCAGCCAGGCACCACGCCGCGTTCCACAACTCGGCAGCAACCATAGCGATACCGGCGAATCCGTGGACAGGGTGCGGCACGTCCGCCGCCCCTGGCGCCGTAGCCGAAGCCATGGACCTCGGAGTCGCGAAGCTCGATCCCGCCGTCCGCCGCGAGATCCGTGGGGTCAGGGGCGAGCGCGCCGGATGAGGTCCAGGAAGAAGTCGTCAATCGCGTGAACAGTGCCCAGGAAGTCGTCGAGCTCGCTGGGCTTGCAGACGTACGCATTCGCGCGCAGGTCGTAGACGGCTGACACGTCGTCGGGCGCGTCGGAGGTCGTCAGCACCACGACCGGGATCATCCGCAGCTCCGGATCGCTCTTGATCGCGGCGAGCGTCTCCCGGCCGTCCATCCGAGGCATGTTCAGATCAAGAATGATCAGATCCGGCCGGCGGCGGGCGGGGTCTCGCAGGTAGGCCATCGCGTCGACCCCGTCGGACACCATCTGCAGGTCCTGGCCGAGGCCCCGGACCAGGAAGGCTTCCTCGATGAGCAGGGCGTCACCCAGGTCGTCCTCGGCAAGCAGGACGGTGTAGGGCCGGCTGGGGGCGGCGGCAGCCATCACCAGGCATCTCCACAGGTCGTTGGACGTCTCGTGGAAACCCCGAGCACCTCGCCATCGTCGCACATCACGACAATCCGCCACCGACGGTCGACGCCGGATCATCCGCGGCCCTGGCGCCCGATCTCGGCGGGCGGGCCGCACCGGGCCCGCGGGGTCTGGTGCGGCCCGCCTGGTGCTGGCTACGCCGCCGGCGGGATGTTCTGGTTGATGTGGAAGGTGTTGTCCGGGTCGTAGCGGCGCTTGACCTCGGTGAGACGGCGGTAGTTGCCGCGGTAGGACGCGCGGACCCGGTCGTCGCCCTCGTCCATGAGGAAGTTGACGTAGGCCCCGCCGGCCGAGCTGGGGTGCAGGTCGGTCCAGTAGTCGCGGGCCCAGCCCGAGATCAGGTCGGCGTTCGCCGGGTCGGGGTCGACGCCGACGATGACGCCGGCCCAGCCGCCGTCGCGGTAGGCGAACGCGGTCGACTCGACGGGTACCCGGGCCGCGGCACCGTCGATCGGGTAGAGGTGCATGGTGGAGTGCCCGGTGGGCAGCCGGGAGCCGAACGAGGAGTGCACGTCGATCGCGGCGTCGGTGATCTCGGTGAAGAAGTCCGCGCGCCAGTACCACTGCAGCCCGGCCGGGTAGAGGCCGTCGAAGGCGCTCTGCAGGGCGGTGAACGGCATCGGCGCCAGCCCGACCAGCAGCGGCGATCCGAACGACCGGATCGGCTCGAGGATCTCCTCCGCCCGGTCGTGCGGACCGGTGTAGCACCAGACGATCGCGCAGGCCTTGCTGCCCCACAGGTGCTCCGGGAACGGGGGCGCCGGCGGGATGGTGATCAGGCCGAGCCAGCCGCTGAGCTCCTCGGGAAGCGCGGGCACCAGTTCCCGGTACCAGCGCATCACCTGGGCGGTGTCCGCGAAGTCGTAGAGGACCGGCCCGCCGATGACGGTGCCGCCCTCGCCGAGGTCGTGGCACCGGAACGTGAACGAGGTGACGATGCCGAAGTTCCCGCCGCCGCCGCGCAGCGCCCAGAACAGGTCCGGGTGCGAACGCTCGTCGGCGGTGACGAAGCCGCCGTCGGCCAGGACGACGTCGGCGGAGAGCAGGTTGTCGATGGTGAGGCCGAACCGCCGGGTCAGGTAGCCGATCCCGCCGCCCAGGGTGAGGCCGGCGACTCCGGTCGAGGCAAGGAACCCGGACGGGGTGGCCATCCCGAAGCCGACCGTGGCGTGGTCGACGTCGCCCCAGGTACATCCCGCGTCCACCCGGACCGTTCTGGCTCGCGGGTCGACCGTCGTGCCGCGCATGGCGGACAGGTCGACGACGAGCGCGTCGTCCCAGACGCCCAGTCCGGCGGCGTTGTGACCGCCGCCGCGCACCGCGAGAGTGACGCCGTGGGCGCGGGCGAAACGGACGCAGGCGATGACGTCCACGGTGTCCCGGCAACGGGCGATGGCTGCCGGGCGCCGGTCGATCATGGCGTTGTAGACCGCGCGCGCGTCGTCGTACCCGGGGTCGTCCGGGGTGATCAGCTCTCCGCGGAGCGCGGCGGCGAGCTCGGTGAAGGGAAGAAGGCGAACATCGATGGCCGTGGGCATCCTGGCTCCTCGTCGCGTTGTTGATCAACACGACTGAGGCTAGGTGGCGGGCGTTCGGGGACCGTTCGGCTCGGGCGTTCGGTCGCGCACGCGACATCGCCCGGCGGTCGACCGCCGGTCACGCCCGGGCCGGGCCGGCCCTCGATTCCTTGGTCCCGGACGCTCTTCGGTCCCGGACACTCTTCGGTCACGAGCGCCCTTCGATCACGAGTCCTCTTCGGTCACGCGGGCAGACGCGCGCCGATGAGTTCCAGATCCTCGGTGCACCGGCGCAGCAACGCGAGGCTGCCGTGCGTGGTCGCCATCCGGGCAGCCCCGAGCAGCCGGGACCTGGCGGTTTCCCGACGGTCGTCGTACCCCGCCCGCAGCCGGAGCACCTCCGGCAGCCACCACACCTCGCCGCGGGTCCTCGCGTTCACGATCGCGGCGTCCAGCGTGGAGCGGGCGGCGTCGGCCTGATCGGCCCGGGCGTACAGGTCCGCCAGCAACGCCAGCCAGTACGGCATCCGGGCCAGGGCACCCTCCGCCTTCAGGTTGGCCACGCCGCGCCGGGCGAGCTCCAGACCGTCCTGGCCACCGAGGTGCCAGCCGCGCAGGACCAGCGCCCACTCCCGGTAGTAGCCGAACCCGTAGCGTTGGCAAAGATCTTCCAGTTCGGCGGCCGCGGTCGGCAACTGCTCGGTGTTCCCGCACAGCTGGCTGGTGAACGCCTCGTATGCCAGGGCCATGGCCAGGCTGTAKGGATGGTCCGGGACCGACCGCGCCAGCGTGACCGCGTCCTGGCATCGGCTCCAGGCGGTCACCGGGTCGCCGAGCAGCCAGTGCGCGTGGGCCTCGAACGCCGCGGAGTGGACGTCCGGGCGCGTACCGATGGTCAGCCACACCGGGTGCGCCTGCGCGGCCGCCATTTCGAACTGCCGCAGCGAGTGGGCCGGCTCGCCCATGCACAGCAGCGAACCGGCGACCGCGAAGTGCGCGGCGCCCGCGAACGACGATCCCGGCCGGGCCAGGGACAGCGCCCGGGTACCGGCCGTGTGGCTCTCGGTCATGCGGCCCTGAACGAATGTCGAGGCCCACAGCGCGACGAGGCCGCTGAGGAGGGAATCGTCGCGGCCCAGGGACTCCGCGAGCGCGATCGAACGCACGTGCAGGTCGTGCAGCGACCCGTAGGCGTATCCCCGCCAGGCGTTCAACGGCGCGGCCATGGCCTCCAGCAGGTCCAGCTCACGCCGGTCACGGTCGCGGGACTCCGGCTGCGCGCGGACGATCACGAGCGCGGCGTCGAGCAGGCGCACCGCCTCGGCGTGGGCGAAGACCCCGGAGGCGGTCCCCGCCGCCTGCCGGTAGTAGCCCACCGCCCGGTCCGCCCGGYCCGCGCGCGCGTGCTGCTCCGCGAGCTGCGAGGCCACCGGTTCCAGATCATCGGCGTGCAGGAGCTCCAAGGCCTGGGCCAGGCGACGGTGCCACAGCCACCGCCGAGCCGGAGCGGCGCTGGCGTACGCGGCGCCACGGAGCAGGTCGTGGGCGAAGTCGTAGCCGTCCGCGCTCTGCCGCAGGATCCGGCGGCGCCACAGCTCGTCCACCGCGCAGACCACGGCGTCCAGGTCCAGGTCACTGGCCTCGGCGAGCAGTTCCAGGCTGAAGTCGCGGCCCACGGCCGCGGCCAGACCGGCGATCTCCTGGGCCGCGGCTCCGGCCTGTGCCAGACGGTCGCGAAGGACCAGGGCCAGGTCTGCGGTCGGCAGCGGTGACGCGCCGGTGGTGGCCACCGCGCGCATCGCTTCGATCACGTGCAGCGGGTAGCCGCCGGTGGCCGCCTGCAGCAGGCCACGCTCGGCCGGGGTGTACGTCCGGCCGCTCGTCACCTCGGCCAGCCGAACCGTGTCCTCCTGCCGCAGCGGGTCGAGCGGGATCTCCGTGAGCAGCTCGGCGGCCCGCATCCGGCCCAGCCAGTCCCTCAGCTCGGGTTCGCGGTCCAGGCTGTCGGCGCGCAGCGTTGCCACCACCAGGACCGGCGCGTCGCCGGCCAGGCCGAGGAACCTGGTCAGGAACGCCAACGTCTCGTGATCGCACCACTGCAGGTTGTCCAGGACCAGCAGGGTCGGACGGCCCACCACGAGCAGCGCCCGGGCCAGACCCTCGAAGAACCGGTGACGCTGCCAGGCGGGGGAACCTCCGGCCTGCCCGGCCGGCTCCGCCCGCCCGGCGGTGGAGGGAACGAGCCGGTCGACCTCGTCCCGCCATACCGGCTCGAGCCTGTTCCCGGAAGCACCCACGACCGGGCTACGCAGCCAGTCCGCCACCGGTGCCAGCGCCAGCCGGCCCGAGGTGCCGAAGCACTGACTACTGGCCACCACGGCACCCGTCCGCGCGGTGAGCGCGACGAGCTCGGTCACCAGCCGGGTCTTTCCGACGCCGGCATCGCCGCGCACGACGGCCAGGCGAGCGCCGCCGCCCGCCGCGGTCCGCCAGGCCTGGCGCAGCTCCCCGAACTCCCGGTCGCGGCCGACCAGAGCCACCTCCACCGCGCCGGCGGTGGGGCCGGCCAGGGACGCCGCCGCCGAGTCGTGGCCCTGGTCCCGCCCCTGATCCCGGCCCTGATCCTGGTCATGCTGGCCCTGGACCTGCTGGCCGCGCATGATTCGCCCCAGCGTGGCGCGCAGCGCGGGGCCCGGGGTGACTCCCAGGTCCCGCTCCAGCAGGGCCGAGCATCGGTGGTACGTGCTGACCGCGCCCGCCCGGTCACCAGCCTCGGCCAGCACCTCCATCAGCACCTGGTAGCCGGTCTCGTCCAGCGGTTCCAACCCGATCAGCCGGCGGGCCGCCTCGGTGGCGCCGCGGGTGTCACCAAGCTGCCGGGTGGCCCGGCAGGCCAGCGTGCACAGCTCCACGCATTGCCGGTGCAGGTCCGCGCGGGCCGGCGCCACCCATTCCTCGTCGATGCCAGGCAGGAACTCCCCGCCATAGTGGCGCAGGGCCGCGTCCACGTGCGGCAGCGCGGCACCGAGGCCGATCGCCGTCAGCGCGTCCAGCGCCTCGCGGCGTTCGGCGTCGAAGACGCGCAGATCCACGGTCACGCCAGCGGTGTCCCGCCACAGCAGGGCCTGCGCGGACACCTCCACGCACGGCTCGCCGCCGAGCACCCGGCGCAGCCCGTGCAGCTCGCGACGCAGGTTCGTCAGGGCCTGCCCATCGGTCGAGTCCGGCCAGAACATCCCCGCCAGCCGCTGCCGGGACTGCGGCCGACCCGGGTTCAGCGCAAGGCACGCGAGCAACGCCACGATCCGCGAGGACCTGGTCCGCACCTCACCCGATGCGACGTCGGTGACAGAGCGGTCACCGAGCAGGGCAACCCGGACCGGCATCGGCGCCACCCCCTCCCAACCCGCGCACCCCACGGCCGCGGCGCCAACGGGCGAACCTCGCGCCGAGCAGGCCCGATGGCGGTGGCGATGGAGATGGCCTCGGTACCCGATTGAATCGGCTGTGCCCGGCGACTCTCAAGAGCCCGTCGGCCGACGGACAGGTCCAGCCGAGCGCCACGGTGAACGCGGTTCGCGGAGGGCTTCTCGGCCTCGCCCTGACAGCTGGGCGCCCGCGCCCGCGCATGTCACGTCCGTCCCTGCCCCCGGGGCACCAGGCTGAGAACGGCGACGGCGGTGGCCGCGAGTGATGCGGCAGCGCAGAACCACCAGCCCGCGTGGAAGGCGGCGACGACCGTCCGTGCCGTCGGCGAGCCGATGACGGCGATCAGGATGGCGACGCCGAGCACGCTGGCGATCTGGCGGGCCATGTTCACCACCGCGCTGCCCGTCGCGAACCGGTCCGCTGGCAACGCGGACGTCGCCCCGGAGGTCAGCGTCGGCAGGGCGAGCCCGACTCCGAACCCGACGATCAGCAGACCAGGAAGCATCGACGTGGCGTAGTCATGGGTCAGTCCCGTCCGCAGGGCCCACCAGGCGGGTCCTGCGGCGAAGGCCAGCGTGCCGACAGCCGCGACCGGGCCGCTGCCGAACCGGTCGATCAGCCGGCCGGTGAGTGCCAACGCGACCGGCGGCACCATCGCGGGTCCGGGCGCGACGGCCAGCCCCACCAGCAGCGGCGACCAGCCCCAGGCGGCGTCCAGATAGGTCACGACCGACAGCAGCATCGCGGCGAAGGCCACGCTGAACAGCAGCAGCGCGAACACCGCCGGCCCGAATCCCGGCGCGCGCAGCACCGTCAGCTCCACCACCGGCGCCGGATGACGCGCCGAGCGCACGACGAACCCTGCCAGCGACGCCGCCGCCGCCACGAAGCTCCCGATCACCTTCACCGACGCCCAGCCCCACGACGGGGCCTGCACCAGGCCCAGCGCCAGCAGCGCGACACCGACGGTGAGCAGCAGGACTCCGAGGACGTCCGGGAACGGTCCGGAGGCGGTCTGACGCTGCCGCGGCAGGACCCGCGCCCCGGCCACCAACGCGACGACGCCGAAGGGCAGGTTGACCAGGAACACCCACCGCCAGTCCGCCTCGACGAGCAGCCCGCCGACGACCGGCCCCAACGCCGCCGCGAGCCCGCCGACGGCCGCCCAGCCACGCACCGCGGCCGGGCGCCGCTCGGGCGGAGTGACGGCGAGCAGCAGCGCCAGGCTGGTGGGGATCAGCGCCGCGGCTCCGACAGCCTGCGCCACCCGGGCCACGATCAGCATCGTCAGGTCGGAGCTGGCCGCGCAGGCGGCGCTCGCCGCCGTGAACAGCCCGAGGCCGAGGAGGAAGCCGTCGCGGTGCCCGTGCCGGTCCGCGAGGCGGCCCGCGGGCACCATCAGCGCCGCGAAGGCGATGGCGTAGCCGTTGAGTACCCAGGACAGCGTCGACAACTGGCCGCCGAGCGCGCGGTGGATGTCCGGGAACGCGACGTTGACGACGAACAGGTCCAGATTGGAGACGAAGACCGCGGCGCAGACGACGGCGAACACCATCCGCGCCCGTGGGTTCGCCGCCGGCCGGGCCGTCGGCGCGGCCGGGCCAATGCCGCCGGCCCATACACCCCCGACCATCATGGGCGGCATCCCGACAGGCGACGGCAACATCACCGTCGTCGGCTCGCCGTCMGCGCCGCCACCCACCGTCGACCGACGACCGCCGGCCGGCCGCACCCACGGCGGCGGCGCGCCAGTGAACGGCGGCAATATCACTGTCTTCAGCTCGCCGTCCGCGCCGCCACCCACCGCCGACCCACGACCACCAGCCGGCCGCACCCACGGCGGCGGGGCGCCAACGGGCAGCGGCAGGTCCACCGTCGTCAGCTCGGGCTCTCCCGGCCGGCCCGACGGCATGGGAATGTCCGGCCGCCGCTGGCCGCTGGGACGCCGCCCCGTCTCCACAGCTTCGTTCATCACGTTCTCCTCGCCCCCGAAACGCCCGGGCAGCCAGGACAACGCATTTCCGAGTCTGTCGCCGAACTCGGCAGCGGGGAACACAACCCCGCCGGTCTCCAGGAAGCCGCGCGCCGAGCCGGAAAGACTGGCCACAAACAGGAGCCGTCGACATGATCTAGTCGACGGCACACCTCTACCAGCAAGTATTACTGGTAAGCAGCCACCTGAAGCGATGACGACCAATACCAGACAGGGGCAGCCGGAAACCAGTTCGCCGACATACCCTGCGCAGACTCCCAGCGATTCTCGTCGACGAACCGGCGGGATGTCAGCCCTGCCCTCGGAACATACATTCCAAGAACCAGGAGACCGGTCCACCGCCCGACCGAACACCGGCAGCGGCACCCGCGGCGACGACACCATCGCCCTGGATCAGGACGGTCCGCATCGGTCGATCGCGTCGTGCCGGGGGTTGGCGGCGCGAGGTCAGTGGACGAGGCCCTGGTGTCCCCATCGCGGGGTGGGGCCGGGGTCGCCCAGGTCGGTCCCGACGGGGTTCTGTGAGACGTCCTGGGCGATGGCGGTACCCCAGTCGAAGTACTCCATGAGCGTCGCGGCCAGCTCCGGCCGGCCGGGTAGCACCTCGTGGATCGCGTCGGCCATCAGTTTCAGCCAGCGCTGCCGGTGTTCGTCGGTGATCCCGAGCCCGAGGTGGCTGCGCAGCAGGGCCTGGTGGCCGCCGAGGCGGGCCGAGAAATCCGTTGGCCCGTCGAACACCTCCGCCAGCCAGACGGCCACGTGCTCAAGGTGGGTGGGGGTGAAGTGCGCGAACACGGGTGCGAGCAGCTCGTCCGCGAGCACTCGGTCGTAGAACGCCGCGGACAGGCGCCGCAGGCCGTCGAGGCCGCCCACGTCGTCGTAGAGCGAGGAACTCACGATGATCTCCCGAGGTTGGGACGGTGCGGCACCCAGGCCTCCACCATCCCAGACCTCGGTTTCACCAGGCCGGCCTCCGACATGCTTGTGCCGAGGGCGAACGTCCAGCTCCTGGTTCCGGGACGGGTCCGCGGTTGGGTCGTGGACCTAGTGCTGACCGACGGTGACAGCGGTCAGGCGCCGGCGAGGTGTCACCTGGCGGCCGGGCCGCCCGCTCAGGCGTGGCTGCCCGAGGCCGGGGCCGGGCTGGACGTTCTCGGTGGTCCAGAACGCCTGCGGGGCCAGTTCGGTGACGTCGGCGAGCAGCGCGACGCGGGCGCGGGGGTCGACGACGATCTGCAGGAGGTGCACGACGCCGTTCTCGGAGCGGCCTTCGTAGGAGGTCACCGGCCAGCCCCGGGCGCGTAGCTGACTGTCCAGTTCAGGCTGTCGGGTGAGGACGTTGACGCCGACGGCCTCGGCGGTGAACCGATTTCCGACGGTCACCCCGATGAGGACCCCGCCGCCGACCCCGAGGGCGTAGGCGGCCACGGTGAGCGGGTCCTGGACGTAGGCGACGACCTGCGCGATGGCGGTGATCTGCAGGATGGCGCCGATGATGCCCAGCACGGTCGGGAGACCCTTGGCACCACGGCCGGTCAGAATCACCCGCCATTGCCACAGCCCGACCTCGGTGATCACCAGGACCATGATGACCAGCGGCCGCAGGGAGCCGGTCATGGCCGGGAGTCCCGCCGCTGGGTCCGGGCCTCGCCGCCGACGCCCGTCATCGACGGGGGCTCTGGTCGCCGCGGTGGCCGGAGTGGCCGGATCATGAGATGAGTGGCGGGGCTGATCAGGTCGGGTGACCGGGTGGTCGAGCTGGCTGGCCTGGGGACTGGTACTGCCTGCGGCAGGGGCACACCCGGCCGGGGCCGCTGTGTCTGGCCGGCCGGCCCCGGGTCGCCGTCTCGGCGCAGGAAGCCGGTCAGTACCGCGAGCCACGCGCGTCGGGGCCGCGGGCCGCGCGCATCCCGGGCCAGTTGGTGGCGCGCGGCCCGCCGGTGTTCCTCGGCGGCGTGCTCACGGGCGAGCTGGAAGGCGAGGTCGGTGTGGAGGGGAAACATGATGGTCCTTCGTTGATGTCGTTCGGGCGGCCCGCGATCGCGCACAGCCTGTGCCGGGTGAACCGGTCCCGTGAGCTGGGCGTATTCCTGACCAGGTCCGCGACAAGCGTCCGTCGACCGCCTGTCGGCCAACCAGTCGCATTCCTGTACCTGGTGGTGTCGGTCGCCGGTCAGGTCCGGTCGGCGACCATGCCGATCATCTGGGCCATAAGGCAGTGGGGCCGCCACGTGCGCCTTGACGATCCGGAGGACGACGATTGCGACGGGCTGTCGCTTGTCAGGCGCATGCACCAGCACGCGGTAGCGGATCGGCTTCATCCGTGGCGGACCTGGTGCACATCGTTTGACCGGCGTCGAAGCCGCCGGGGGCTGACTCGACATCGAACGGCCCACATCGAACGGCCCACGATGACGGTCTGCGATGACGGTCTGCGCGCGGGAACCACGCGAGGACGTACACCTGCGGGTGACGGCGAGCGGCCGCCAGATGCACCTGTGGCTATTTCGGCCGGGCGCCGTTCCGCGCCCGTGCCAGGGAGGGGGCTCAGCGCAGCCGGCGTGCGCGCAGTACCAGGTCGTCGGTGTGGTGCGCGCCGGCGCCGCCCTCGGGTGCGATGCGCGGCCGCTGCTCGTTGCGCTCGACAATCCAGTCGTCGTCGAGGAGCGCGGCGATCATGGCCGGCCAGACATAGTCGGCCGGGTCGAAGCCGTCGTCGCGCGCCTGGTGGCTGTCCATTCCCGCGTGGTGCACGAGCAGCAGCACGCCGCCGGGCGCGACCGCGGCGAGCAGCGCGCGCTCGGCCGCGGCGTCGGGAGTGCGCAGCAGCGCCGGATACTGCGCCGAGACGAGATCGAACGATCCCGGCACGAGCCCCGCCCCCGCCAGCTCGGCATGCACCCAACGCACGGCGACACCGGCGTCGGCCGCATGCCCGGCCGCGCGCTTCAAGGCGACCCCCGACACGTCGAGCGCGGTCACATCCCAGCCATGGCTCGCGAGCCAGACCGCGTCCGCCCCCTCGCCACAGCCGACGTCGAGCACCCGCCCTGGAGTGAGCCCGGCGACCTCGGCCACCAGCGCGCCGTTGGGCTGGCCGCTCCACAGCCGCTCCCTGTCGGCGTACCGCTCGTCCCAGTGTGCCGCCACCCCGGGATCTCCCGCGTATCCATCAGCAGACGCAAGGGCGTCAGACGCGGGCGATCCCGCCTCGATCTCGTCGGTCACCCGCCCATCGTTGCCCATCGCACCCCGGCCTCACCAACCTGGTTGCCACTTCGGCAAGACGCCGCCCAACCTCGCGCGCGTCCCACGCGACGATGCGCGGCGCGGGGCCCGGCGGCCGAACAGACCATGGCCAACCACGCTCCGGCCACGGAGTAAGTTCTCGGGTCGTTTCAGGGACGGGTCATTACTTCAGCAGCGGGTCGCGGGGAAGGCCGAGGATGCGCTCGGCGATCTGGTTGCGGGTGATCTCGGATGTGCCGCCGGCGATGGTCATGGCGCGCCAGCCCAGGGCACCTCGGCCCGCCGCGGCGCCCGGGCCGTCGAGGAACGCCGCGCCGGGGCCGGCGAAGGCGAGGTTCAGCGCGGCCGCGGACCCGGTGTGCTCCGCGAGCGCCAGCTTGGTGACGTTGCCCTCGGGGCCGGGCTCGCCACCGGCGACCGCCCGCACGGCGCCGCGCAGGTTGAGCTGGCGCAGCGCCAGGCCCTCGGCGACGTGCCGGCCGACCCGCTCGGCGGCCGCTGGGAACGCGTCGGGCCTGGCCCTGTAGAGCTCGACGACGTCGGCGGACGCCGGAGCGCCGATCCCGCCGCCGATGCTGACGCGCTCGTTGCCCAGGGTCGCGCGGGCGACCTTCCAGCCCTGGTTCGGCTCGCCGACGACGTCCGCGTCGGGGACGAACACGTCGGTGAGGAAGACCTCGTTGAAGTGGCTGTCCCCGGTGGTCTGGCGCAGCGGGCGGACCTCGACGCCGGGATGCTTCATATCAATGATCATCATCGTGACGCCGGCGTGCTTGCGGGCGTCCGGGTCGGTGCGGACGGTCGCGAGGCCGCGCCGGCAGTACTGGGCGAGGCTGGTCCAGACCTTCTGACCGTTGATGACCCAGCCCCCGTCGACCTTCTCCGCCCGGGTCCGGATGCCGGCCGCGTCGGAGCCGGCGGCCGGCTCGCTGAACAGCTGGCACCAGATCTCCTCCCGGGTGAGCGCCTTGCGCACATACCGGTCGATCTGGTCCTGGGTGCCGTGCTGGACGAGGGTGAGGATGTTCCAGCTGGTGATCCCGTAGTTCGGGCGCTGGACGCCCGCGGCGGCGAACTCCTGGTCGATGACGAGCTGCAGGCCGCCCGAGGCCGCGAGACCCCAGGGCCTCGGCCAGTGCGGCTGGATGTAGCCGGTGTCGATGAGCCGCTCGAGCTGCTCCTTCTCCGGGAGGGCGGCCACCTCCTGGGCAAAGGCGCGGACGCCTTCGCGCGCGGCCTCGACCTCGGCCGGCAGGTCCAGCGTCGACGCGCGGCTCACCCCGGCGGCGGCCAGCGCGGCGACGTCGGCGGCCGCCGACTCGGGGCCGAGCACCGCCGCGAGCGTCGTCGCGCGGCRCAGCAGCAGGTGGGCGTCGTGCTCCCAGGTGTAGCCGATGCCACCGTGTACCTGGATGTTCAACGAGGCGTCGCCGGCGAACGCCGTCAGGGCAAGCGCGGCGGCGCTCGCGGCGGCGAGCTCGAGCTCGTCGGCGCCCGCGCCGTCGACGGCGGCCCTGGCCGCGTCCCAGACGGCGGCCGTCGCCAGCTCCGCGGCGACGAACATGTTCGCCAGATGGTGCTTGATCGCCTGGAACGCGCCAATCGGGCGGCCGAACTGCTCGCGGACCTTCGCGTAGGCGGTGGCCACCTCGACCGTCTCCAGTGCGCCGCCGACCGCCTCGGCCGCGAAGATCACTCTGGTGAGGGCGGTGGCAGCGCGGCGGGCACCGGGCAGGACGCCGGCCACCTCGACACCGTCGAGCCACAGCCGGGCCGAGCGGCGCGCCGGGTCGAGCGCCGCCGGCACCTCCACCGTCAGCCCGTCCGCGCCGGCCGGAACGAGGACGACGTCGTCGCCAGTCGCCAGCACGAACAAGGTGGCGAGCGCGCCGCCGAGAACCACTCCCCCGGACCCGGACAGCCTGCCGTCGGCGAGCGTCAGGTCGCCGAGCAGTCCGACGGCCCCGACCGTCTCGCCGGCCGCCAGCCCCGGCAGCAGGCGGGCCCGCTGCTCCGCGTCCCCGGCCGCCGCGATGACCGCGCCGGCGGCGACGGTCGGCACGAACGGCCCCGGCGCGGCGGCGCGGCCCAGCTCCTCGACGACGACCACCAGCTCCGGCAGCCCGGCCCCGCCGCCGTGCTCCTCCGGAAGGTGCAGGCCCAGCAGGCCGAGGTCCGCGAACTCCTTCCAGAAGGTCGGCAGCGGCTCCTCGTCAGCTTCGAGTAACGCGCGGTTCGCGGCCCGTGCGTCGTTGGACGTCAGGAACGCCCGCGCCGTCCGGGCAAGCTCCCGATGCTCCTCGCTGATGGCGATCGCCATGACGTGGCCCTCCGAGTTCTCTTCCCGCGGCGACTCCGACGGGACGTGACCCGTCAGACGCTATGGCGGTTAGAACATCGTTTCACCTGAAGGGCCAGCCGGCCACCCGGCCGCCGAACCGGGCCGGGCCGAGCCGAACCGGGCCGGGCCGGGAAGCCGGCGGCCGCCAAGGCGGCCACCGATCAGCCGTCAGCCGGCGGTGAGCTCCCAGGTCGGGGGGTCGCCGTCGAGCTCGCGGACGACGCCTCGGTGCTCCAGGGCACGCAGGTGCGCGAAGCCCTCGGCGAGCGCGGCGCGCTTCATGAAACCCTCGACGTCGTGCCAGGGGCGTGACCAGGTCATCCGCTGGCAGATCGCCCAGGCGGTGGTGGCGCCGTCGCGAATCGCGGTGATGATCTCGCCGAAGCGCTGGTCGTGATGCGCGCGCAGCTCGGCGAGGCGGGCGGGCAGATTCGCGATCCGGTACTCGTGCGCCGGCAGTGCCTCCTGGGCCGGGTAGGCGCCGACCTTGTCGAGCGAGGCCAGGTAGTCGCCGAGCGGGTCGTCACCCTCCACCGGCGAGAACGGGATGTTGGGCGTGATGCGCGGCAGCACGTGGTCGCCGGACAGCAGCAGCTGGTTCGCCGGCTCCCAGAAGCACAGGTGGCCGGGCGAGTGGCCGGGCGTCCAGATGGCCCGCAGGTCCCAGCCGGGGACGTCCGGGCGGTCGCCGTCCTCGATCAGGACGTCCGGCAGCGCGGGCGCGGGAAACGCGCCCGCCGGCGGCAGCGCCCGCGTCATCGTGGCGATCTCGTCCGCCGACACGCCCGCGCGCACCAGCAGCCTGGCCATGCCGGCGCGCAGCTCGGAGGTGTCTCCCGCGAACCGCTTGAGCATCTCGACGTCGGCCGGGTGCAACGCCACCCAGGCACCCGACTCGTCGCGGATCCGCTTGGCGAGGCCGTAGTGGTCGTGGTGCATGTGGGTCGCCATGACGCCACGGACATCACCGATGCGGTAGCCGGCGACGGCCAGTCCCGCGGACAGGGCGTCGAACGCCTCCTCGGTGTCCCAGCCGGCGTCGACGATGTACKCACCCGCGTCGGTCTCGAACAGGTAGACGAAGACATGGCGCAGGCCGACGGACGGCAACGGGACGGGGATGCTCCACAGCCCGGGCCGCAGCCGTTCCACGGGCGGCAGATCCACGCTCGGCGGCTGCGTCAGCGACGTCATGAGTAGGGCCCTCCTCCACGGCGCGGCTCCGCGCCCAGGCCCCGGCAGTCCACGGCCGCGCCCGGGTCCGACACGGGCCCGCCCCCGGCGGGTGCCACGGCATCGGCAGCCCCCGGCCGGTAGATCATCAGTCAGGAATATCTTCACCGTACTCTTGCGTAAACTCCGGATTCCAGAGAACCGGAATCCAGTCCTCCGCAATCACCGACGGTGGGCCGGACACGGATCGGTGACCCAGGGCACCGGTCGGTGACGCCGGGCAACCAGTTGCGGGCCGCGACGGCCGGCGTGTACGACGGAATGGCGTCCCTCCTGGTTCTCCCTCGTCTTCTCCGGTTCTCCCTGGTCCTTGCTCTCCCCCGCGCCTCGTAAGGAGGTAGTTGTGCCCGACGAGGTGCTGGTCGAGGCGGCCGACGGGGTCATGACGATCACCCTCAACCGGCCCGCGGCCAAGAACGCGATCACTCGGGCGCTGAGCGAGGGTGTGGATGCGGGGCTGCGCGCGTTCGAGGCGCGCGCTGACCTGACTGTGGCGATCCTCACCGGTGCCGGCGGCACCTTCTGCTCCGGCATGGACCTCAGGGCGTTCGTCCGCGGCGAGAACCCGATGCTGGACCATGGCCTCGCCGGCCTCACCCACCGGCCGCCGCGCAAGCCGGTCATCGCGGCCGTCGAGGGGTACGCGGTCGCGGGCGGGTTCGAGATCGTGCTCGCCTGCGACCTCATCGTCGCGGCCGACGACGCTCGGTTCGGTCTGCCGGAGCCGAAACGCGGCCTGGTCGCGGGTAGCGGCGGCCTCTACCGGCTGCCACGGCGGATCCCGTACCACGCCGCCATGGAACTCTCGCTCACCGGCGGCTTCCTTGCGGCGCCGGACGCGCATCGCTACGGCCTGGTCAACCGGCTCACCGAGCCTGGCGGGGCGTTGGCCGCAGCCAGGCGGCTCGCCGCCGAGATCGCCGCGAACGCGCCGCTGGCGGTCTGGTCCACCAAGCAGATCATCGTCGAGTCGGCGGACTGGACGGAGGAGGACTGGTCGGTGAAGCAGGCGCCGATCTTCGACCCGGTCGTGCGGTCGAAGGACGCGATCGAGGGCTCGCTCGCCTTCGCCGAGAAGCGCCCGCCCGTCTGGCGCGGCGAATGACGACGACCGAGCCGGCCGCGAGCCAGCCGCCGCCCCTCACCGAACAGCCGGCGCCCCCCAACGGCCAGCCGGCGCCCGCGGACCTCGGCGCGGACGAGGGACCCCCGTGGGCCTACTTCCGCCGCCTCGACGACGGCCGCTACCTGCCCGGCCTGTTCGCCAGCGGCGTCTGGGGGGCGAGGACCATCAGCGGCCGCATCCTCGGCGGCCTGATCGGGCACGTCCTGGAACAGGAGCAGGCCGAACCCGGCTACCGGCTCGCTCGGCTCACCGTCGACATGTTCCGATCGATCCCCTCCGCGCCGCTCGCGGCGACCACCTCGCTGGTCCGGGCAGGTGGGCGGATCCGGGTCGCCGATGTGCACGTCAGCCACGACGGCGTGCCCGTCACCCGCGCGACGGCGGTGTTCCTGCGCCCGTCGAGCAACCCGGCCGGCGAGATCTGGCACGCCGACCGGGGCGACTGGCCCGCGCCGGCGCTGGGCTCCCCCAACCCGCAGCTGCAGGCGGGCTCGCGCGCCGACGTCCGGCCGATGGTGCCCGGCACCACGCTCACCGCCGCGCTCGGCCCGACCGCGAACGTCCAGCGAGGCGGGGTGTGGATCCGCGAGCTGCGCGAGGTCGTCGAGGGCACGGAGCTGACGCCGCTGATACGGGCGGTGCTGGCCGGCGACATGACCAGCCCGACGACCCATCGTGGCACCGCCGGCATCCAGTACATCAACACCGACTTCACGCTGACGCTGGTCCGCGAGCCGGTGGGTGAGTTCTTCGGCGTCCTCGCCGAGGACCAGTACGCCGTCGATGGCGTCTCCTTCGGCCAGGCGACCGTCCACGACGCCGCCGGCCTGCTCGGCACCTGTGCCACGACCACGCTCGCGAACCCCGGCAAGGCCAACCCGGCGCGTCTCCCGGACAACCAGCGACCACGCTGACCCGCCGCCGCGCACCGCACCGCACCGCATGGCGCGCGGCATAAATCCGTGACGTCGTGGCGGCCGGGGGCGCTACCGTAGGCCTCGCTCCGGCTCTCGAACGGGCCGGCAGCGGAAGACCGGCCGTGGGCAGAGGAGAGATCCGGATGGGCTTCGTCGGGGCGACGCACCGACCGAGGTAGCCGAGCCATCCGTCGAGGGTGGCTCGGCCTCGATCGCCGTTGACGGCCATGAGCCGTCAGCCGACCGCCCCCAGACGACGCGGCCTCGCCGGCCGCCTCGACGTGACGGAGCCTTCCGATGCACGCGCCTTCCCGCGTCCATTTTCTTTCCCGTGTCCTCGTCCGGACGCTTCGCGACGACCCGGCCGAGGCCGAGACGACCAACCACCGGTTGCTGGTGCGCGGCGGATACATCCGCAAGACCACCGCCGGCGTGTACAGCTACCTGCCACTCGGGCTACGCGTCCTGCGCAAGATCGAAGACGTCGTGCGCGAGGAGATGACGGCTGCCGGGTGCCAGGAGCTGCTGATGCCGGCGCTGATGCCCCGCGAACTGTGGGAACGCACCGGCCGGTGGGACCGCTACGGCGACCTGATGTTCCGCGTGACGGATCGCAGGGGTAGCGAGCTCTGCCTGGGCCCGACGCACGAGGAGCTGGTCACCAGCCTGGTCGCGGGCGAGATCGAAAGCTACCGCGACCTGCCGCTGCGGGTCTTCCAGATCCAGACCAAGTACCGCGACGAGCTGCGGCCGCGCGCCGGTCTCCTGCGCTCCCGGGACTTCGTCATGAAGGACGCCTACAGCTTCCACGACGGTCAGGACTCGCTGCGCGAGACCTACCGGGCCATGTACCACGCCTACGAGCGGGTCTTCACGCGCTGTGGGTTGCGGTTCCGCGCCGTCCGGGCGCAGGCCGGCGAGATCGGCGGCGACGTGAACCACGAGTTCATGGCGCCCACCGAGGTCGGTGAGGACCTCGTCGTCCACTCGCCCGGGGGCACCTACGCCGCGAACCTGGAGGCGGCGACCTGCGCCCGGCCGGCGCCGGTCGAACCGGGTACCCGTCCACTGCGCCGCGCTCACACGCCGGGGGCACGCAGCGTCGACGAGGTGGCAGGGTTCCTCGAGATCCCGGCGAACCAGGTCCTGAAGTGCCTGCTCTACAAGATCCCGGCGGGCGAAGGGACAGAGGTCGTGGCCGTGCTGTGCCCGGGAGACCGCGAGGTCAACGAGCACAAGCTCGCGCGAGTGCTCGGCGCGGCGCCCGTCCTCCTGGACGCCGCGGACTTCGCCGGGTACCCGGCCCTGGTGCGCGGGCATGTCGGCCCGGTCGGGCTCGCTCCCCACGTCGGCAGGATCGTCGCGGACCATCACGTGGCGGCCGGCCGTGACTGGTGCGCCGGCGCGAACGAGCTCGACCACCATCTGACCGGCTGTAACCGGGGGCGCGACTTCGAGCCGGACGAGTGGGCCGACATCGTCGACGTCCGTGCCGGTGACCCGTCTCCGGATGGCGCCGGGCCCCTCGCGGTCGAGCGCGCCGTCGAGATCGGACACATCTTCCAGCTCGGCACCAGGTACACCGTGCCGCTGGAGGCGACGTTCCTGGACGCGGCGGGCAAGGACCTGCCGATGGTGATGGGCTGCTACGGGATCGGAATCAGCCGCCTCCTGTCGGTCGTGGTCGAGCAGCACCACGACGAGCACGGCGTCATCTGGCCGGCGCCCCTCGCGCCCTACGACGTCCAGGTGATCCCGCTGGGCCGCAAGGTCGACGCGGCCGTCGTCCGGGCCGTCACCGACGCGCTCGCGGAAGCCGGTCTCGACGTGCTCGTCGACGACCGCCCGGGCGGCTCCGCCGGCGTCCGGTTCGCCGACGCCGACCTCATCGGCTGCCCCTACCAGGTCATCGTCGGTCGCCGCGCGGCCGAGGGCATCGTCGAGCTCCGGACCCGCGACCGTTCGATCGTCACCGAGACCTCCGTCGACGACCTCGCCGCCGTCCTTGCCGCCGTCCTTGCCCGACTCCACGACGCCCGCCGAGCTCCGGTCTCCCGGGCGTAGGGCTCCCAGCGCCGGGACTTCCGTCACGGGTTCCGTCACGGGTTCCGTCACGGGTTCCGTCACGGGTTCCGTCACGGGTTCCGTCACGGGTTCCGTCACGGGTTCCGTCACGGGAAGCGCGCGTCCTGACCCACACCACGTCAGGACGCGCGCTTCCCGCTTCACCGGCATGGCGCCCGTCGTCCTTCTCACCAAATCGGCGCCATGGACGTATCGGTGGCTGGCGGGCGGAGGCGGTATTCGCGACATCCTTCTCACGACATCCTTACGCCCGGCGCCACGGAAACCCCTCGCCTAGGGTGACCAAACAAAGGACAATGCACGGCCGCCACGGCGGACGGCTGGTGAGAGCGGCGGGAAGGGCGTAGATGAGTATTCCCCGGCGTCAGGCGATCAAAATCGGCGCGTACATTCTCAAGCAGCGGCTCGCGGGTCGGACGAAGTTTCCGATCACGCTGGAGCTGGAACCGCTGTTCGCCTGTAACCTCGCCTGCGTGGGCTGCGGAAAGATCCAGCACCCCGCGGACATCCTGAAGCAGCGCATGCCGGTCGAGCAGGCGCTCGCGGCGGTGGACGAGTGCGGCGCGCCGGTGGTGTGCCTGGCGGGCGGCGAGCCGCTCATGCACCCGCAGGTCGAGGAGATCGTCGCCGGACTGGTGCAGCGGAAGAAGTTCATCTTCCTGTGCACCAACGCGCTGCTCCTGCCAAAGAAGATCGACAAGCTGCGGCCGTCGCCGTACCTGTCGCTCGCGGTGCACATCGACGGCCTCGAGGAGCGCCACGACGCGTCGGTGGCGAAGCAGGGTGTCTTCGCCCAGGCCGTGGACGCCATCAGGGACGCCCAGCGGCGCGGATTCCGGGTCACCACCAACACGACTTTCTTCAACACCGACACCCCGCAGACCGTGATGGAGGTGCTCGACTACCTCAACAACGACCTGAAGGTCGACGGGATGATGCTGTCGCCGGCCTACGCGTACGAGAAGGCGCCTGGCCAGGACAAGTTCATGGGCGTCGAGGAGACCCGGAATCTGTTCCGCGAGGCATTCGCCGGCGGCCGCCGCGACCGCTGGCGGATCAACCACTCGCCGCTGTACCTCGACTTCCTCGAGGGCAAGGTCGACTTTCCCTGCACCGCTTGGGGAATTCCGTCCTACTCGCTGCTCGGCTGGCAGAAGCCCTGCTATCTGATGGGCGACGGATACGCCAAGTCCTACCAGGAACTGCTGGAGACCACGGACTGGGAGGCGTACGGCCGGGGCCGCGACCCGCGCTGCGACAACTGCATGGCGCACTGCGGCTACGAGCCGACCGCGCTCTCCGCGACCATGGCGTCGCTACGCGAGTCGATCCGCGCCGCCAGCAGCTCCGCCGCCCCGGCCGTCCTGCCGTCCCTGCTCGGCGGCACCCGCAAGCGCGCGACCGTGGCCGTCCCCCGGCAGGCGTCGCCGGCAGCGGCCGACGCGCCCGAAAAGATCGGCGCCTAGCGCGCCGCGCCGACCCGGGCCGATCCGCCCGGCCCGGGTCGGCCCAGGTCGGCGACGCGGCCCACGCGGCTCAGCGGGCGGCCTCGCAATGGGGCGGCCTATCCCAGGTCGCCGCGCCGCTTCGCCAGCTCGATGGTCACCCGATTGCCCGGCCCGATGGAGCTGGAGACCTCGCCGGCGAGCGCGCTCAGCACCGTCCACGCGAACGTGTCCTTCGACGGCGATTCGCCGTCGAGGCTCTCCACCGAGACGGTGACCCGCATCAGACCGGGCGAGAGCGCGAACGCGCACTCCAGCGCGGAGCCGGGGACGGCGGAGACCAGCAGCAGCGCGGACGCCTCGTCCACCGCGATCCGCAGGTCCTCGATGTCATCGAGGGTGAAGTCCAGCCGGGCGGCGAGCGACGCCGTCGCGGTACGCAGAACGGCGAGGTAGGCGCCCGCGGCCGGAATGGTGAGCTGCACGACGTCGCGCGGGCCGCCACCGTGGGCACCGCTGGAGTCGCCCGGGCCATCGGCTGAAGGCGTCGGATCCACGTTCTGCTCCCCAGTGCTGCGTCGTTGCGGTGGCGAGACCTCGTCACCGGCAGTGAGTTCCAGTCTTGGTCCCCCGGATGGGCACGTACCTAACGACCACATCATCCGGACCACTACATCATCTGGTCTCGCGGACGCGCCAGGGCCGCTCGCGGCCGGGCCTCGACCAGTGGCCGGCGCGCCCGCTTTCGTCTCGGAGCGCGAGGACGGCCTGCGGTCCCCACGGCGCCGAGCTTCGCGCCCGGCTCGTTCGGCTCGGCCGACCTTGCCGGGTCCGGTGCTACAGGCCCAGGTGGCGGGCTATGAGCATCTTCTGGACTTCCGACGTGCCCTCGCCGATTTCCAGGATCTTGGCGTCACGCCAGTGGCGGGCGACCGGGTACTCGTTCATGAAGCCGTAGCCCCCGAAGATCTGGGTCGCCTCGCGGGCGTTCGTCACCGCCGCCTCCGAGGAGAACAGCTTGGCGATCGCCGCCTCCTTCTTGAAGGGCAGGCCGGCGAGCATTCTGGCCGCGGCGTCGTAGTAGGCGGTGCGGGCGACGTGCGTCCGCGCCTCCATCTCGGCGATCTTGAACCGGATCCCCTGGTAGGTGCCGATCGGGGCACCGAACGCCTGGCGCTCCTTCGCGTACTTCACCGACTCGTCGACGCAGGCCTGCGCGAGGCCGACGGACAGCGCCGAGATCGCGATCCGGCCCTCGTCGAGGATTCGCAGGAAGTTCGCGTAGCCGCGGCCGYGCTCGCCGAGCAGGTTCGCCGCCGGCACCCGCACGTCGGCGAAGGACAGCGGGTGGGTGTCGGAGGCATGCCAGCCGACCTTGGAGTACGCGGGCTCGGCGGTGAAGCCGGGTGTCGGGACCGGAACGATGATCGTGGAGATTTCGGCCTTGCCCGCCTCGGAGCGGTCGGTGACGGCGGTGACGGTGACGACGCGGGTGATGTCGGTGCCCGAGTTGGTGATGAACGCCTTCGAGCCGTTGATCAGCCATTCGTCGCCCTCGAGGCGGCCGGTGGTGCGGGTGCCGCCCGCGTCGCTGCCGGCGCCGGGCTCGGTCAGGCCGAACGCGCCGAGCGCGCGCCCGCTCGTCAGCTCCGGCAGCCACTGGAGGCGCTGCTCCTCGGTCCCGAACCGGTAGATCGGCATCGCGCCGAGCCCGACGCCCGCCTCCAGGGTGATCGCGACCGACGAGTCGACCCGCGCAAGCTCCTCGATCGCCAGGCACAGCGTGAAGTACTCGGCGCCCTGGCCGCCGTACTCCTCCGGGAACGGCAGCCCGAACAGCCCCAGTTCGCCCATCTGGGCGACGACCTTGTAGGGGAACGTCTTCGTCTCGTCGTGGTAGGCCGCGACCGGCGCGACGACCTCGCGGGCGAACTGTTCGACGGTCGCCCGCAGCGCCTCCTGCTCGTCGGTGAGCCGGGTGTCAGGCATCGTGGCGCTCCTTACTGGTCAGCTCGGCGGTGTCCGGCTCGGCGGTGTCCGGCTCGGCGGTGTCCGGCTCGACGACGGCGAGGAGGGCGTCGAGGTCGACCCGTGCTCCGACGTCGACCAGCACGTCCTTGACCAGGCCGGTGACCGGCGCGGTGACCGCGTGCTCCATCTTCATCGCCTCGACGACGGCGAGCCGTTGGCCCGCGGTGACGGTGTCACCGGCGGCGACGTCGACCGCGATGACCGTGCCAGGCATGGGGCTGCGGGCCTGCCCGTCGCCGGCCGCCGCCGCGGCGGCACCCGGTTCGCGTACCCACTCGGCGAGCGGCCACGCGGCCCCGCCGGTGCCGACCCACAGCACGCCGGAGGTCGCTCCGGGGGTCGTAGGGCCGTCCGTGACGTACCAGTTGGTCGTCACGCCGTCGAGCGTGACGAGCAGCCGTTCCGCCTTGGCGGCCAGGTCAGGGCCGGCAACCGCGACGGACACCGCGATCGGCGCCCGCCGGTCGATGCGCACCGACGCCGCGGCAGGCGTGCCGCGCACGTCCACCCGGTGGCGCGCGCCGCCGCCCGCGTCGATCGTCCAGGACAGCCAGGCGTCGTCGCCGACCCGCCAGCCCGAAGGGATGTCCCACGGGTCGACGACCGGCCCCGCCGGGCCGAGCCGCGACAGCTGCGCGAGCGCGTACACGGCGAGCACGTCCGCCGGCGGGCCGCCGACGCCGACGCCGCCGCAGGCGCCGTCGGTGGCGCCCGCCGACCCGCCCGCCATCCCGCCCGCGCCCGCCGCCGCGTGGCGGGTGGTCGTGAGACCGGCGAGGTGGCGTTCGACCAGGCCGGTGTCCAGCGCGCCCGCGCGGACGTCGGGGTGGGTCAGCAGGGTGCGCAGGAAGCCGATGTTGGTGGTCACGCCGAGCAGCACAGTGCCGGCGAGCGCCGTGTCGAGTCGGCGCAGGGCGCCCGCGCGGTCCGGCGCCCAGGCGATCACCTTCGCCAGCATCGGGTCGTAGTCGGAGCCGACCGTCGAGCCGAGGGCGATCCCCGAGTCGACCCGCACCCCCTCGCCCGCGGGCTCCGCGAGGGCGAGGATCTCCCCACCCGTCGGCAGGAAGCCGCGGGACGCGTCCTCGGCGTAGACGCGGGCCTCGACGGCGTGGCCGGTGAGGATGACGTCGGCCTGGCGCAGCCGCAGCGGCTCGCCGGCGGCGACGCGCAGCTGCTCGGCGACCAGGTCGACGCCGGTGACCAGCTCGGTGACCGGGTGCTCGACCTGCAGCCGGGTGTTCATCTCCAGGAAGTAGAACGTCTCCGGTTCGTCGCCAGCGACGATGAACTCGACCGTGCCGGCCCCGACGTAGCCGACGGCCGCGGCGGCGGTGACGGCGGCGGCGCCGATCCGCTTCCGGGTCGCCGCGCCCTCCGGGTGCGCGCCGAGCAGCGCCGACGGCGCCTCCTCGATGATCTTCTGGTGGCGTCGCTGAAGGCTGCACTCGCGTTCGCCGAGGTGGATGACGTTGCCGTGGGCGTCGGCGAGGACCTGCACCTCGATGTGCCGGGGGCGGTCGACGTATCGCTCCAGGAACAGGGTG
Source organism: Pseudofrankia sp. EUN1h (assembly GCF_001854645.1). Classification (NCBI taxonomy): domain Bacteria; kingdom Bacillati; phylum Actinomycetota; class Actinomycetes; order Frankiales; family Frankiaceae; genus Pseudofrankia; species Pseudofrankia sp. EUN1h. The sequence continues at coordinate 67,695 of NZ_MBLN01000066.1, read as the reverse complement.
TCGTCGCCGAACGCGTTCGCCGCCTCGCGGCGGGCCGACGCGATCGCGTCGCCCAGTTCGTCCGCCGAGCGCACGACGCGCATGCCCTTGCCACCGCCGCCGGCCGACGGCTTGATCAGCACCGGGAACCCGATCTCCTCGGCGGCCGCGGCCAGGGCCGCCTCGTCCATTCCGGGCTCGGCCCGGCCGGGGACCACCGGCACACCCGCCTCGATCATCGCGCGCTTCGCGGCGATCTTGTCGCCCATCACCTCGACCGCCCGCACCGGCGGGCCGACGAAGACGATGCCGGTGTCGGCGCAGGCGGCGGCGAACGCCGCGTTCTCGGAGAGGAAGCCGTAGCCCGGGTGGATCGCGCGGGCGCCGGTCGCCCAGGCGGCGGCCAGCACCGCGGCGGGGTTCAGGTACGACTCACGCGCGGGCGCCGGGCCGATCCGGACCGCGGCGTCGGCCTCGCGGACGTGGCGCGCGCCGGCGTCCGCGTCCGAGTAGACCGCGACCGAGCGGATCCCGAGCTGTCGCAACGTCCGGATCACCCGGACCGCGATCTCCCCGCGGTTCGCCACCAGCACCGTGTCGAACATCGCCCCACTCACCTGTTCGTTGACCTCTGCTGTTTCGGCTGCCGTCTCCGACGCGGCGGGCCCACCCGCGGGTTCACGTGCGGGTTCGCGTGCGGGCTCACATGCGGAAGACGCCGTAGCCGCGATCGTCGATCGGGGCGTTCGCCGCGACGGACAACGCCAGCCCCAGGACGGTGCGGGTGTCGGCCGGGTCGATCACGCCGTCGTCCCAGAGCCGCGCCGTCGAGTGGTAAGGGCTGCCCTGCGCCTCGTACTGGTCCCGGATCGGCTGGCGGAACGTCTCCTCGGCATCGTGGCTCCAGTCCTGTCCCCTGGCCTCGAGCTGGTCGCGACGGATGGTGGCGAGCACCGCCGCCGCCTGGTCGCCACCCATCACCGAGATCCGCGCGTTCGGCCACATCCACAGAAAGCGCGGCGAGTATGCCCGGCCGCACATCGAGTAGTTGCCTGCGCCGAAGGAACCGCCGATGACGACGGTGAACTTCGGCACCCGGGCGCAGGCCACGGCCGTCACCATCTTCGCGCCATGCTTGGCGATGCCGCCGGCCTCGTACTCGCGGCCCACCATGAACCCGGTGATGTTCTGCAGGAACAACAACGGGATCGAGCGGGCGTCGCAAAGCTCGACGAAATGCGCGCCCTTCAGAGCGGATTCGGAGAACAGCACTCCGTTGTTCGCGATGATCCCGACGGGATGCCCGTGGATCCTCGCCGTGCCGCACACCAGCGTCGAGCCGTACTCCCGCTTGAACTCGGCGAACCGGCTGCCGTCGACGACCCGCGCGATCACCTCGCGGACGTCGTACGGGACCTTCGCGTCGGTCGGGACGGCGGCGTACAGCGTCGAGGGGTCGACGGCCGGCGGCTCGGTCGGAGCCACATCCCAAGGGCGCGGCGCGCGCGGGCCGAGCGCGCCGACGATCTGGCGGACGATCCGCAGCGCGTCCGCGTCGTCCTCGGCGAGATGGTCGGTGACGCCGGACATACGCGAGTGCAGCAGGCCGCCGCCGAGCTCCTCCGCGGAGACGACCTCGCCGGTGGCCGCCTTCACCAGCGGCGGGCCGCCGAGGAAGATCGTGCCCTGGTCGCGCACGATCACCGCCTCGTCGCTCATCGCCGGCACGTACGCGCCGCCGGCGGTGCACGAGCCGAGCACCGCCGCGATCTGCGGGATGTCCTGGCGGGACATCGTCGCCTGGTTGAAGAAGATCCGGCCGAAATGCTCCCGGTCGGGGAAGACGTCGTCCTGCAGCGGCAGGAACGCGCCACCCGAGTCGACCAGGTAGACGCAGGGCAGCCGGTTGTGCAGGGCCACCTCCTGGGCCCGGAGGTGCTTCTTCACCGTCATCGGGTAGTACGTGCCGCCCTTGACGGTGGCGTCGTTGGCGACGATGACGCATTCGCGGCCGGAGACCCGGCCGATCCCGGTGATGATGCCCGCGCCCGGCGCGTCGCCGTCGTACATCCCGTCGGCGGCGAGCGGCGAGAGCTCCAGGAAGGGGCTGCCGCGGTCGAGCAACCCGTCGACCCGGTCGCGCGGCAGCAGCTTGCCCCGGTCGACGTGCCGGCGCACGGCGGCCTCGGGGCCGCTGCGCGCGCCGGCGAGTTTCGCGCGCAGCTCGGCGACGAGCCCCGCGTGCCGGGCCGCGTTCGCCCTGCCCTCCGCCGACCCCGCGTCGACCCTGCTGGTCAGCACCGCCCCCGCCGCCGGCCCGAGCGGGTGGGACCCGAGGTTAGTGGTCGCTAACATGCCGCCAGGTTAGCGCCCGCTAACCGCAGACGCCAGTCCAGCGACGCGGGCTCGGAGCGTGTTCTGACCGAATTGGGGCACAGGTTGCCGACCGGAAAGCTCGGGGCTGGCAGCGACGTTCCTCCGACGATGGCGGGAAGGCCGGGTGCCTGCCGGCCTCGCTACCCGCCCCCGATGGGGGTGGTCGGACGGTGGCGGCGTTGGGAGCGACGGACCGGATGTCTGGTGCTGTTCCCGGTGGGCCAGTGACGACGACCGGCGCCGCCGTGCTCGGGCGCCGCCGGTGGGCGGAGATGGTCCGTTGCTGCCTGGTCACGTAGACCGCCGGAACCGCCGTGCGTCCTCTGGGCGGCTTCGTTCCACTGGTGCTGGGTCAGCACGCAGATCGAGTCGGCGAGGTTGAGCCGACCGCCGTCGCGGGCGAGGATCGCGTCGTCGTCGAGGTGGCGGGTCGCGGCCGCCAGGGTCTCGATGGGTCGGCGGCCGGGGTCGACGACCGGAGYGGGCCGCACGAGACGTCCGTCTGGCAAGGTCGCCACGACCGCGCCTTCGGTACCCCGTTCGAGGATGATGCCCTCGTCGTGGACGGCATGGTGATGACCGGTACACAGGATGGTCAGGTTGCCGATGTCCGTCGCCCCGCCGCCGGCGGACCACTCCGTCAGGTGGTGGATCTGGAGCCAGCGGGTGCGCTCGCAGCCCGGGTACTGGCAGGTACCGAGGTCCCGGGCGTAGACGGCGTCGCGCAGCCGGCGGTTGGGTAGCCGGCGGCGCCGCCCGAGGTGCAACGGATTGCCCTCGGCGTCGGACAGCAGTGCGCGCAGGAGGCCGTCGCAGCCGAGCCGGCGCAGCGCCGACATGGGCAGACCGATCCCAGGCTCGACGTCGGCTCGCGACAGTCGACGGGCGCCGGGTGGACCATCGAGCGAGGCAACCTCCCCGACGGCACCGCGGATGCCGGAGCCAAAGACCTGGTCTGTGTCCGGGGTTTCGGGGGCGTCCGGGGCATCGGGGGCATCGGCCACGTTGGTCCGATCCCCGTCGGCCGAGTTGGCGCTGGCGGGGTGGGGGCTCGCTGGACACGGCCGGCCGGTGCGCAGAAGAGTATCGGCGTCCACGTGAACGGTGACCGTGTGCGATGGCAGCAGGAGACCGGGGGCAGGCCGGTCCAGGAAGCCGTTCGCGAGCGTCACCAGCGCGTCCGCGTCCAGCCGACGGTCCCGCGGCGCCGCGACCACCTCCCCGTCCGCCGGTACCTGGTCGGTCTCGTCCGGAGGTGGCGGCGCGGTGGTGTCCTCCAGGCTCGCGCGGGCCGCGTCGATCGCGGCCACGAGCTGGGCGCCTTCGTCCGCCGGTAGCACCGCCGACAGCCGCAGCATCCCGTCCCGGCCGGTCCGCCATGACACCCGGCGTCCCGCCCGCTGACCCGCGTGGTCGCCGGTCAGCCGCTCGCAGGTGGCCGCGAGTCTCTCCAACTGCGCCGCCGTGCAGCACAGCGCATGGTTCAGCCAGGCCGTCTCACTGTCCGGCTCGGCGACCCGCGTCACCGCACGCACCTTCGAATAGGACAGCCGTCCAGCCGCGAACGCCGCCCGCATCGCGGGCAAGGTCTCCAGCGCGTGCCCGACGGACAGGTGCTCCCGGGCGGTGCGCGCCGCGAGCCCACAGCGCCACGCCAGCCAGTGCGCGCAGGACGAGAACCCCTGCCCCGACCAGCCACCCCGCCGGTCGAACGCCGCAACCATCACCAACCAGCCGCAGGTCGCCGCCGCGAGTCGTCCTGCCCACGCGACGATCTCCCCTTCCAACACCTCCAGCGGAGCAGCCTCCACGTCCACGGACAGCACAGACGGCGACGACACGGCATCTGACGCTGACGCCGACTCGGACTCGGACATCGCGATCGCGGACATCGCCACCACCACCCGGGGTCAATGGGCCACCGACGCAACCAGACTCCCACCCGCCTCCGACACTTTTGCGCCATCGCCCCAGCTCAGAGCAATGATCGACTCTTCGGGAACGCCGCCATGCCGGTGAAGCGGCACGGGGCGGAGCGGCACGGGGCGGAGCGGCCTGGAGGGCGGCTAACGTTCCGGAGGCCACCCGTCATTCAGGACGTCGCGGCATCCGCCTGAACCCGGGCTCCGAACGTCCGATGCCCGCTCGAACGTCAGGACGTCCAGCGCCACGACGTTGGCGGCGACGACCGGCGAGGGCGCCACGCGCCACACTCCGCGCGGTCCCGCGGAACCGCGCGCTCACGGCATCAAGTAGACCGCCGGGCTCCCGGCCCATTCCATCGCTGACCACCGGCCACCGGCCACCGGCTGCGGGCCGTGGGCCGTGGGCCGTGGCCGGTGCCATCCGGGACTGACGAACACCGACATGGCGGAGGCGGCTCCGTCCGTGGTCGCCGCCATGCTCCTGGCTCCGATCAGCGCCGCCGCCGGCCAACCCTCGTCGTCATGGTCCGTCGCTGGCGAGCCGGCAGTGAGCCTAAGGACTTCCGGCTGACGGCCGAGCGATGCTGATCGTTCCGGCCGCCGCCGTGCCGCTGTTGGGATCCTGGCCGGCCAGGCGGACCAGGCCTTTGCGGCCGTCGGCCTCGCAGACGGCGTAGAGAACGAAGGTGCGGTTGCCGGCCGTGCGTCTGGCCCAGTCGAGGACGGCGGGGACGTCGGTCTCCGTGATCTCGAACTCGGTCGAGCTGGGCGAGGCGTTCGAATGGGCCGGGCGCGTCCAGAAATAGACCCGGTATACCGGGTTGTCCAGTTCCCACATGGTGTCGCGTGGGTCGACGCGCCGCACTCGCATGGTTTGGAGGCTATCGGCGGACACCGGACGACATGCCGAACGCCACCGGCTGGAAGGGGCACAGAAAACGAATCCGTCGGCGACGGCGAACCGGTACGCGAATGGTGCGTGCGGATACGCGGTGACGAGGCTGGCAGGCCGTCAGCACCACCACGACCCCGGCCAGCCGTTGCCACGACCCGGCCGACGACAGCTGCGGCATCAGCTCGTTCTCAGCACGGCGTCGATCTCGGCCGCCAGGGCGCCATCCGGCTCCGCGCCGGCCTCGCCCGCGGGACCGGCCGGGCCGGCCGGCCGCCAGGTCCCTGCGGTGGCCTCGGCGAGCAGACGGCGGTAGGCGATGGTGGCGCGGTCGGTGTCGATGTGGACGTTCGCGGTCAGGTCCAGGTGGTAGTCCGGCGGCATGGTCTCGAGGACACACCAGTCCTCGTCGCGGACGGCGGAGTCGAACGCGATGATGTCGGCGGCGGGGCGGTCGGCCTCGGTGTCGTTACGGACCACGAACTGCAGCAGCCGGCAGGTGCCGTCGTCGACCGGCGCGATCGCCTTGACCATGATGTGCGACAGGCCGTCCGGGTAGCGGATGTGGAAGACGCCGGTAAAGGGGGCGTACACGTCGGTGGTGGTGCGCCGCTCGGTCACGCCGGTCTCGCCGGGGCGGGCGTAGACGGGGACGCGGGAGACGAGTCGGATCCCGGCCGCGCTGCGGGTGATCTCGACGCGGTCGATGTGCGGCGTCCGCGGGTTGCCGAACGTCCGGCGGTGCACGAAGGCGATGTGCGCCGGGTCGAGGTTGTTGTCCAGCAGGTGCGGCGCCGAGCAGGGCCAGACGGTGTCGAACTCCTGGACGACCCGCCAGCCCGGCTGCCCGAACTGCGGGATCGCCGGGATGCCGGCCATCGCGGTGGCTGGCTCCGAGGCGGGGTCGAGGCAGACCCACAGCAGTCCGAGCGCCTCGGTCACCGGGTAGGTCGCCACCACGGCGCGCGGTGAGATCCGCTGCCCTGGCGCGTTCTGCGGGATGAGCACGCACTTTCCGTCCGAGCCGTACCGCCAGCCGTGGTAAGGGCAGACGACGGCGCCGTCCTCGGTCCAGCCGCGGGACAGCTTGGCGTCGCGGTGTGGGCAGCGGTCGGCGGCGCAGGCGGGCCGTCCCTCGGCGTCCCGCCACAGGACGACGTCGGTGCCGAGCAGCCGGCGGGCGAGGGGCGCGCCTCCGAGGTCGGAGGCGAAGGCAACCGGGTACCAGTAGTGCCGCAGGAGCGGCTCGGCGGTGACACGCATGCCTTCCGACCATAGGTTCATCCCGTTTTGAAACGGTTACACGACCATTCCGCCGCACACCACCCCTTTGCTTCACGTAAAGCCGGCGCGTCCGGGAGGTGGCCCGCAACATCCCAAACGCCCGGCATGGCGGGCTGGCCGTTATCCCGCGAAGACAGACCGTCATGAGGTAGGTAAAGGCAGGCGGGAAGCAGGGCAGGCGGATCGACGACTCGGTGGCGAGGTGGGCGTGGCGGACGACGGGCCGATCGCCGTACGGGCGAGCCGAGCGGTGTACGAGAACCCGTGGATGCGGGTGCGGGAGGACACGATCGTCCGGGCCGACCAGTCGACCGGGATCTACGGCGTCGTCGAGAAGGCGGACTTCGCGCTGGTGATCCCGGTGGACGCCGACGGAGTGTGGCTCGTCGAGCAGTACCGCTACCCGGTCGGCGCACGTTTCTGGGAGTTCCCTCAGGGCTCCTGGGAGGACCAGCCGAACATCGACCCGGCGGTGCTCGCCGCGGCGGAGCTGCGGGAGGAGACCGGGCTGCGGGCCGGCCGGCTCGACCACCTCGGCCGGCTGTTCACCGCCTACGGCTACTCCACCCAGGGCTGCCACGTCTGGCTCGCCACCGACCTGACCGAAGGCCCGCGCGCACCGACCGTCGAAGAGCAGGATCTGGTGGCCCGCCGGTTCAGCCACCCCGAATGGCTCGCCATGCTCGCGGACGGCGTCATCCAGGACGCCTCGACTCTCGCAGCCTGGGCATTGCTGTGCGCCCGCCCACCGGCCGGGYGCACCCTCCCGCGAGCCTGCCAGCAGGCCTAGCGCGACACCCACACCTCGACAGCCGACGACAACTCGACAGCACCTCGGCAGCCGGCAGCACCTCGGCAGCCAACGGCGCGGCCGGCCGGCAGGTGCCCGCCTACGTCGACCGGTAAGGTCGAGAAGTCGCGAATGCCGAGGTCGGGGGTGCGGTATGCCTGTGCCGGGGGCCGCACTGGAGCAGCTCGGCTTCCTGACAATCGGGCTGTTCGACGAGAACGACCCCGGTCCGGGGCACCAGTCCACATTGCGGATCATCGAGCTGGGCGAACGGCTCGGGTTCGACAGTGCCTGGCTGCGCCACCGGCACCTGCAGTACGGGATATCGTCGCCGATCGCGATCATGGCGGCCGCCACGCAGCGGACCAGTCGGATCCACCTCGGCACGGCGGTCACGCCGCTGGGCTGGGAGAATCCGGTGCGGTTGGCGGAGGACCTCGCGACCGTCGACATTCTCTCCGGCGGACGGGTCAACCCAGGTGTGAGCGTCGGGCCACCGCTTTTCTACGAGCGGGTCAAGGATGCGCTCTACCCGGATACGGGCGACCTCGAGGACTTCACCTACGAACGGGTCGCCCGGTTGCTGAGGCACGTGGCCGGCGAGCCGGCGAGCGCGTTCCGCGGCGCCGAGGGCTTCGAGCAGTTCTCCGACCGGGTGCAGCCGCACTCGCCCGGGCTGCGGTCCCGGATGTGGTACGGCGGCGCCAGCGTCGCGTCGGCCGCGTGGGCGGGCGAGCATGACATGAACTTCCTGACCAGCAGCGTCGTACGGGCCGTCGACGACAAGGACACCGTCGACGCGGACGACTTCGCCACCGTCCAGCGATCCCACATCCAGGCGTTCCGCGCGGCGCACCCMGACGGCCCCGCCGCTCGGGTGTCCCAGGGCYTCGTCGTGATCCCGACCGACAGCGCCACCGCCGACCAGCGCTCCCGCTACCAGGCCTACGTCGACGCCCGCACCCCCCGGACCTTCAGCCCGCAGGGGCCGCAGCGCATGCTGTTCGCCCGCGACCTGCTCGGCACCTCGGAGCAGATCGCCGAGGCCCTCTACGCCCATGCCGGCTTCCGCGAGGTCACGGAGGTCGCCTTCGCCCTCCCCTTCACCTTCGAGCACGAGGACTACGTCCAGATCCTCACCGACATGGCCGAAAGGCTGGGCCCGGTCCTCGGCTGGAAACCAGAGAGCTCCCGCTCCCGCTAGAGGTCGCCGAGGTCCGGGGGGCGACCGGACACGTCGGCGGTGATGGTGATGGCGGCGGCGGTGAGCGCGGTGGCGAGGTGGGTGGTCTCGGCTCCGGTGACAGCCGCGGCGAAGCCGCGCAGGGAGACGACGAGGGCGACGGCGCCGTGGGCGTCGAAGACGGGCGCGGACAGCGAGTCGACCCGGTAGTCCTGGTCCGGGTCGAGCGCGCCCGCGACGAAGTCCGACGGGCTCGCGAGACCGGCGGCGAGGTCGCGTAGCAGGCCGGGGAGCTGGCCGCGCAGGTTGGCGGCGGCAGCGGCGCCGACCTGGCGACGGACCCGCTCGTCGAGGGAGGCGGACAGCTCGACCGAGTAGCCGCGGGCGCGGATGACGTGGAGAAGCTCGCGGTACTCGCCGCGGTCGGCCGGGTCGGTGACGCCGCCGCGGTCGAGCCAGCCTTCCACCACGGCGTCCGGCTGCCAGGCCATGAACGTGATCCCCAGCGGCGGGTGGAACGGGATCGTGTCACCGACGCGCAGCGTGGCGACCGGGCGCCCGCGCGGGTCGACGACCAGGTGCGCGACCGTGGCGTACTCGGCCGCCGGGACGAGCGCGACCACGGACAGGCCGAGCCTGCGGTGCAGGTCGGCCATCCGGCCGCGCCCGGCGGCCAGCGCGTCGGTGCCGGCCGTGGCGGCCTGGCCGGCGGCGATCAGCCCGGGGCCGAGCGCGTAGGTGCGCCGCGTCGGGTGGCGGCGCAGCCAGCCGGCGCGCTCGAGCGCCGCGAGCGTCGGGTAGCAGGTGGCCGCGGTGGTGCCGAGCCGCCGGGAGATCTCCGACTGGCTGAGGCCACCCGGAGCGCCGGCGAGCATCTCGACGACGGCGATGACCCGGTCGGTCTGCGGGGATGGCCGCGGGCGCGACGACATGCGGCGACCCTATCGCCCTCTTTTCGCATAGTGCAAAGATTGACATGGTTGATGCAAAGAGGTTCCCTGATCGGGCGGCGGGCAGCCGCCGCCGAGCCGCCCGAGCGGCCGACTTAGCGGCCGACCTAGCGGCCGGTCCCAGGGGCCGGCCGAGCCGAAGGGGACGCCCCATGGCCTCCGCGTCCGAGCACGAAGCCGCCGACCACAAAGCCCCCGAGAACACCTTGTCCGCGACAGGAAAAGGCGAGCCCGCCAGCGGCGCGGGTACCTCCGGCACCGCCGCCGGCACAACCACGCCGTACATCGTCATCACGTCCGACAGCCACGCGGGCTTACCGACGGAGCTGTACCGGGACTACCTGGAGAAGGAATTCCACCCGGCGTTCGACGAGTTCCTCGCCGGCAGGCCCGCGGCGGTCGAGGAGATCCGCCGCATGGGAACCTCCGACGCGAAGTTCGCCCAGAAATGGTTCACCGAGAACGCCGAGGGCCTGGAGGGCGGCTGGGAGGCGGCGCGGCGCAACAAGGAGATGGACGCGGACGGCATAACCGCCGAGATCATCTTCCCGGACGCGGACGCCGTGGAAAGCCGCACCTGCGCACCTTTCGGCACCGGGCTCGGCCTTTCCGGGGACCTCGACCCGGTGCTCGGCCTCGCCGGTGCCCGCGCGCACAACCGCTGGCTCGCCGAGCTGTGCGCCGATTCGCCGCTGCGGCGGCGCGGCATCGCGCTGGTGCAGATCACCGCCCCGCTCGACGACGTGCTCGCCGAGATCCGCCGGTCCTACGAGTCCGGCCTGCGCGCCGTGATGATCCCGGCGATGTGGATGCACCAGGCGCCCTACCACGACCGGCGCTACGACCCGGTGTGGAAGCTGTGCCAGGACCTGGAGATGCCGGTGCTCACCCATTCCGGCCCGGCGGACAAGGAGTCCTACGGCGACCACCTCGGCATCTACGTCACCGAGGTGACGTGGTGGCCGGCGCGGCCGCTGTGGTTCCTGCTCTGGTCGGGCGTGTTCGAGCGGTTCCCGCGGCTGCGGTTCGGCGTCGCCGAGGCCGGCTGCTGGTGGGTGGCGAACCTGCTGTGGTTCTGGGACCGGCTCTACCTCGGCCAGAAGGGCGCGGAGAAGCTCGGCTCGCTGGGCGACCTGACGATGTCGCCGAGCGAGTACTTCGACCGCAACTGCTTCATCTGCTCGTCGAACACGAAGCGGCGCGAGATCGGCATGCGCTACGAGATCGGCCTGGAGAACATGCTCTGGGGCAATGACTTCCCGCATCCCGAAGGCACCTGGCCGCGCTCGCGCGAATGGATGAGGAAGACCTTCCACGACGTCCCGGTCGCCGAGGCCCGCCGGATGCTCGGCGAAGCCGCGGCCGAGGTGTTCGGCTTCGACCTGGCGCAGCTGCGCCCGATCGCGGACCGGCTGAACGTCACCCCCGAAAGCCTCGGCCAGACCGACGACACGGCCAACGTCGCGAAATGGGCGCGGGCCCGCGACGCCGGCCGACACTGGCTGACCGGCCAGGACCTCCCCTGGGGCGTGGTGGAATGACCGCCGACGCGGCAGCCCCGGCTCCCGTCCCGGCTCCGATTCCTGTTCCTGTTCCTGTTCCGGCTCCGGCTCCGGCTCCGGCTCCGGCTCCGGACGACCGCTACATCGTCATCTCGGCCGACTGCCATGGCGGCGGGAGCCTGCACGGCTACCGCCCCTATCTGGAAAACCGCTGGCTCGACGACTTCGACGCCTGGGCCGCCGACTACGCCATTCCCTATGACGACCTCAAGGGGGACCTGGGCGGCCGGAACTGGGACTCCGACCGCCGGCTGGCCGATCTGGAGGGCGACGGGATCGTCGCCGAGGTGATCTACCCGAACACGGTCCCGCCGTTCTACCCGAACAACTCGCTCGTCGAGCAGCCGCCGGCGCCGAACGCCGGCGACCTGGAGCGGCGCTGGGCCGGTCTGCGGGCGCACAACCGCTGGATGGCTGACTTCTGCGCCGCGGCCCAGGGCCGGCGGGCCGGGATCTGCCAGATCATGCTGCACGACCTGGACGCCGCCGTCGCCGAGGTGCGCTGGGCGAAGGAGAACGGCCTGTTCGGCGGTGTGCTGCTGCCGGGCGCGCCACCCGGCTCCGGCGTGCCCCCGCTGTACGACCCGGCGTATTACGAGCCGCTGTGGTCGGTCTGCGAAGAGCTGGACATGCCGGTGAACCACCACAGCGGCAGCGCCGCGCCTGCCGCGGGCGAGCGCGCCGAGGACAAGGTGATCCTGCTGTTGGAGGTCACCTGGTGGGCGCACCGGGCATTCACTCACCTGCTCGTCGGCGGCGTCTTCGAGCGCCACCCCGGCCTGCGGCTGGTGCTCGCCGAGCAGGGCACCGCGTGGGTCCCCGACGAGCTGGCCCGCCTCGACTACTTCTTCGACCGGATGGGCAGCGGCGCCGCCGACTCGCAGGAGGCGGTCTGGGGCAAGGACCTCGTCGGCGGGATGAGCCTGCGCCCGAGCGAGTACTTCGCCCGGCAGGTCCGCATCGGCGCGAGCTTCCTGCGTGGGCACGAGGTGCCGGCCGCCGGGCGCCTCGGCTTCGACAAGATCATGTGGGGCAGCGACTACCCGCACCGGGAGGGCAGCCACCCCTACTCCCGCGAGGCGCTGCGGGCCGCGTTCGCCGGCGTCGACCCGGTGGACGTCGCGCGGATGCTCGCCGGCAACGCCGCCACCGCCTACGGCTTCGACCTGGCGGCGCTGCGCCCGCTCGCCGACCGGTTCGGCCCGACGGTCGCCGAGGTCGCCGAGCCGCTGAAGCCGGCGTCGCTGCCCATCGAGGCGGAGATGTGCCCCGCCCTCATCGGCTACGGCATCCCCGCCGGGAGCTGAGCACTCCCCACCCCCGCACCGAAGGAGATGTCGTGGCCACCCGCATCCGCTATGGCGCCCGCACCCCCGAACAGCTGCGCAACCGCGAGGTCGAGGCGACCTCGGTCGATACCTGGGCGACCTCGCTGGTCGCGATCTACGAGACCGACCCCGACCTCATCGCGGCCGTCTTACCGCCGCCCCTGGTCGCGGCCACGCCCGAGCACGTGCGCGTCACCGTCGCGCGGGTCGACGTCGGGCGCGGCCTGGCGCCGTTCGGCGCCGGCACGTTCGGCGTCGGCGCCGTCCACGACGGGCTGGTCGGCGACTACGCGCTCACGATGCCGATGTCGACCGAGCAGTCGGTCATCGGCGGTCGGGAGACGTTCGGCGAGCCGAAGAAGATCGCCGACGTCCGCCTCGACCTCGATGGTGACCTCGCGGTGGGCACGCGGCTGACCGGCTCGTTCACCCGGCTCGGCGTGACCTATGTCGAGATCAACGGGCAGCTCGTCGAGGAGCTGTCCCTGCCGGCGAACGGGGTGCGTACCAGCTTCTACCTCAAGTTCCAGCCCGCGCCCGACGGCAAGGGTTTCGACGACGACCCCGCGCTGGTGCACGTCCAGCGTCGGGAGAAGAACCGCAGGCTGTTCCGGGTGGACGGCGAGGTCATCCTGCGCGAGTCCCGGTTCGACCCGGTCGCGGACCTGCCGGTGCGGCGCCTCGTCGGCATCGAGCTCGCCGAGCGGTCCAGCATCCAGACCGGCGCCGTCGTGCGCCGCCTGCCGCAGGAGGACGTCATACCGTTCACCCACCAGCGCTACGACGACCTCTCCCCCGTCGGCGAGGAGTAGGGCGCCGGCGCGACGCTTGCCGACAGCCGGCGGGAGCGAGCCCACCGGCCCACTCCCGCCGGCCCGTACCCGCCGGCCCGCTCCCGCCGGCCCGCTCCCGCCGGCCCGCTCCCGCCGCCCGTCACCGTGCGCAGTCGACTACCAGGCGGCGCAGCGACGGCGGTCGGATGACCAGTTGTCCAACGCTCTGCGAATATGTCCAGATGCGCCGCGACGCAGCGGCCGAGGACGGAGTGGACATGCCCAATGACGAGCAGTCCTTGGCCGGGTTAAATCCGCATATCCCGCATCCAGAGCGGATCTACAACTACTTCCTCGGCGGCAAGAACAACTTCGCCGTCGACCGCGCCCTGGCCGAACAGATGCTGGCGATCGACCCGACCATCCCCCATATCGCGCAGGCGAACCGGGCCTTCCTGCGACGCTCCGTGACGTACCTGGCCGCCGACGCGGGCATCCGGCAGTTCCTCGACATCGGAACCGGCCTGCCGGCCAACGACAACATCCATGAGGTCGCCCAGCGCGTCGCCCCCGAGAGCCGCATCGTCTACGTCGACAACGACCCGCTCGTGATGGCGCACGCCCGGGCGCTGCTGACCGGTGTTCCCGAGGGCACGACCGCCTACCTGCAGGCCGACCTGCGTGACCCGGAGAAGATCCTGGGGGAGGCGGCGGACGCGCTGGACTTCTCCCAGCCGATCGCGACCCTGCTGCACGGCGTGGTGCAGTTCATCCCGGAGTTCGACGAGGCGCACCAGGTCATCCGAACCCTCCTGGACGCGATGCCGGTTGGCAGCTACCTCTCGTTGGCCCACATCGCCGCGGACGTCCGTCCCGAGACCGCCCGCAGCATGGACGAGGCGAGCGCCAGCAGCCCGGTGGTCTCCGTCTACCGGACACGCGACGAGGTCGCGCGCTTCGTGGCCGGTCTCGAACTCGTCGAGCCCGGCCTCGTCACCGCCTCCGAGTGGCGTCCCGACCCCGGCGCCGACTCCACCCCCGTGCCTATCTGGGTGGCGGTCGCGCGGAAGCCCTGAGCGCCGCGGTTCCGGCCCCGTCTGGCCGGTCTGGCACGATCCCGGACGTGGGCTCGGTGGTGGCACTGCACGCGCATCCGGACGACGAGGCGCTGTGGAGCGGTGGGACGCTGGCGTTGCTCGCCGCGGCGGGACATCGCGTGGTGATCGTCGTCGCGACCGACGGGCACCTGGGAAACGGCTCCGATCCGCAGGCACGCGTCCGCCTGGACGAGTTGCGGGCAAGCGCGGCGGAGCTTGGGGCCGCCCGGGTCGAGCACCTCGGCTACGCCGACAGCGGGCATGGGCCGCTGTTCTACCCGGACCCGGTGGACCGGCAGCGGTTCGCGCGCGCCGACCTCGACGAGGCGGCCGGGAGACTGGCCGACCTGCTGCGCGCGGAGAAGGCGTCGGTGCTGATCAGCTACGACGCGCGCGGTGGGTACGGGCATCGTGATCATGTGCGGGTGCACGAGGTAGGCGTCCGCGCGGCGGACCTGGTCGGCGGCGTCCGGCTGTTGGAGGCGACGCTCCCGCGCGAGACCATCGAGCGACTGGTCCGCGTCGGCCGGTTGGGCTCGCTGTTCCGGCCGTCGCGGCTGTTCCGGCTGTTCCGGTCGTCCCGGCTGTTCCGGTCGTCCCGGCCAGGTAGCCCGGCCGCGGCGGTGCCGGAGCCCGCTCCCCCGATGTTCACCCCACGCCGGGAGATCGCCTACCGGGTGGACGTCCGCCGCTATGCGCGCCAGAAGCGCGCCTCACTTGCCGCGCATGCCTCCCAGCTCGCCGGCCCGCGCGCGCCAGCTCGCCTGCGCCGCTACGTCACCCGCCTTCCGGTTCCGCTGTTCGCCCTGCTCGGCGGCCGCGAGTACTTCAACGATCCGTGCGGCACCCCTGCCGCCTCGTTCCTGGATGCCTTCACCGAGGTCGTCTGACGCCCCGCRCCACCGATGTGCGCGTACGCGCACCGGCGCACCCATGTGCGCGTACACGCGCATGGGTGCAGCTGTGACGAGGGGTAAGGGCGAGGCGCGGCTGGACGGGCCGCGGGCGGTGCTCAGCGGCCGAGGCGGGCGCGAACCTCGGGACGGCGCAGCGGCGGGACGGCCGCCGGCGGCTGGCGGCGGGCGGGGAGCCCGTCCAGCAGGCGGTGGACGATGGCCGCCACGTCGGTGACGGCGCCGTCGAACGCCTCCGCGACGGCCGGCGGCGGCTGGCGCAGTCCGCTGACCTTCCGGATGAACTGCAGCGCGGCTGCCTCGATCTCCTCGTCGGTCGCCGGCGGCTCGAGGCCGCGCAGCTCCGTGATGTTGCGGCACATGCCTCCACGGTAGGTCCGGGCACCGACAGGCCGGTCCGCCGACCTCGCCTTCGTGCGACGGCCCAGCTCTCTCGCGGTTTCTCGGGACGTCTCCCTGGACGGCCGTCCGCTCCCTGCGCCGGACGAACGCCCGGTCCCGGGTTCCGCGCGCGGCCGATCCGACCTAACGTCAGTGATCGGCGTCACACAATCGGCGGCGGGGCGCCCGGCGGATCTGGAGGCGGACGGATGGTGACCACGACGAACCGGACGATCTCGGGGGCGGGCGCGGCGGGCGCGGGCGGCGGCCGGGGAGCGCCCGATCCGGCTCTCGAGGCCGCACGGACGTACACCTGGGTGACGCAGCTGGTGCGGCACGCCCATCAGATCCCGGACGGCGTCGCCCTGCGGTTCGACGGTCGCGGCGTCACCTGGTCCGAGCTCGCCGACCGGGTGTCGCGGATCGCGGCGGCGCTGGTGCGGCGCGGGATCCGGCCGGGCGACCGGGTCGCGACACTGATGCTCAACCGCGTCGAGCACATCGAGACGGTGCTCGCCGCCGCCTGGGCCGGCGCGGTCGCGGTGCCGGTGAACTTCCGGCTGGTCGGCGCGGAGGTGGCCTGGATCCTGGACGACTGCGGCGCTGTCGCGCTGGTCGCGGACGCGGCGACCGCCCCGGTCGCCGCCGCGGCGCGCGCCCAGGTGCCGGTCGAGGTGTGCCTGGTGGCGGGCGGCGATCCGGCGCGGGCCGGGGCCGGCGCCGAGGACTTCGAGGCGGCGGTCGCGGTCGAACCCGAACGGCCGGACGACGCGGGCACGGCCGGGGTGGCGGGTGGACGGTTCCCCTACGCCCAGGTCCGCGAGACCGACACGTTCCTGATCATGTACACGTCGGGGACGACCGGGAGCCCCAAGGGCGCGATGCTGACCCATCTCAACCTGCTGATGCAGGCGATCACGGCGATGCGCTCCTACCGCCTCGCCGACGGCGAGGCGGTGGTCCTCGTGAGCGCTCCGCTGTTCCACATCGCCGGCGTCGGCGCGCTGGCACCGGTGCTGCTGACCGGCGGCCGGGCCGTCGTGGTGCCGACGGGGGCGTTCGACGCGGCGGCGCTCGTCGACCTGATGGCCCGCGAGCGGGTTACCAGCGCCTTCCTCGTGCCGACGCAGTGGCAGGCGGTGTGCGAGGTGCCAGGGGTGCGGGAGCGGGATCTGGCGCTGCAGTCGATGTCCTGGGGCGCGTCGCCCGCATTGGCGTCGACGTTGGAGGCGATGGCGGCGACGTTTCCGGGCGTCGCGAATGTCGCCGTCTTCGGGCAGACGGAGCTGTCGCCGGTCACCTGCGTGCTGGACGGCGCCGACGCGCCGCGCAAGCTGGGGTCGGTCGGCAGGCCGGTGCCGACGGTGGCGGTCCGCATCGTCGACGACGAGATGCGGGACGTGCCGCGCGGCGAGGTCGGGGAGATCGTCTACCGGGGGCCGGGGCTCATGTCCGGCTACTGGCGCAACCCCGAGGCGACGGCGGCGGCGTACGCCGGCGGCTGGTTCCATTCTGGCGACCTCGTCCGTGAGGACGCGGAGGGATTCCTCTACGTCGTCGACCGGAAGAAGGACATGATCATCTCAGGTGGCGAGAACATCTACTGCGCCGAGGTCGAAAATGCCGTCGCCGGCCACCCGAAGGTGCGCGACGTGGCCCTCATCGRCGTCCCGCACCCGCGCTGGATCGAGACGCCGCTCGCGGTGATCGAACCCGCCGACCCGAACGACCCGCCGACGCTMGACGACATCCTCACCTGGACGAGGGACCGGCTCGCCTCCTACAAGAAGCCGACCGCCATCGAGATCGTCGACGTGCTCCCCCGCAACGCCAGCGGCAAGGTCCGCAAGGTCGACCTCCGCGCCCGCTACGGGACGCGCGGGGCGAGCTCCGGCTGATGCCGCCCGCCGCGGCTGCCGCCAGCCGCGGCGTGAGTTCTGGAGAGGCGTGAGTTCTGGAGATCAGTCAGACGCGGCGCGCCAGTGGTGACGCGCGGCGTCTGACTGATCGTCGGCCAGCTGGCGCGGACGGGGGGCGTCTGGTGAGGCGGCGTTAGCGGGCGGGCTTGTGGCGGGACAGGGCCCAGCCGCGCACGCCCGGCTGTCGGGTCGACGGCGCGCCCGGAGCCGGGTGTGGCGAGGCCGGCGGTGCCGCGACCGATGTGGCCGACCCGGCCAGGACGGCCGAGGCCGACAGGGTGGACGGGGCCGACAGGGTGGACGGGGCGACCAGGGGTGGCTCGGTCGCGGCCGGTGGCCGCGCGGAGGTCGTCGCCAGGACCGAACCGACGAGGATCAGCGTGAACCCCACGCCGATGGACCAGGTCAGCGATTCACCGAGGAAGATCGCGCCGGCGGCGATGGCGACCGCCGGGTTGACGTAGGTGATGACGGTCGCGCGGGCGTTGCCGACCTCGCGGATCAGCGCGAAGAACAGGACGAACGCCAGCGCCGTGCAGATCAGGCCGAGGGCGACGAGCGCGCCCAGAACCCGGGCGCTCGGGACGGCACTCGGCCAGGTCGCGACGGCGGGGCCGGTGTAGACGAGCACGGCGAACGTGAGGCAGGCGGCCGTCATCGGCAACGACGGCACGTCGCCGAGCCGGCGCACGGCGATCAACGGGGCGGTCGCGTAGCAGACCGCGACGGCGAGAACCTCCAGGACCGGCCGGACGCCGAAGCCGTCGATGCCGGGCACGGCGAGCGCCGCGACGCCGCCGGTCCCGATCGCGAGGCCGAGCCAGCGGGCCATGGTGATGCGTTCGGTGCCGCCGGCGAGCCGCGTCGCGACGACCGCGACGACCGGAGTGGCGGCGACGAGCAGGCCGGTCAGCGAGCTGGACAGATGCTGCTCGGCATCGGAGAGCAGGATCCACGGGCCGAGGATCTCGATCGTGGCGAACGCGAGGATCGGCCGCCAGTGCCGCGCCACCTGGGCGCAGCCCTCCCGGTCACGCAACGCCAGCGGGGCCAGCACCAGCGCGCCGACCCCCGTGCGGGCCAGCACCAGCACCGGCCCCGACACTCCTTCGACCGCCACCTTGATGAGCAGGTAGGGAATTCCCCAGATCACGCTCATCGCCGCGAACAGCGCCCAGCCCCGCCTCGTCATCAACGCACAACCTTCCAGCCGGGCCGGCAGTCCACATCGGTCCACATCGGTCCGCGCGCGGACATCGCACGCGCAGAGCCTGCTCTGGACCTCAACGGAGGTCCATCTACTTTTTGTTAGGGGAAACGCGAAGAATTTCTATACAGTTGGCGCTCGCCGGCGGGCCCGGTAGGCGGCGACGGCCTCGCGGTTGCCACAGGCGACCGAGCAGAAGCGACGGGAGCGGTTGCGGGAGAGGTCGATGACCAGGCCCTCGCAGCCGTCGGCGGCGCAGACGGCGAGACGGGTCATCTCGTCGAGGCGGATCAGGTCGACCATCGCCATCGCCGTCTCGACCATGATCCGAGTAGTGAACGGCGCGTTCCCCGGAACGGCGTGAATGTGCCAGTCGAAGCCGCCGTGCCGGACCAGGCGCGGGACGGCGTGGGCGTCGGCGAGCACCTGGTTGGCCACCTCGGCGGCGTCGTCGCGGCTGCCGGCGAGCAGGCGGCGCAGCCTCGGGCGCAGCTCGCGGACCGCGGCGAGCTCGGTCTCGTCGCCGTCGCGGTGGCCGGTGT
This sequence comes from Pseudofrankia sp. EUN1h, assembly GCF_001854645.1. Taxonomy (NCBI): domain Bacteria; kingdom Bacillati; phylum Actinomycetota; class Actinomycetes; order Frankiales; family Frankiaceae; genus Pseudofrankia; species Pseudofrankia sp. EUN1h. The sequence goes on along the minus strand of NZ_MBLN01000066.1, from coordinate 48,593 downwards.
AGTGGAACTCGTCGAAGAAGTCGTCCAGCTGCTCGACGGTCTCGAGAGTGTCCGGCGGCTCGGCGGAATTGACCAGCCAGACCGCCGCGAGCAGCGACGCCTCCGTGTCATGAGCAAACAGCACGTTGACATATTACACCCGACCGACATAGCGTCATTAGTCATGAAGTCCCTGACACATGACATGGCGGCACCCGGCCGGGCGGGAGACGGCGCCGCGGTGGCCACACTGGCGGGCGGGGCCGGCGTCCGTGCGCTCGCCGGCCCCGTCACCGCGGGTGGCGCCGCCCCCGACCTGCCGAACGGCACCCCTGACAACGGCGCGGCGGGTCACGTCGCCGCGGGCAGCGGGTCCGCCGTTGGCACGCTGCTGGCGCTCGTCTCGGCGGCGTCGTTCGGGATGTCGGGGGCACTCGCGCGTGGGCTGATGGACAGCGGCTGGACGGCGGGCGCGGCGGTCACGGCACGGGTGATGATCGCGGCGGCGGTGCTGCTGGTGCCGGCGCTGGTCGCGTTGCGCGGACGGTGGTGGCTCCTGCGGCGCAACGCCGGGCTGCTGGTCGGCTATGGGCTGATCGCGGTCGCCGGCTGCCAGCTGTGCTACTTCAACGCCGTCGACCACATGGAGGTCGGTTCGGCGTTGCTCATCGAGTACACGGCGCCGGTGCTGGTGGTGCTGTGGCTCTGGGGCCGGCACGGGCAGCGGCCGGGACCGCGGACGCTGGTCGGTGCCGTCCTCGCCGCGCTCGGGCTCGTCGGCGTGCTCGACCTGGTCGACGGCACCCAGGTGAGCCTGGTCGGCATGCTGTGGGCGCTCGGCGCGATGGTCGGCGCGGCGATCTACTTCGTGCTGTCAGCGGCCGACGACACGGGCCTTCCGCCGATCGTGCTCGCCGCCGGCGGGCTCGTGGTCGGCGCGGTCGCGCTGGTCGTCGCGGGCGGGGTCGGGATGGTGCCGATGGCCGCGTCGACGGCGCCGGTGACCTACCGGGACGTGACGGTGCTCTGGTGGGTGCCGCTGGCGCTGGTCGGCCTGGTCGCGTGCGCGCTGGCCTACTGCGCGGGGATCGCGGCCAGCCGGCGGCTCGGGCCGCGCCTCGCCTCGTTCGTCGCCCTGTTCGAGGTCGTGGCGGCGCTCGGCTTCGCCTGGCTGCTGCTCGCCGAGCTCCCCCGGCCCGTCCAGCTGCTCGGCGGCGTCCTCATCCTGGCCGGCGTCATCACCGTGAAGTCCGGCGAGCCGAGGACGGAGCGCCCCGCGCCTTCCGCGGCCGGGGCGCCACCAGCGGCCGATGTTCCCGAGGGTCCCGATGGTCCCGAGGGTCAGGCGAAGTCGGCCGGGCTGAACTCCCGCGGCTCGACGATGACCAGCCAGTTGCCGGAGTTGTCACGCATGACCGCCTCCACGCCGTAAGGCCGGTCGGACGGCTCCTGCAGGAACTCGACGCCCTTGGCGGACAGCTCCTCGTAGGTCTTGCGGCAGTCGTCGACGGTGAGCCCGAGGCCGCCCATGTTCCCCTTGCCGAGCTGCCGGCGGTAGAACTCGGCGGCCTCCGGGTCCAGCGGCGGCCCGGGGATCATCAAGGTGACGTCCAGCTCTGGCTGGCTGGGATGCCCGACGGTGACCCATCGGAAGCCCTCGCCCATGGTGATGTCGGTGCGCGGCTCGAAGCCGAGGACGTCGACGTAGAAGTTCTTCGTCTCGTCCTGGTCGCGGCAGTAGACGGTGACTAGCGAAATATTCGTGATCATGAAGTCAGCCTAGGCCAGACCGAACGCGGCTCGCTTCTCCGAAATTGCGCAGGTCGCGGGCCGGAGGTGACCGGTGACCGGGCGCCTCGGGCCACGCGCCGCCGGCCGGACGCCTCGGGCCGGCCGCTGGAGCCATTCGCCTGTAGGAGGAAGTCCCCCGATGTTCCCGCTCGCCGGGTCCCGGGATGCTGCCGCCATGCGGGTCAGTTACCAAGCCACAGACGCCCACGTCACAAGCAAAAGGCCAGCCTCGGACGCGGACATGACGTGCGCACGCGTCCCAGGCGCGCTGGCGCGCCGTCTTCCGGCGGTGCTGGCCGGACTCGCCGCCACCGCCGTGCTCGTCGCCGCGTGCGGCACAGGCACCTCGACCGAGCCGAAGCCGGCCAGCGGCGACCAGGCCACCGGACCGGCCACGCCGTTGGGGGTGGCGGCCGCGGCCGAGCCGACTGTGGTCATGGGCGCGGGCGACGCACTGAGCGCCACCGTCGAGAAGTTCCGCGGAATCCTCGGACCGGACAACGGTGGAGCGCCGGGCGGCGCCCCGAACGGCCATCGCGAGATCAACTGGGACGGTGTGCCGGACGAGCTCGCGGCGCCGAACACGCTGCCGGCGGACTTCTTCAACGCGGCCGTGGAGCCGCGCGCCCGCGGGTTGGTACTCGAGGTCGGCGCGGGTGGCCACCTGTCCGTGAGCGCCGACGAAGGCAACCCGGCGGGCGTCCCTGTCCGGTTCGGCGACCTCAACCCGAGCTACCCGGCCACCTTCGAGACCTTCAGCGCGCCGCGGCTGTTCACTCCGGTCGGCACCGAAACCGTCGACCTGAAGTTCTTCGTGCCCGGCACGAACCAGCCGGCGACGGTACGCGGGTTCGGCGCGGTCTACGCCGATGTGGACACCGACGCCGGGCCCACGTTCGAGTACTACGACGCCGACGGCAAAAAGATCGGTACCGAACGGGTGCCGTCGGGTCCGGACGCGCTGTCTTTCCTCGGCGTCGCCTACCCGGAGCCGGTCATCGCCTCGGTGCGCATCGTCTACGTCGTCCTCGGCCCGACCGAGGACGCCAGCCACGACGTCGCCGTCATGGACGACTTCTTCTACGGCGAGCCGCTGCCGCGCTGACGCCCACGTCGCCGCCACCCACGCCGGCGCGCCCGGACGCGGATGCGCCACGCGCACCGGGCCCGCGCGCGCTCAGCCTTTCTGGCCGGGGTTCGGGCTGGCGGTGCAACGGGGGTCCACGGAGCCGCGCATGAACAGGTAGCAGCCAGGGATCCGTGGTCCCCCGCGGGCGGCCCAGCGATCGCGGTAGGCGGCGGGACTCTCTCCCACCAGCTGGGTGAACCGCGTCGAGAACGAGCCGAGGCTGGCGAAACCGACCAGCATGCACACCTCGGTGACCGTCAGGTTGGCGTGCCGGAGCAGGTCCTGTGCCCGCTCGATCCGGCGACGGGTGAGGTAGCGAATCGGCGTCTCGCCGTAGCTCGCCTCGAAGCAGCGGGCGAAATGGAACTTCGAGACCCGCGCGACCCGGGCCAGCTCGTCGAGGTCGAGTGGCTCCCGGTAATGCCGGTCGATGTGGTCACGGGCCCGCCGCAGGTGCGGCAACAGCTCCAACGGCACCGCGCGCGTTCCTGACGCCACCGCCACGTCGTGCCTCCCCCGGGCACCTGCCCGACGCACCAAGCCCGTCCTGACCTGCGGTGCTCATTCTCCAGCATCCTCGGCCACCGAGCCCATCCGCCATGGACCTCACCGCCACCGAGGTCCGCATAGGCTCCGCCGTCCCGCGCCCGACAGTCCCGCCCCACCGGTCACGTCGAGCTGAGCGCCGGGCACACGCCGTTGTCGGACCTGTCACCTACGATCGCGGCGACCGGGAGGAGGCGTCCGTTGGACGACCAGTTGGACTACGAGACGGTCGAGCTGCTACGGCGCGGACCGGCCTGGCGGCTGCTGCGCGCGGAGCACGCCCCGCTGGTCGTCAGCTTCCTCGCCCAAGTCTTCGTCGAGGAGAACGTCCGCGACATCGCCGCGTCGACGCTCGCCGGMCGGCTCGACGACACGCTGTACACGCTGAACCAGCAGCTGGGTGACGGCACCTACCCGCGGTCGGCGAAGGCCTACCTGGAGGACTGGGCCGGCGCGGAGCAGGGCTGGCTGCGCAAGTACTACCCACCCGATTCCGACGAGCCACACTTCGACGCGACCCCGGCGCTGGAGCAGGTCGTGTCGTTCCTGTCCGGGCTGCGGGCGCGGTCTTTCGTCGGCACGGAGTCGCGGCTGAACACCCTGTTCGACCTGCTCCGCCAGATGACGCTCGGGACCGAGACCGACCCGGGGCGGCGCCTCGAGGAGCTGCGGCGCCAGCGGGACGCGCTCGACCGGGAGATCGACCGGGTCAGCCGCGGCGAGCTCGACGTACTAAACCCGTCGGCCCAGCGGGACCGGTTCCAGCAGTTCGCCGACATGGCACGCGAGCTGCTGGCGGACTTCCGTCAGGTCGAGACGAACTTCCGCGAGCTCGACCGGAGCCTGCGCGTCCAGATCGCCTCGTTCGACGGCGCGAAGGGCGAGCTGCTCGACGAGGTCCTGCGCAGCCGGGGCAGCATCACCGAGTCCGACCAGGGCAGGAGCTTCGGCGCCTTCTACGACTTCCTGCTCTCGGCGGATCGGCAGGCGCGGTTCACGGCGTTGCTCGACCAGGTCCTGGAGCTTCCCGCGCTCGCGGGCGCCGACCCGCGCCTCGGCACGATTCACCACGACTGGCTCGCCGCGGGCGAGCGAACCCAGGCGACGGTGCGGCTGCTGTCCGCGCAGCTGCGGCGCTTCCTCGACGATCGAGTATGGCTGGAGAACCGTCGGATCGGGGAGATCCTGCGCGGCATCGAGGCGCACGCCCTCCAGCTGCGCGACGCTCCCGGGCCGCTGCCCGGGGCCGAGCTGGACGAGACGGCGCCCCGGATCGTGCTGCCGATGGAGCGCCGGCTGTACGCGCCGAAGCGCCGGACGGTGATCGACAGCACCGGGCTGGCGGCGGGTGACGGCGACTTCGACTCGGACGCGCTCTATGACCAGGTCCACGTCGACCAGGCGGAACTCCTGACGGCCGTACGCGACGCGCTGGCCAGCCGGCCCCGAGTCGGCCTCCCCGCGTTGCTCGTGGACCGCCCGCTCCAGCGAGGCCTGGCGGAGCTGGTCGCCTACCTCTCCCTGGGCGACGAGGCCTTCAGCGTGGTCTTCGACGACGGCGCCACGGACGAGCTGACCTGGGAGGGCGACGATGGGGTGGTGCGGGTGGCGACGGTTCCGCGCGTGACGTTCGTCCGCGCCGGTTGGGCCGCCGCGCCTGACACGGCCGCCGCGTCAGGCGCGGGCATCGCCGCGGCCGGTGAGGGCCGCGCGGATGACTGAGCCCGCGAGCGCCCCGGGCGGAGGGCGGGCCACCTCGTCCGCGCGGGCCGCGACAGCACCCCTGTCCGACCTCAACCTGTCGCTCGTCGTCACCAGTCTGATGAAGGGGCCGGTGTACCGGGACCAGCACGAGAAGGTGTGGCGCCACCTGCTCGGCCTGCGCGCGCGGGTTTCCGACTACGTCGCCGTGCTCGGCCTGCAGGTCATCGTGGACGACGCGGAGGGGTATGCCTTCCTGCGGTCACGCCCGGACGGCGACGACGGTGAGGCCGTGCCCAGGCTGATCGCCCGGCGGGCGCTGTCGTTCCCGGTCAGCCTGCTGCTCGCCCTGCTGCGCAAGCGGCTCGCCGAGTTCGACACCGACAACGCCGACACGCGGCTCGTCCTGGCGCGCGCCGACCTCGTCGAGATGATGCGGATGTTCCTGCCGGCCGGCCGCAACGAGGCCCGGCTCGTCGACGAGATCGACGCCCATCTCGGCAAGGCCGTCGACCTGGGGTTCCTGCGTAAGCTGCCGGGCTCCGACGAGACGTACGAGGTGCGCCGGATCCTCAAGGCGTTCGTCGACGCCCAGTGGCTGTCGGGTTTCGACGAGGGCCTCACCCGGTACGCGCGGACGCTGGCCGGCTCGACCGAGGAGGACGCATGACCGCCGTTCGCTCGGAGAACGATCATCGGACGCCGCCCGCGGCCGACGCGGATGGGGTGGCCGCGGTGGACAAGGCGGAAGCGGCCGCGCCACCGCGGCCGGGCTTCCGGCTCGACCGGCTCGAGCTGCTCAACTGGGGCACGTTCCACCGCCGCGTCTGGACGCTGCGGGTCGGCGGGGACAACGGCCTGCTCACCGGCGACATCGGCTCCGGCAAGTCGACGGTCGTCGACGCGGTCACCACGCTGTTGTTGCCCGCGCAGCGGATCTCCTACAACCGGGCCGCCGGCGCCGAGTCCCGCGAGCGGACGCTGCGCTCCTACGTCCAGGGCCACTACAAGTCCGAACGCGTCGAGTCGTCCGGCGGATCCCGTCCGGTCGGGCTGCGGACCGACGGCAGCACCTATTCGGTGCTGCTCGGGGTGTTCGTCAACGAGGCGCTGGGCGCGACCGCGAGCCTGGCCCAGGTCTTCTGGCAGCCGGCGGACGACACCGGGCAGCCGGAACGGTTCTACGCCACCGCCGCACGCGACCTGGGCATCGCCGCCGACTTCGCCGACTTCGGTGAGGACATTCCCGCGCTGAAGCGCAAGCTGCGCAGGGGCGGCGTCGACGTCCACGACGGCTTTCCCGGCTACGGTCGTGCCTTCCGGCGCCTGCTCGCCGTCGAGTCCGAGCAGGCGATGGAGCTGTTCCACCAGACGGTGTCGATGAAGTCCGTCGGCGACCTCAACGAGTTCGTCCGCGCGCACATGCTCGAGAAGCAGGACGTCGGCCGGCGCGTCGACGAGCTCGTCGCCCATTTCGAGGACCTGACCAGGGCGCACGCGGCCGTGCGCCGGGCCCGCGACCAGCTCGAGACGCTCACCCCACTGCTTGGCGACTGCGACGAGTACGACCAGTTCGGCGGGCGGGAACACTCGCTCGCGGCCGAGGCCCAGGCGGTGCGGTACTTCGTCGCCGACCGCACCGCGGCGTTCCTGCGCGGCGAGATCCGCCAGCTCGACGTGCGGATCGAGCAGGACACGGTGCGCGCGGGCGACCTCGATACCCGGGTCCGGACGCTGCGCGCGGACGAGAAGCGCCTTGAGCTCCAGCGCGCCGGTCTCGGTGGCGGCCGCCTCGGTGAGATCGAGCGGGAACTCGGCCGGCTCGACCAGGACCGGGAGGCCCGCGAGGCCCGGGCACGCGTGTTCGACGCCCGGCTTGTCACGCTCGGTCTGGACGCGGTCAGCGACGCCGGCGAGTTCGACGCGCGGCGTCGTGAGTTCACCCGGCTCGCCGAGAGGCTGACCGGGCAACGCCAGCAGCTGGAGGGACGCCGGTCGGACCTGGACGTCCGGAGCAGGATGATCCGCGACGAGTCCGGGGCGCTGCGGGACGAGATCGCGAGCCTGCGGCAGCGGCGCAGCAACATTCCCGTACGGAGCCTGGAACTGCGTGGGCGGCTGTGTTCCGAGACCGGTCTCGACGCGGCGGAGCTGCCGTTCGCCGGCGAGCTGATCCAGGTCTCGCCCGAGCACCGCGAGTGGGAAGGAGCCGCCGAACGGCTGTTGCACGGCTTCGGGCTCTCACTGCTCGTCCCGGACCGGCACTACCGGGCCGTCTCCGACTGGATCGATCGCAACCATCTGCGGGCAAGGCTGATCTACTTCAGGGTGCCGTCGGCCGCCGGTCCGCCGAGGCAGCGACAGTCCGCGAGCGGGAACGCGCTGCTCGTCGACCGCCTCGACCTGAGGTCCGACTCGCCGTTCCTGCCGTGGCTGCGGCGCGAGCTGGAGTCACGGGCCGACCACGAGTGCGTCGCCACCATGGACGACTTCCGCCGCGCGGCGAAGGCCGTCACCCGCACCGGGCAGGTCAAGCACACCGGTGGCCGGCACGAGAAGGACGACCGCTGGCGGGTCGACGACCGAACGCAGTACGTCCTGGGCTGGAGCAACGAGCAGAAGATCGCCGCGATCGTCGCCCGGGCAGCCCAGGTGCAGGCGGAGCTCTCGGAGATGACCGACCGCCTGGGCGCCGTCGCGGCGGACATCGAGGCGCTCGGCGCTCGGGAGACCAACGTCAGGCTGCTCGCGGACACGCAGGCGTGGCGTGAGCTCGACTGGCGCTCGGTCGCCCAGGAGATCGACGCGCTGACCGCGGAGAAGGCCGGGCTCGAGAAGGCGTCGGCGGAGCTCGCGGACATCACCCAGCGGCTCGGAGCGCTCACCGACGAGCTGACCCGGGCCGACGAGCAGGGCGACGAGCTGCGCCGCCGCCTCGGCGGGCTGCAGGCGCGCCGCGGTGACGCCGAGACCGAGCTGGCCGAATGCGAGCAGATGCTGTCCGCGGCCGAGTTCGAGCCGGCGAGCGCCTCGTTCACCACGCTGGCGGCCCGGCTGACCGAGCCGCGTCCGTCGACACCGCGCCAATGGGTGGACGCCGGCCGGCGGCTCGACGACACCATCCGTCACGAGTCGCGGCAGGTCAGCGACCGCCGCGCCGCCACCAGCCGGCGCCTCGTCGCGAAGATGGGGCGGTTCCGGCAGGCCTACCCGCTGGAGACCGCGGAGCTCGACGACTCCGTGGAGTCGATCGGCGGGTACCGGGAGCTGCACGCCCGGCTGGTTCGCGACGACCTGCCGCGGTTCGAGACCGAGTTCAAGACCCACCTGAACGTGAACACGATCCGCGACATCGCGACGTTCCAGGCCGAGCTGAACAGGCAGCGCGATCTGATCCGGAGGCGGGTAGCGACGATCAACGAGTCGCTGACGTCCATCGAGTACAACCAGGGCACCTTCATCCGGCTCGAACTCGACGACACCCCGAACACCGAGGTCAGGCAGTTCCGCGCGGACCTACGGGCCTGCACTGAGGGGTCGCTCTCCGGCGGCGGCGAGGCCGACCAGTACTCGGAGGAGAAGTTCCTGCAGGTCAGCAAGATCGTGGAACGGCTGCGCGGGCGGGAAGGGCAGACCGAGGCCGACCGGATCTGGACCCGGCGCGTCACCGACGTGCGCAACTGGTTCGTGTTCTCGGCATCGGAACGGGCGCTCGCGGACGACACCGAGCGTGAGCACTACACGGACTCGGGCGGGAAGTCCGGCGGGCAGAAGGAGAAGCTCGCCTACACGATTCTCGCGGCGTCGCTGGCCTACCAGTTCAAGCTCGACTCCGGGCCGCGCACCTTCCGGTTCGTCGTCATCGACGAGGCGTTCGGCCGCGGGTCGGACGCGTCGACCCGGTTCGCGCTCGGCCTGTTCGAACGCCTCGGGCTACAGCTGCTGATTGTCACTCCTTTGCAGAAGATCCACGTCATCGAGCGGCACGTGTCGTCGGTGGGCTTCGTCGACAACGAGTCCGGTAGCTACTCGCGGCTGCAGAACCTGACCGTCCAGGAATACCGGGCCAGGCGGGTCGGCCGGCTCGCGGCCGAGCTGGCCACCGCCCAGTGACCCGACGGCTGGTGAGGCGGCGGCTGGTGACGCGGTGACCGGCGACCCGGTGGCACGGCCAACGAGGACGGGGACGAAGGCGGCGGGATGGACAACGCTGGCGGACGCGCGGGCCCGCCTGCGCCGGCGGTGGGAGAGCGGCCAGTATCTCGCGGCCTGGGCCAAGGGCGAACCGTTCGAGACGGTGGAGGTTCCCCTGCGAGGGCCGGCGGTCGGTGAGCTGGCCGAACGGTTCGACGAGGCGCGGGCCTGGAGCCAGGAGTGGTTCGCCGCCGAAGACCGATCGGCGGACTTCCGGCTGCCGACCAGGACCGTCGGCGGTCGCAGCATCGGGACGAACAAGATCCCGGCCAGGCTGGTCGTCGACGGTGGCTGGGACGCGCTGTGGCGGCTCCTGCAGGTCACGGCCGACGTCCGACGGTTCACCGAGCTGCGCCGCCTCACCGCGGGCGAGGGCCGCAGCCTCACCGCGGGCGGACTCGTGGAGGCCAGCGCGACGGGACATCGGGAGGCCGCCGCGTCCGACCCCGGCGAAGGCACCGTGCCCCGGTTCCGCGGAACCCCCACGACCGGGCCCGGCGACGGCTCCGCCACGGCCGCGGCGCTCGTGGACTGGGTGAACACCCATCCGGCCCGCGTGCTCCAGCACACTCCCGAGCAGTGGGCCAGGATCCTCGCGACGACCCGGTGGCTCATGCGCGAACGCGGCCAGGGCCGATACCTGCGCCAGGTGCCGGTGCCGGGAGTCGACACCAAGTTCATCGAGGTCCACCGGGCGCTGCTCGCCGAGCTGCTCGACCTGCTGCTGCCGGACGGCGCCGTCGACCAAGCGGTTCCTCGTGCCCAGTTCGCCCGGCGATACGGGTTCCGGAGCCAGCCGGCCTACGTCCGGTTCCGCTCCCTCGACCCGACCGTGAACCGCCTGCCTGGCGTGGGCGAGCTGGGCGTCCGGATCGAGGACCTCGCGGCGGCGGCGCCGAACGTCGGCACCGTGTTCGTCCTCGAAAACGAGATCACCTATCTGGCCTTCCCTGACGTGCCCGACGCGGCCGCGGTCTTCGGCGGCGGCTACGGGCTGACCGGCCTCGCCGCGCACCCGTGGTTCGCCGGCCGCCGCGTCCTGTACTGGGGCGACCTCGACACCCACGGCTTCGCCATCCTCGACCGGCTACGCGCCGAGATACCCGACGCCGAGTCGTTCCTGATGGACCGCGCCACGCTGCTGGCGCACCCTGACCAGTGGGTCCGCGAACCCTCGCAGCACCGCGCCCCATTGCCCCGCCTGACCCCCGATGAGGCCGCTCTTCACCAGGACCTCGTCAGCCACGCCTACGGTGACGCGATCCGCCTGGAACAGGAGCGGATCGGCTTCCCCCATCTCGAGGCCGCCCTCACCCGCCGGCTCGCGTAGCTCCCCAGCCGCCATGAGGCCGGCCGGAAGGTGACCGTCAGTCCGGGGTGCCGAGTTCGCGGACGGCGTGTTCGATGCGGCGGTCGGGGATCAACCACATGAGCGCCCCGGCGGCGTAGCAGGCCACCGCGATCACGACGCCGACGTGTCCGTGCGGGTCGACGAGCTGGGCGCACAGGATGCCGGTCAGGTACAGCACCGGCGAGATCTTGCCCTTCACATCCCGGCCGACGGCTCGCCGCAGCGGTGAATCGGAGCCCTGCCCGCGAATGATGATCATCTGAAGAACGTAGTACGCGATCGCGGCGAGCATCAGGTTCACGCCGTACAGGACGACGGGGCTGTGGGCGAACTTGCTCTCGTCCATCCAGGCGGTGGTGAACGGGAACAGCGAGAGAAAGAACAGCAGCCCCAGGTTCGCCCACAGTACGGCCCCGGTGACCTGGCGCGTCAGCTGAAACATGTGGTGATGGTTGTTCCAGTAGATCCCGACGTAGACGAAGCTGAGCAGATAGGTCAGCAGGCCCGAGCCGGCGGCGTGCCGCAGCGCGGCGAAGTCATGGCCCTCGGGGATCTTCAGCTCCAGGACCATGATCGTGATGATGATGGCCAGAACGCCGTCGCTGAACGCCTCCAGCCGGCTGGTCCTCATCGGATGCCACCTCACCGCCGCCCTGACCGGCGACCCTCGGGCGCGGCCCCACCTCGCCGCGCATGCCTGTCCGTGTGCCGCCCATCAGACCATCTGGCGACCAGGCACCCATCGGGGCCACCGGGGACGTAGCGAAGACGGGGTGGTGGCCATACCGCGCCACTTGCGACAGAAGACACGGTGAAGGTAGAACCCTGTTACAACGACGGGGCGGCTGGCGAGCGAGCTGGCTCTCCTGGCCGAGGCGAAGGCCGCTCGCGTCTCACTTCTGGTGGCCGTGAGCCGCGGTCCGCTCCGGGGCCAGAGCGCCGGTCGCTCCTGGGTCGGCTTCGCGGCCGTTGGTGAGGCGGAAGGCGTGCGCACATGGCTGACGAACGGGTCCGGCTTGAGATCGACGGGCCGATCGCCACGATCACGAACAACAACCCGGGCAAGCACAACGCCTTCGACGACACGATGGACCTCGCTCTTTTCGAGATCCTCGACGAGCTGGCGGCACGACGCGACCTGCGAGCGGTGATCTGGCGGGCGGAGGGGAAGTCGTTCTCCTCGGGCCGCGATGTCGCCGCGATCGGTGGCGGCGCCGTCGAGATCAGCCACCACGAGCTGATGAAACGCGGCCACCGCGGCATCCTGCGCGCGCTCGACATCGAGGCACCGATCCTGGTCGCGATGCAGGGCTGGTCGATTGGAGCGTCGTTTCAACGGGCCCTGATCTGCGACATCCGGGTTGCCGCCCAGGGAGCCCGGATGATGCTGCCCGAGCTTGGCTACGGCGTCATCCCGGACACCGGTGGCATCGGCCGTCTCTACCAGATCTGCGGCCACGGCGTGGTGAGCGACCTGGTGCTCACCGGCCGGGCGATGGGCGCCGACGAGGCGCTGGCGCACGGCGTCGTCTCCCGGGTCGTGCCGGCCGACGAGCTCGACAGGACGGTGCGCGAGATGGCCGAGAAGATCGCCGCCGCGCCGAAGGTCTCGGTGAACATGGCGCGCGGCGTGATCCGCCATCTCTCGGAGCCGGCGCTGCGCTCGTCGATGGCGGACGAGCTGATCTTCCAGACGTTCATCAGCAGGTCGGACGACATCGCGGAGATGCGGACGGCACGGGCCGAGGGGCGCCCGCCCCGATACACGGGGAGCTGACGACATGACCGGCAACGGACCCACGGGAACGAACCCGACCGGCGGCGCCAGCGAAGCAGGCGGGACCGGCGGGACCGGCGATGTTCAAGGCGTCATCGGGCTGTCCGAGCCGCCCGGCGCCGGCGAGAGCGCGTTACCGCCCGGCACCTTCGAGGGCGTCGCGGTCGTCGTGACCGGCGGCGGCACCGGGCTCGGCCGGGCGATCGCCACCGAGTTCGCCCGTCTCGGCGCGGCGATCGTCATCGGCAGCCGGAAGCCGGAGCATCTCGACGCCGGCCGGGAGGCCATGGAGAAGCTCGGCGCCCCGGTCCTCGCGAGCCGCTGCGACATCCGCGACCCCGAGCACGTCGCCGACCTGTTCGACGCGGCGGAAGCCGCGTTCGGCCTGCCCGGCGTGCTCGTCAACAACGCGGCCGCCAACTTCCCCGTTCCGGCCGAGGACATGTCACCGAACGCCTGGCGCACGGTCGTCGACATCACCCTGAACGGCACCTTCTTCTGCGCCCGCGAGTTCGCCCGCCGGCTGATGGCCGCCGGTCGGCCCGGCTCCATCGTCAACGTCGGGGCGTCCTACGCCTGGACGGGTGGACCCGGCTTCGCCCACTCGGCCGCGGCCAAGGCCGGGGTGAAGAACATGGTCGAGACGCTCGCCGTCGAGTGGGGGCCGTACGGGATTCAGGTGAACGGGCTGGTTCCCGGGCTCTTCCCGCACGAGGACATGACGACCGACATTCAGGCCAACCTCGCCCGTACCCATGACAAGGCCGTTGCCCAGCCGGCGATGCGGGTCGGCCGGCCGCGCGAGCTCGGCTGGGCGGCGACGTTCCTGGCCTCGCCCTATGCCCGGTTCATCTCCGGGCACACGCTCGTCGTCGACGGCGCGAACTGGCAGCGCCGGGCGCTGACCAACCCGGCGGTGGTCACCGTTCGCGACCAGATGGGACGCGGCCCCTTCGTCCCCTGACCACCGTTCGCCGTTCGCCGTTCGCCGTTCGCTGTTCGCCGGCCAACGGCCGCCGGCCAGCGGCCACCTGACCGCTCACCTCGCTTCTCGTCGCCGGAGGCTCGTCTTGTCCCTGTCCCACACGATCACCAACGAGGTCGCGGCGGGAGCGCGCTGGCCACTGCGGTTCGGCATCTTCCTGGCGCCGTTCCACCAGGCCGGCCGCAACCCGACGCTGCTGCTCGAACAGGACCTGTCCCTGATCGAGCACCTCGACCGGCTCGGCTTCGACGAGGCGTGGATCGGCGAGCACCACTCCGGCGGCTGGGAGATCATCTCGTCGCCGGAGATCTTCATCGCCAGCGCCGCCRCGAGAACCCGCCGCATCCGGCTCGGGACCGGCGTCGTCTCGCTGCCCTACCACCATCCGCTGCACGTCGCCGACCGGATCGTCCTGCTCGACCATCTGACCCGCGGCCGGGTGATGCTCGGCGTGGGCCCCGGCCAGCTCGCCTCCGACGCCCACATGCTCGGCATCGACACCAACCGGCAGCGCGAGATGATGGAGGAGTCCCTCGAGGCCGTCGTCGCGCTGCTCGCCGGTGATGAGCCGGTGACCCGGCAGACCGACTGGTTCACTCTGCGGGACGCGGTGCTGCAGCTCGCCCCCTACACCCGACCGCGCCCGGAGATCGCCGTGGCCGCGACCTTCTCCCCCGCCGGCCCGCGCACCGCCGGCCGGTTCGGCGCCGGGATGCTCTCCATCGCCGCGAGCCAGGCCGCGGGCTTCGACATTCTCGGCTCCCATTGGGAGGTCGCGAGCGAGACGGCCGCGCGGCACGGGCAGACGATGGACCGGCGCGGCTGGCGGCTGATGGGCCAGATGCACCTGGCCGACACCGTCGAACAGGCCGCCAAGGACGTCGCCTACGGGCTCACCGCCGTGCAGACCTACCAGTCGAAGGTGCTGCCGATACCGTTCGACCCGTCGACCCCGCTGGCCGAGCGCATCGAGCACGGCAACGCGACCGGCTCGTTCATCTGCGGCACCCCGGACATGGCGATCGCGCAGATCGAGCGGTTGTGGCAGCAGTCCGGCGGTTTCGGCGGCTACCTGCTCCTCGCCGCCGACCTCGCCGACCAGGAAGCCACCCGGCACAGCTACGAGCTGTTCGCACGTGAGGTGGTCCCACATTTCACCGGCGCGTCCGCTGCCCCGCTCGCCTCGGAGAACTGGCAGTTCGGCAAGTCGGAGACGTGGCGCAACCAGACCGCCGCCGCCATCGGCAAGGCCGTCCAGGACCACGCCGCCGCCACCGCTCCCGCTCCGGCGGCCGGCTGACCCACCTCGCGACCCCACCCTCGACGACCGTCACCGGGGAGGCCGCCACGTCTGTCGCGGCGGCCTCCCCGACCAGGTCGCCCGTCAGCGGTAGGCCCAGAGCTGGATGGCGCCCTGCCGGTCGGCGGTCAGCAGGGCCTGGCCCTGCTGGATGAACGCGGCCACGGCCTGGTAGTGCGCGTTGGGAGCGGTGGACGTGGCCCGGGGCCGGGTGGGGTTTCTGACGTCCCACAGGCGTGGCGGCAGCGTGGCGGACACGGCCAGCAGCCGGGTCCCGTCGGGGCTGAACGACACCTGCGGCCGGTCGTCATCGCCGCCGCGGCGGCGCAGCAGGGTCGCCCGGGCGACCGGCTCGGCGGGGTCGCTCACGTCCCACAGCGCGACGCCGCTGTCCGTGGCTCCCGTCGCCAGCAGCGTGCCGTCGGGGCTCAGCGCGAGGCGCGCGACGGCGGACCCACCGGTCTCGATCCGGCCGAGCACGGTCGGCTGGGCGGGCTTGGCGCCGATGTCCCAGCCGCTCACCATCCCCTGGCCGCGGTTTCCGTCGGCCGTGAACAGGACGCGCCCGCGTGAGCTGAACACGACGTCGGACGCCGGGATGCCCAGCGTGGCCAGGAGCCTGGGCCGGTCCGGTGAGCTGACCTCCCACAGCCACACGTTGGCACCGGTCGCCCGGCCGGCCGCGACGGCGAGCAGCCGGCCGTCCGGGCTGAACGCCAGCCTGCCCGTTCCCGCCGGCAGCGTGCTCAGCTGCCGCGGGGTGGACATCGGGCCCAGCCGCACGTCCCACAGCTCCACGGCCTGACCCGCGGCGGCCAGCATCCGGCCGTCGGGGCTGAACACGGCCGTCCGGTACGCCGGATGGGAGCCGGAACCGAGAACGGCCGGCCGCACCGGCGAGAACAGGTACCACATCCGGACGCCGGTGTCGGTGGCCGCGGCGGCCGTCGTGCCGTCCGGGCTCACGGCCAGGTCGCCGGCGAGAATCCGGCCGGGGTCGGTGGAGCCGCGGGGAGTGAAGGTCGGCAGCCGCCGCAGCCGGCGCACCAGCAGGACGACGCCCGTGAGGACGATGATCGCCAGTCCGGCGGCCGGCACCCCCGAGAACAGCCCCACCACGGCGGCCAGAAGCAGCCCGGTGACGGCGATGGCGACCGGGCCGAAGCTCCGCCGCCGGCGGCGTCCCCGTGGCGCGGGCACGATCAGGGACGGTCCCGTCCCGTCGCGGCGGCTGTCGGGCGCCGTCCGCTCGGCGGGCGGGCGCGGCGTATGCGGCCCCGACTGCGGGTGCGGTCCCGGCGGCGTACGCGGGCCGGACGGGGTACGTGGCCCGGACGGGGTATGCGGACCTGGCGGCGTACGCGGGCCAGACGGCGAGCGCGGGCCAGACGGTGTGGACGGGCCGCCAGACGGCGTGTGCGGACCCGGCGGCGTGCGTGGACCCGTGGACGCGGGAGGCGGCTGCTGGGGCGGTGGGAGCCGCGGCGACGTCGGGAGGTTCGGGTTTCCGGTGGGCGCGGGGAACCGCCTGGGACCGTCGGGGACGGGCTCGTCCGCGCCTGGGTGGGGAAGCTCCAGCAGCAGGCTGTAGAGCTCGGTCGCCGTCGGCCGTTGCTCGACCTGCTTGCTCATCGCGCGGGCGACGACCGCGCGCAGCGGCCCGTCGAGCGCGTCGAGCGGCGGCTCCTCGGTCACGATGCGGTAGGGCACCAGTTCCTGCGGGCCGTCGAACGGGGTCCGCCCGGTGGCGGCGAACAGGACGATGCCACCCCAGGCAAAGATGTCGACCTTCGGCGTCGGCAGCTCGCCACGGACCTGTTCCGGCGCCATGAACGCCGGCGTGCCGAGGCGACTGAGCTCCTGGGTGATGACCGACGTCGAGTCCAGCGCGCGGGCGATCCCGAAGTCGATGACTCGCGCGCCGGTCGGCGAGAGCAGGACGTTTCCGGGCTTCAGGTCGCGGTGGATGACGCCAGCGCGGTGAATGACCGTCAACGCCGTCGCGACGCTGACCGCCAGCTGCTCGAGCGCCGCACCGGCAAGCGGGCCCTCCCGCGCGACGGCCTGGCTGAGCGTCGGGCCGGGAATGTAGTCCGTGACGAGGAACGCGGGCTCGCCATCCGGGTCGGCATCGAGCAGCTCCGCTGTGCAGAACCCGCGGACCTTGCGGGCGTTGCCCACCTCCCGGCGAAAACGCGCGCGGAACTCCGGCTCCTCGACAATGTCCGGACGGATCAGCTTGACGGCGACCCACCGCCCGTTCACGGTGTCCTGCCCGAGGTACACCACGCCCATCCCACCGGCGCCCAGCAGGCGCCGCAGCGTGTACCGCCCGACGACGCGGGGATCTTCGGCCCGCAACGGCCTGCCGACGTCCAGGACCTTCTCTGACGGGTCGTCGGCCATCAGCCCACCAGCCGGGGTCCGCGCCCAGCGCCCCCGGCGCGCCCGTCCCCGCGCATCGTGGTACTCCCCCGAATCAGCCTGCTCACCCTCGCCGAGCCCCGTCCGACAAGAGGATGATGGCAGCATTCCCGTCCGCCCGCGCATGCACCCACGCGAGCGGCGGCCCTCCTGAAGCGGCTCCCTGGCAGCCACCAACGCCAGCCAGCTCCGATCACAATACGGGCCACACGCCGACCGCAAACACCCCTCCCGCCGAGGCTCTTCTCCCACCGTTCTTTTCCACGGCACGGGACCGGTCTGTGGTATCTCCCGTCTTCGTCCGGCCTCGGCACAGGACACAGGGAACCGGGCGGCGGGCTCGCCAGCGCGAGCCCACCGCCCGTCGAGGTCAGGATCCGGGAGCGGAATCAGGATCCGGGATCAGGATGTGGGATCAGGATGTGGGATCAGGGTGGTGGTTACAGCCCGAGGAGGTCCAGGACGGACTGCCAGACGTAGCCGTGGCCCGGCATCTCGATGTACGGAATGACCTCGGCGTAGGCCATGCCGGTAACGGCCTGGCCGTTGATCGTGCCGCCCACGGTCGCCGTGCCCTCCCAGTACTGGCCCACCGGGACAAGGCTGCTCCACACCTCCTGGTCGGGCAGCTGCGGCGTCACCGACAGCGTGCCACCGGGGACCGTGACCGTCGATTTTATGGGATAGGTGATATTGGTGTTCGGGCTGGTCCAGGTGCCGGTCGTGGTGCGGCTGAGCTGCGCGGGCGGCAGGTTGGTGGTCGACCCGTTCGGCTGGACGAGCGTCCCGACCGTCTGGACGTAGTTGCCGTTCTCGTCGCGGATGAAGTAGAGCATGTACTGGGTGTTGTTGGAGAGCTGGATGCTGTACCACTCCCAGCCGCCCTTGCCGGGTGTCCAGTCACCCCACTGGTGATCCAGCCAGGCGGTGCCGGTCACCTGCACCGGCATGCCGTGGTCGAACAGTGTCCCGTTGACCTTCAGGTTCGTCTGCGAGTAGTAGCCCGACTGCCCGAAGGGTCCGTAGGGAATGATGCCCGCATTGCCGTGCAGCGCGGCCGGCGTCGACTGGCTGGCGGTCATGCTTCCGAACGAGTAGCTGAGGTCCGAGAAACCGCCGGAGAAGTGGTTGACGCCGTTCTTCCCGTCCATGTGCACGGACCCGACGGTGAAGTTGTAGCCGCCGCCGGGCGGGACGACGTCCGGCTGGATGCTGTAGATCTCCTTGGTGCCCTTGTAGGTTCCCCGGGTGAGGTCCGAGATGGCGAAGTTCACGTTGTAGATGGTCGCGACGGGCGCCGTGGAGATCCCGTCATTGCGGACGACCATCGTCTCGAAGCCATAGGAGTGGCTCTTGCCGAGGAGGTCCTTGCCGTTGAGGTGGCCGGTGATGTACCACCATTCCATTCCGGCGTCGACGTGCGGGGACTCGTCCGCCGGCAGCGACACAGGATGGTACGTGATCGCGGATGCCGGCGACGCTCCCGCCGTGAACAGCACCAGCGAGCCGGCCAGCGCGGCTAAAGCAGCCGCGGCGAGTCTTCGGAACCGTGCTCGCCTCGCCCGCGAGCCCATAGATGAACGCACGACAACGTTTCCTTCCGTCGGGTGGGGAAGAACGGCGCGGAGGACAGAGCTCCGCGCCCCTGGGCGGACACTCAGGCCGCCAGGCTCATAGGGATGTCCACGGCAAAGGGCCCGCGCAGGCGAAAACGCCAGGAGCCATCCAGTCGAGAAGCAGCTCGACTACCAACCGCGACGATCAAACGGTAACCGAAATATGTAAATGCTTCAAGGACGTATCGTGCACGAGGTAATCGGCTCGGTTGGCGCCACGGCCACCAGCGAGCGAGCACGCGTCAATCCATGATGAACTCGCGAAATCGCATTTGCCCATTTTCGGGCGGATATGCGTGCGCGGCCGATGGGCTCCCGCCCCGGCCGGGCAGGGCGATCCAGGTCCAGTCCCGCCGGATTGGTCAGACGACCAGCTCGACGGCGCGGCCGGAACGGGTCCCACGCCAGGTACCGGCGGCGCCGCCAGCGCCCTGACGCCGAGATGGCGGCATGGACACCTTTAGATATTCTGTCGAGCGACACCGTCGTGCCCCTGACGTCTTCCGGCCGGCCGAAGTCGGTGCGGCCAGAATCCGCCCGGCCGTAGTTCGCCGGCCGGAATGTCAGGGGCAGGCCGTCGTCCGGCCCGCGGCCCACGGGCCCGCATCCAAGAGAACGGTGAACGTTCGCGGCCGCGCAGGATCATGGAGTCCCGTCGGCGGCGGACAGCGGAGAGGGCGGGCGCTGCCCTTCCGCGCCCGCCCTCTCCGCTGTCAGTGAGGCGTGGATCCTAGCTGCCGGTGAAGCGCGGGTCGCGGCGTTCGAGGAAGGAGCGGATGCCCTCGGCCATGTCCTTCGTCGTGTAGGCGATGTGCTGGGAGCGGGCCTCGTCCTCGACGGCCTGCTCGAAGGTGAGCGCGCCACTCGCGTCAAGCTGACGCTTGATGAGGGACAGCGTCGTCGTCGGGCCGGCGGCAAGCCTGCGGCCCCAGGCGGCCGCGACCTTCGGCAGGTCGTCCGCCGGGACCACCTCGTTGACCATCCCCCAGGCCAACGCGTCGCTCGCCTCGACGATGTCACCGAAGAACGCGATCTGCTTGGCGCGGCGCAGCCCCACGTGCCGGGGCAGCGTCCACGACGTGCCGCCGTCGAGCGCGAGGCCGCGCCGGGCGAACACCTCGCAGAACCGGGCCTGCTCGCTGGCGACGACCAGGTCGCACGCGAGCGCGAGCCCGAGCGCCACGCCCACGCAGACCCCGTCGACGGCGGCGAGCGTCGGCTTGGGCAGCCGGTGCAGCCGGTTGATGAGATCGCCGACGATCCGCATCTCGTGCAGGATCAGCTGCCGGCCGCGGCCAGTGAGCCCGCTCGCGTCGTTCCCTTTCGGCGACAGGTCCGCGCCGGACGAGAAGTTCCCACCGGCCCCGGTCAGCAACAGCGCCCGGTCCTCCGGGTTCAGGGCGACCTCGGTGAGGATCCGGTCGAGGTCACCCCAGCTCTCGGCGTTCAGCGCGTTCTTCTTCTCCGGGCGGTTGAACGTCACGGTGACGAGACCGTCGTGCCGCTCGACGAGCGTGGACGCCATGAGGGTTCTCTCCGGGTCTACTCGATGGGAGCCGGGGTCGGTGGGAGCGGAATCCGCGGGAGCGGGATCCGCGGGAGCGGGGACTGGCTCAGTCCTCGATCGGGGAGACACCGGTAGGACGGTAGGGAAGCGTGGGCTGGCCCTTCGCGTCCAGGCTGGTCAGCAGCGCGCCGCGCACGCAGACCGCCGGCGTCTGCGGATCCGCCTTGCCGTTGCAGCGGAACTTCAGGCCAGGCCCCGCCGGTACCGGCTTGGCCGGCATCGCGTGGAGCTTGTCTGCGATGGCGGTCGGGGTCAGCTCGCCGGTGAACCCGTCGAGCCCGTCCCGCAGTCCCATCATCGTCATGTAGATCGTCAGACCCATCGAGTTGGAGAGGTCGACCTTTCCCTTCGCGTAGGTGTCGACGATGGCGTGCCACTGCTTGATGTCGGCGTTGCCCGCGTCACCGTCCGCGACCGGCGTCGCGATGACGACGCCCTTCAGGTACGAGCCGACCGCCTTGCGTGTCGCGTCGGTGATGCAGCTGTACAGCGCGCTGATCGGCCCGGTGAAGTTGATGGCGCGCAGGCCCTGGAACGCGGCGATGCAGAAGCTGTCATTGCCGATGACGTGGACCTCGGTGTCATCGGACTTGATGCTCGCCAACTGTGGGGTCATGTCCGCGGTGCCCGGCGGCACCGGGATGACGGTCACGTCGATTCCCGCCTTCTTGAAGAGGTCCTTGCCGGCCTCGTCGTAGAAGGCGGTGGCCTGCGGCACGTCGATCACGACGACGGCCACCTTGGTGACCTTGTGCTCCTTGGCGACACCGATCGGCTGGTCCGCCAGCCCGGTCGCCGAGCTCACCATGACGAACGTCCGGTCCTTGTCGTGCAACGCGTTCTGCTCGGTGGTGCCGTAGATGAACATCGGGATGTTGGCGTCGTGCAGCGGCTTCCACACGTTCCCGAGGCTGGACGTCTCGCCGAGAACCGTGACCGCCACGTTCTCCTGGACGAGCTGGGCGGCGCAGTCGGCGGCGGCGCCCGGGTCGGAGTGCGTCTCGCAGGGCACCAGCTGGATCGGCCGGCCGCCGAGCCCACCGCGGTGGTCGTTGAGGAACTTCGCGACCGCGTCCGCGGCGGACAGCTGGATCGAGTTGTCGAGAGCCGGCCCCTTCCCGTCGCTGATCACGCCGACCTTGACCGGGGTGCCGCTCGCCGGCTGCGCCGGGCCCAGCGCCGCGACGCCGGTTGGCTCGGCCGGCGCGGCGTCCTTCCCGTCGTCACCGCCACCGCCGCAGGCCGCGGCCGCGACCACGAGCGTCGTGGCGACGGCAGCGGCCGTCAGCCACCGTGGCCCGCGCCGCCGTGGCCGGGGCACGTCTCTCGCTAACTCACCGATCGGCGAGGAGTCGTCCATGGCTTGTCCCTTCGGGTCGACGGTGCGGGCGCTGACCGCTGCCCGCGGTGTCGAGCGGACCGGCCGCCCGCCCGGGCGGTGCCAGTCCGCGGATGCACCCGAGCCGGCCAGATAGTACCGGGACGCCACCCTTAGTATCTAGATGTTTTGCGGGATCCCTTCGCGGCGATCTTCCCACACCGTGACCTGCGCGAGCGCAGGCGACCCCGTCGTTGCACGCTCCGTTAGATATAGATATTTTCGAGCGGGTCGGACCGGGCAGGCAGCGCGGCCCGGCGACACGGGAGCAGGAGGTGGACGGTGCTTCGGGTCGTACAGTGGGCCACCGGGGCCGTCGGGCGGCACGCGATACGCGCGGTCCGCGACCACCCCGACCTCGAGCTGGCCGGCGCGTTCGTCTACAGCGACGCCAAGGCCGGCCGGGACGTCGGCGAGATCGCGGGCCTGGACCCCATCGGGGTGACCGCCACGAACGACCCCGACGAGATCGTCGCGCTGGACGCCGACTGCGTGCTGTACATGGCCCAGGGCGAGATGAACCCGGCGGGCGCCCTGGACGACATCTGCCGGCTGCTCGCCGCCGGCAAGAACGTCGTCTCCACGGCGGTCACCAGCCTCATCTACCCGGCGAGCCTGGAGCCGGCGGTCGCCGCGCGGCTGGAGGAGGCGTGCGCCGCGGGCGGGACGTCGTTCCACGCCACCGGCATCGAACCCGGCTGGGCCTCCGAGGTGCTGCCGCTGACGATGTCGGCCCTGTTCGCGCGGATCGACACGCTGGTGGTCCAGGAACTGCTCGACTACTCGTCCTATGACAGCCCCGGGATGATGTTCGACATCATGGGGTTCGGCCGGGCGCCCGACGCTCCCGTGCCGCTCGCGGATCCGGTGCTGGCCGGTTCCGTGTTCCGCGCCCCGCTCCTCCTGGTCGCCGACGGGCTGGGCGCCACGATCGACGACTTCCTCTACGACCGCCAGGTGGCCGTCGCCGACAGCGGTTTCGACATCAAGGCCGGCCGCGTCGAGGCCGGGACGGTCAGCGCCCAGCGGTTCTCGGCCACCGCCGTCATCGGCGGCCGCCGTGCGCTGACGGTCGAGCACATCACCCGGGTCGGCCAGGGGCAGGCTCCGGACTGGCCCACCGGCCGCGGCTGGAAGGTCACCGTCGAGGGCAGCCCCTCGATGGTGCTGGAGGCAAAGATCGCCATTCATGGCGAGGACGAGAACGACCAGGGCTGCCTGGRCACCGCCATGCACGCCGTCCACGCCGTCGCCCCGGTCTGCGCGGCCGTGCCCGGCATCCGGACCTTCCTCGACCTCCCCATGATCAAGGGCCGCCACATCCTGTCCCAGCGGTAGGCCACCAGGTCACGCCATCCGAACCGGCGGAACGAAGCCGGGCGGAACCGGGCCGGGCGGGACCGGGTCCGCCCGGGCTGGCCGAGACCTGCCGGGACCTGCCGGGACCTGGCCTGGCCTGGCCGGTCCAGATCGGGTCCCGGCCAGGCCTCGGTCCGCGCCCGATCAGACGACGAACGATGCGGGAGGCTGCCGCCATGGGATACGAGACCATCCAGTACGAGGTTCGCGACCGGATAGCGACGATCACGTTCGACCGGCCGGACCGGCTCAACGCCCTGTCCCCCGAGATGATCCGCGAGCTGCGGCAGGCGTACGCGGACGCCGAGGCGGACGGCGACGTGTGGATCCTGGTCGTCACCGGGAACGGGCGGGCGTTCTGCGCCGGCGCCGACGTCGGCGAGATCCCGGACGACGGCCGGGTCGTCTACGACGAGCCATACCTGTCGACGTATCCGCAGTGGGAGGCGCCCCAGGAGGGCACCCCGCCGTTCCGGAGCATGACCAAGCCGATCCTCACCGCCGTCAACGGGCTGTGCTGCGGCGCGGGGCTGGACCTCGTCACCACCGGCGACATCGTCATCGCCTCGGACCGGGCCGAGTTCTTCGACCCGCACGTCAGCATCGGCCTGGTCTCGGGCCGTGAGGTGGTCCGGCTGGCGAGGGCGCTGCCGACGAACATCGCGATGCGGATGGCGCTGATGGGCCGCCACGAGCGGATGAGTGCCGCGCGCGCCTACGAGCTGGGGCTGGTCTCGGAGGTCGTCGAGCACGACCGGCTGCTGGAGCGGGCCACGGAGCTGGCGGGCATCGTGTGCCGCAACGCGCCGCTGGCGGTACGCGGCACACGACTGGCGATCCGCCAGGGCCGCGACCTGCCGCTGCGCGAGGCCGAGATCATGGGCGAGGCGTATCGGGAACGGGTCGTACGCACCGACGACGCCAAGGAAGGCCCGCGAGCGTTCCTCGAGAAGCGCCAACCCGCCTGGAAATGCCAGTGACGGCCCCCGCGGCGTCGGCGGCGGGCGCGGAAGCCGGCTCGGTCAGTAGTGGTGGACCAGGTCGACGACCGTCCCCGCCTCGGCGCCGAGCATGACCTTGTCGACGACAGCCATGTGGGACCGCCAGTGCTCCTCGGCGGCCGGGCCGTCGCCGGCCTGGATCAGCTCGACGAGGCGTCGCTGCGAACGCACGCCTCGGCGCCGGGTCGCCAGGGAGCCGGTGGCGTCCTCGGCCCGGCTGAGCGCGGTGACGGCGCGGGCCACGATCTCGTTCAGCATCTCGGCGACGATGGTCAGCGTCTGGTTTCCCGCCAGCGCCAGCAGCCTTTCGTGGAACTGGGCGTTGGCCCGGCCGAACTCCTCGGGGTCGGCGAGCGACTCCTCTTCCTTGCCGATGAGCTCGGCGAGCTCATCGGCGGCCGACTGCCGCTGCGGCGACTGCGCCAGCCGCCGGGCCGCGAGCGGCTCGAGCAGGGTGCGCGCGGCGCAGACGTCCATCAGCGGGACGCCTCGCGCCTGGAGCAGCAGGGCGGCGGTGCGTGCGGTGAGCCGCTCGTCGGGCTGGCGCACGAAGATCCCGCCGAGGACGCCGCGCTCCACCGAGATCAGGCCCTGGGTCTCCAGGATGCGCAGCGCCTCGCGCAGCGACGGGCGGGAGACGCCGAACCGCTCCACCAGCTCCGGCTCACGGCCGAGCAGGTCGCCGTCGGCCAGCTCGCCGGTCACGATGAGCGAGCGGATCTCGTCGGCGATCTGCTGCGGCTTCTCCCGCGGAGGGCGCGCGCCCTTCTTCGCGACCACGAAAACTCCCAGGCTGCTTCGGGTGGGCGAGGCGGGGTGGTTCGGTCAGCCCACCGGTGTCCGTCTCATCGTTTCACGTCCGCCGACGGGCCCGGCCCGGCGACCCGGCACGCGGACCGCCGCGCGGAAAGGTTGCCAGGTAGCGGCAGGTGCCGGCCGGGCCGCCGCCTTCCGGGCTGGCCTGAGAGACGGCGCCAGAGTACAGTCACAGTTGTTGGAAAGCCATGCTTTTCTAGATTGAAAGCGCTACTTCCCAGCCGAGGAAAACAAATGACGAGCTCGAAGCCGATCGACGCGGACAACCACTACTACGAGACGCTCGACGCGTTCACCCGTCATCTTGACAAGAAGTTCGCGCAGCGCGGGGTCCAGGTCGTACAGGCAGGCAGGCGCACGCAGTTACTCATGGGCGGGCAGGTCAACCGCTTCATCCCGAACCCGACGTTCGACCCGATCATCGTTCCCGGCTGCCTGGACCCGCTGTTCCGCGGCCAGATTCCGGACGGGGTCGACCCGCGGACGTTGATGAAGGTCGAGCCGCTGCGGCCGGAGTACCGCGACCGCGACGCGCGCCTCGAGGTCGTCGAGCGGCAGGGGCTGGACGGGGTGCTGCTGTTCCCCACGCTGGGCTGCGGTGTCGAGGAGGCGCTCAAGGACGACGTCGAGGCGACGATGGTCAGCCTGCACGCCTTCAACC
The DNA here is from genome assembly GCF_001854645.1 of Pseudofrankia sp. EUN1h. Classification (NCBI taxonomy): domain Bacteria; kingdom Bacillati; phylum Actinomycetota; class Actinomycetes; order Frankiales; family Frankiaceae; genus Pseudofrankia; species Pseudofrankia sp. EUN1h. The sequence goes on along the minus strand of NZ_MBLN01000066.1, from coordinate 23,018 downwards.
GCTGGCTGGAGGAGGACTGGGGCTTCGACCACCGCGGCCGGCTGATCGGCGTGCCGATGCTCTCGCTCGCCGACCCGGCCGCCGCCGTCGCCGAGGTCGACAGCCTGCTCGCGCGCGGCGCCCGGATGGTGCACGTCCGCCCCGCGCCGGTCCCCGCGCCGCACGGCAGGTCACGTTCGCTCGGCGACAAGCTGTACGACCCGGTCTGGGCCCGGCTCGCCGAGGCGTCCGTCCCGGTCGCCTTCCACCTCGGTGACAGCGGCTACGAGGCCTCCACCGCGGCGTGGGGCGGCTCCGAGCGGTTCGAGGGGTACGGCCGCATCAGCGTCCTCACCCGCGTCCTCGTCGCCGACCGCGCCATTCACGACACGATGGCGTCCCTCGTCGTCGACGGCGTCTTCACCCGCCATCCCACCCTGCGCGTCGCCAGCATCGAGAACGGCTCGGACTGGGTGGCCCTGCTGGTGAAGCGGCTGCGCAAGCAGGCGAATCAGACGCCCTGGGCGTTCGCCGAGGACCCGCTTGACACCATCCGCGCGCACCTGTGGGTGACGCCGTACTACGAGGAGGACCTGCGCAAGCTCGCCGACCTCGTCGGCGTCGAGCACATCCTGTTCGGCTCCGACTGGCCGCACGGCGAGGGCCTCGCCGAGCCGACGGACTTTCTCAAGGAGCTCGACGGCTTCACCGACGACGAGATCCGCAAGATCATGCGCGACAACTGCGTCGACCTGCTGGGGGCGAGCCGCTCGTGAGCACCACCGCCACCTCCGGCACCGCCACCGACGGGGACTCCCAGGCCGGCCTGCGCGCCGAGGTCGAGGCGTGGCTCGCCGAGCACTGGGATCCGGAGCTGTCCGTCGAGCAGTGGTGGCGCCTGGTCGCCACCGCCGGGTGGACGGCGCCGCACCTCACCGCCGAGCAGGGTGGCCGCGGGCTGCCGCAGCGGGCGGGACGGACGGTGCGGGCCACTTTCGCGGCCTTCGGCGCGCTGCAGCCGCCCGGTGGGCTGGGCCTGCTGATGGCGGCGCCGACGATCCTCACGCTCGGAACGCCCGAGCAGATCGCCCGGCATGTACCGCCGATCCTCGAGGGCCGGCTCGGCTGGTGCCAGCTGTTCAGTGAACCGGGCGCCGGCTCCGACCTTGCCGGGCTCACCACCCGCGCCGAACGCGACGGCGACCGGTGGATCATCAACGGCCAGAAGGTCTGGAGCAGCCAGGCCCGCGAGGCCGACTACGGCATGCTGCTGGCGCGCACCGACTTCGACGTCCCCAAGCACGCCGGCATCTCCTGGTTCGCGCTGAAACTCGACCAGCCGGGCGTCACGATCCGCCCGCTGCGCGAGATGACCGGCGACGCGGTCTTCAACGAGGTCTTCCTCGACGACGCGGTCGTCGCCGCGGACGACCTCGTCGGCGGCGCGGGCAACGGCTGGATGGCCGCCAACACGACGCTGCACTTCGAGCGGACCGGCATCGGCGCCGGCGGCGCGCACGCCGGCTTCCCACCGCCCGGGCCCAAGGGCGGCGTGCTCGGTCTGAAGGCCGGCGACGCCGCGCTGCTGCGCCCGCCGGAGGGCATGGTGGTGACATTCGCCGACCTGGTGGCGCTCGCCCGCGAGCACGGCCGGGCGGACGACCCGGCGATCCGCCAGAAGCTCGCCCGGCTGCACTGCTACCTGCAGGTCGGCCAGTGGAACGCCGTCCGGGCCAAGGCCGAGGCCGCCGCTGGCGACGCGGCCGCCGGCGCCTCCGTCGCCAGCACCGGCAAGATCGCGCAGACGAGGATCACAAAGCTCTCGGCCGAGATCGGCCTGGAGATCCTCGGTGCCGGCGGCCTGCTCGCCGGGCCGGACGCCGCGGCGAGCGGCAAGTTCGCCAATGCGTTCCTGTTCGCCCGGGCCTCCTCTATCTACGGCGGCACCGACGAGATCCAGCGCAACATCGCCGCCGAGCGCACCCTGGGTCTCCCCCGCGAGCCCAGCCCCGACCGCAAACGCCCCTACCGCGAGGTCCTCCACGCCCTCGCCCGCCGCGACGACGCCTCCTGAGCCCCGCCGGCCACGTTTCGTGTTGGATGGCCGAGCCCCAGGGCTCGGCCATCCAACACGCTTAATCGGTGGCTTGGTGGATTGTGTTATGAGGGTGAGTTCATAGGCTGGCTGATCTGCCACGATTCGGGCTCGGGGCGGACGGGCGCCGGGACGGTGGTCTGATTCGGGCCAGGGGCAGTATCCGGCCTGACCTCGAWCGTCCCTCAGCGGCCATTTCAGCCGTGTGCGCACGGCTACGTGGTGCGACCAAGCGTGCATCGACCCCTGGTCGGCGACCCGGACCCGTTCCGAAGGCCCACCTGTCGTCGGCGCGGCCGCCCGAGTGCCCGCTACAGGCCGACGCGGCTGKCGAGGCRGTCGCGCCAGGCCGACKGGTCACCGAAGAGCAGCTCGTCGGACTTGGCGCGGCGGAAGTACAGGTGGGCCGGGTGCTCCCAGGTGAAGCCGATGCCGCCGTGGACCTGGATGTTGTCCGCGGTGACCTGGGTGTATGCGTCGGAGCAGTAGGCCTTGGCGACCGCGGCGACCTTGGCCAGCTCCGCGTCGTCGTCCTCGGCCGCGCACCAGGCGGCGTAGTACGCCGCGGAGCGCGCCGACTCGACTTCGAGCAGCATGTCCGCGCAACGGTGCTTGACCGCCTGGAAGCTGCCGATCGGCCGGCCGAACTGGACCCGGTCCTTGGCGTACTGGACCGCCATGTCAAGGGCGACCTGGGCACCACCGGCCTGCTCGGCGGCCAGCGCCACGGCCGCGAGGTCCAGCACGTGCTCGAGCACCGGCCAGGCGGTTCCCTCCTCGCCAACGAGCGACGCGGGGGTGGCGGCGAGCTCGACACGCGCGAGCCTGCGCGTCTGGTCGAGGGTCAGCAGCGAGGCGCGGGTGAGGCCCGCGGCGTCGCCGGGGACGGCGAACAGGGAGATGCCCGTGGCGGTGCGGGCGGCGACGAGGAGCAGGTCGGCGGTGTGCCCGTCGAGGACGTAGTGCTTGCTGCCGGTGATCTCCCAGCCGACGCCGGCCGGCGTCGCCACCGCGGTGATACCGCCCGCGTCCCAGCGCCCGTTCTCCTCGGCGAACGCCACCGTCGCGCGGGTCTCGCCGGCCGCGATGCCCGGAAGCCACGCCTTCTGCGCGGCCGTGTCCCCCGACCGCAGCAGCGCGGCGACGGCCAGCACCGCCGTCGAGAAGTACGGCGCGCAGAACAGCCGCCGGCCCATCTCCTCGCAGACGACCGCCACCTCGACGAAGCTCGCACCGCTGCCACCGAACTCGGCGGGAACCGCGAGGCCCACGAGGTCGAGCTCGCCGGCCAGCCGCGCCCACACCCGCGGGTCGTAGCCCTCGGGTGTCTCCATCAGCCGGCGCACCTCCGACTCGGGCGAAGCCGCCTCGAGGAAGGCACGCACCGCGCGGCGCAGGTCGCGCTGTTCGTCGGAAAACATGAACGGTCTCACGACCAGCACCCACTTCCGTCGGCTGCCGCCGCCTCCGCCCGCTCCCGCCACCGGCCGCCGCGGAGCGACCGGTGGCGTCCGAGCGTGGTCGGTCGGCGTACGTGAACTACTTCGGCGCGAAGCGCTGGCCGCCGTCGAGGCGGATGGTCTGGCCGTTGAGCATCGGGTTCTCGATGATGCCCACCGCCAGCCGGGCGTACTCCTCCGGGCGTCCCATCCGCTTCGGGAACGCGGCGTCCTTCGTGAGGACCTTCTCGTACTCCTCGGGGATGCCCTTGGTCAGCCCGGTGTGGAACAGGCTTGGCGCGATCGCGTTCACGCGGATGCCGAGGGAGCCGAGCTCCCGGGCCATGGTGAGGCTCATGGCGGCCACGCCGCCCTTCGCCGCCGTGTAGGCGATCTGCCCGATCTGGCCCTCGAACGCGGCGATGGACGCCGTGTTGATGATCACCCCGCGCTCGCCGTCCGCGTTCGGCTCGTTCTTGCTCATGTGCCAGGCGGCAAGCCGGGCGACGTTGAAGGTGCCGATCAGGTTGAGGTCGATGATCCCCTGGAAGGTCTCGAGGGGCATCGGGCCGTCCTTGCCGATCGTGCGGCCCGGGGTCGCTCCCCCGGCCGTGTTCACGACGACGTCGATGCCGTCGAGCGCGGCCAGGGCCGCCTCGATGACACCCTCCATGCCGGCGAAGTCAGTGACGTCGCAGGCGTGGAAGGTGCCCTTCAGCTCGTCGGCGACCTCCTGGCCGGCACTCGCCGGGCGGTCGAGGATCGCTACCCGGCCGCCGCGCGCGACGACCAGCTCGGCCGTGGCCCTGGCCATGCCGGAGGCGCCGCCCACGACGAGCGCCCGCAGACCATTCAGCTCCACCTGATGTCCCTCTCCTCTGGTGAGCTCGGCGAGCACGCGCTCGCGAGCGTCGGGGCTCCACCGGCGCCGCCCATGCCCGCCACCAGCACCCGTCTATATATTTTATACATATTGCCCCGGCTGGTGCCGCTCTCCCCGGGGCGGGCGATGGCCTTCACGTCGACTTCACCTTCCGGGATCTCACGGCTCCCTTCTCCCGCAGGAGCCGGCGCAGCGCGCCGCCGTCGACCTTTCCGCTGGCCAGCCGCGGAACGTGGTGAGGGTCGTCCACGACGAGCCACCGGGTCGGGACCTTGAAACTGCTCAGCCGCGCCCTGGCCTGCTCGACCAGCCCGTCCGGCTCCCCATCGCCGTCGCGGCCGGGTGCCACGACGACGACCAGCGCGGCGACCTGGCTGCCGCCCGCCTCGTCGACGACCTCGGTGACGAACGCCTCCCTTACCCCCGGCACGGCCCGCAACGCCGCCTCGACCTCCAACGGATACACGGTCGCGCCCGACACCTTGAACATGTCGTCGAGCCGGCCCCGGTACCAGAGGTAGCCATCCTCGTCGAGCACACCGGCGTCCGCCGTCGGGTAGAACCCGTCGGCGTCGAACACCACGGCCCGGTCGCGGCCGCGGATGCCGCGCATCAGGTTCGGGCCGCGCAACCGGATCTCGCCCTCCGTGCCGGCCGGGACCGGGGCACCCGTGTCCGGGTCGGTGATGCGCACCTCGACACCGGCGAACGGCCGTCCGCAGCTACCGTGCTTGCCCGCGGGCAGGTCGGTGTCCAGCGGGGAGCCGCAGTACGGCCCGAACGCCTCGGTCATGCCGAACAGGTTCGCCCGAGCGCCCGGGGCCGGGCGTAGACCGGGCGGCAGGACCGCGCCGAGGCTCGCCGGGCGCAGCGATGACAGGTCCGTGCCGGCGAAGTCCGGGTGGGCGGCCAGCCGGGCCGCCTGGTCGGGCCAGCCCCGAAACAGCGTGACCCGCTCGCGCTCCAGGAAACGCAGCGTTCGCGCGGGCTCCGGCTCGGCCTCGGTGAGCAGGGTCGCGCCGGCGACGAGCGCCGACAGCAGTCCGCCGCCGAGACCGCCCGTCCAGAAGAACGGCATCGGAATGTAGAGCCGCTCACCCCGGCCGATGCGACGGGCATCCAGGCCCGAAGCGACCGCGCGCAGGGCCCCACCCTGGGTGTGGATCACTCCCTTTGGGCCGCCGGAGCTACCGGACGTGAACAGGATGACCAGGTCGTCGGCCGGGCGGACCGACGCATCCAACCCGTCGACCACCGCGTCGGGCACCGCGTCGGTGGGCAGGCCGTCAGGGGTCCACAGCCGGCGCAGCGACGGCACCTCCGCGGGCCGCTCGCCGCCGCGAACCCGTCTCGTCAGGCCGGGGACCGCCTCGTCCAGGTCGTCAAGGTAGTCGCGGCCGCGGAAGCGCGGGACGACGACCAGCTCGGTGACGGCGGCGGTGCGCAGCTGCGCGAGCAGCTCAGGCGGGCGCAACAGCGTGGAGAGCGGGACGAGCACACCGCCGACCCGCGTCACGGCCAGTGCGAGGACCGCCCAGTCGATCCCGTTCGGCATCACCAGCCCGACCCGGCTGTCCTTACCGACACCGGCGGCCACCAGCCGGGCCGCCAGCTGGCGGCTCGCGTCGTCGAGCCCGGCGAAGGTCACGGACGCGTCGTCGCTCACGAGTGCCTGGACCAATGGGTCCTGACGCCGCCGGGCCGCGATCAGCGCGGGGATGGTCAGCTGATCCGGCGCACGCCGGGCCGGCGCGTACTCGTCCGGCGCACGCTCATCCGGCGGCATGCGAGAGCTCCTCGTGAAAAGGCGTATCGATCTTGTCAGCGAACACCGTCGGCACCCCGCCGCCCTCCGCGGCGATGCTATCCAGACCTCCCTTAAATGTCTACAGATATCGCCTGGCTGGCGTTGCCTGGACCCGAGGCTCGCGACCATCGGGTGCCGCGGTCCGGAGAGGGGGGCCGACCGGCGGCTTCCCGTTCGTTCGCACTGTGCGCCGGCCGCGCGAATGCCCAGTACGCTGGTCGACACGGCGGGCCTCGCCCGTCCCATGGCACGGGCCTGAAGGGCGACTGCGCGCATCGGCTGACGGACGCATCGGGCAGTGCCGGCGCTGTACGCCAGTGCCGCGTCAGGACCGTCTGGCGGTTGGAGGCGGCGACGGAGAGGCCGACGGAGAGAAGGTCGATCGTGGTGGCGGAGCCGAGGCGGGCGCGCCGGAATGGCCGGGCTCCCCTCCGCGAGAAGCCACAGCTGATCGCCGACGAGCTCCGGAGCCTCATCGTGCGGGGCGAGCTGGCGGACGGCGAGCTGCTCGGGCGCGAGCCCGAGCTGGTGGAGCGCTTCGGCGTCTCCCGTCCCTCGTTGCGGGAGGCGCTGCGCATTCTCGAGGCCGAGGGCCTGATCTCGGTGAAGCGCGGCGTGCTCGGCGGGGTGGTCGTCCACCGGCCGGACGAACGGCTGACGGCGCGGACGGCGGCGCTCCTGCTCCAGGCGCGCAACGTGCCGCTAGCGGACGTCTACGACGCACGCGGCATGGTGGAGCCCGTCGCCGCGCGGCTGGTGGCGTCGTCGCGCTCCCGCCGCGCCTCGGCGGCCGAGCTGCGACGGCTCATCGCCGAGCAGCTCGAGGTGGTCGACGACCCCGCGACGTTCGGCCAGGCCAACGCGCGTTTCCATGCACGCCTCGTCGAGCTGGCCGGGAACCAGACGCTGAGCCTGGTGGCCGAGATGCTCCAGGAGATCGTGGCTCGGGCCGTCGCCGCGGTCAGTCAGCCCGATGACGGCCGGGATACCGGGGCTGTCCGGATGCGCGGCCTGCGCTCCCAGGCCAGGCTCGTGGCGCTCATCGAGGCCGGCGAGGCCAGCGCGGCGGAGGCCCACTGGGCGGAGCACATGGCGGTCGTGGGGCGAGTGATGCTCACGCAACGAGCGAAGACCGTCATCGACCTGATGCAGCACGACTACTGAGGCAGCACCGGCCACTGAGGCGACGCGGCCATCGAGGCGACGCGGCCATCGAGGCGACGCGGCTATCGAGGCGACGCGGCTCTTGAGGCGACACGCGCCGACGCGGCGCCCACCGACGCGACGTCACGTGCCGTCGTGACGGCTTGGCGCCCGGGCGCCGCTGTCGGCGCGCCCGGGCGTCACGCCACAATCAGGTGCTGACCTCGGGCGGGAGGAGCCGACGGGCGATCTTGCCTGTTGGCAGGCGAGGAAGCTCGGCGACGAAGCGGACCGAGCGGGGCGCCTTGAAGCGGGCGATGCGGTCCCGGCAGAAGGCGATGATCTCCGCTTCCAGCGCCGCGGGGTCCGCCGGCGGGTAGACCGCCGGCTGGACCACGGCACGGACGGACTCACCCAGGTCCGGGTCGGGAACGCCGATCACGGTGACGTCCACGAGGTCGGGGTGCTGGATCAGGACGTCCTCGAGCTCGCGCGGGTAGATGTTGACGCCACCCGAGACGATCATGTTCGTCGCGCGGTCGGTGAGGTAGAGGTAGCCGTCCGCGTCGACGTGGCCGATCTCGCCGTAGGTGGCCCAGCCGCGCTGGTCGAACACCGTCGCGGTCTTCTCCGGGTCGCCGTGGTACTCGAAGCGCCGGGCGGGTTCGAAGTACACCCGTCCGTCGGTACCTGGCGGAACCTCAGCTCCCTGCTCGTCGACGATGTGCACCGCGCCCTGCATCGAGCGGCCGACGGAGCCGGGGTGGGCAAGCCATTCCTCGGGACCGATGTAGCAGAAGCCGACGCCCTCGCTGCCGGCGTAGTACTCGTGGACGACCGGGCCGAGCCAGTCGAGCGCGGCCCGCTTGATCTCGGCGGGGCAGGGCGCCGCGGCGTGGACGAGAACCTTCAGGCTGGACAGGTCGTAACGGTTCCGCTCCTGTTCGGGGAGCTTCAACAGCCGGACGAGGTGGGTCGGGACGACCTGGGTCAGGGTGACCCGGTGGCGCTCGATCGTCTCGAGGAACTCGACGGGTTCGAACCGCGGGGTGACGACGACCGTGCCGCCGATCCGGTGGATGGCGGCGGCCCAGCCCGATGGCGCCGCATGGTAGAGCGGCGACGGGCTGAAGTAGACGGTGGACTCCTCGCCGCCGAACAGGTGCCGGACCATGGCGGTGAATCCCGTGGGCAGGCCGACCGGGCCGCCGACCTCGGTCGGCCTGATGCCCTTGGGACGGCCGGTGGTGCCCGACGAGTAGAACATCCAGTTGCCCTCGGCCTCGTCGTCGAGCGCCGACGACGGCAGGCCGGCAACGAGCTGCTCGTAGGGCTCGAACCCCTCGATCTGCCCGCCGACCACCAGCCGGAGCTTCGGGGCCACCTCGCCGAGCCCGGCCACGACGTCGGCGCAGCCCGCGGACACCACCAGGGCGGCGGCGCCGCAGTCGGCGATGATGTACGCCGCCTCGGCGGTCGAGAGATGCCAGTTGATCGGGGTGACCAGCAGGCCGGCGCGCAGGCCGGCCCAGGTGACCTCGAAGTACTCGGCCCGGTTCTCCATCAGCACGGCGACGTTGTCGCCGACCTTCAGGYCCGCCGCCCGGAAGGTGTGCGCGAGCCGGTTCGACCGCGCGTCCAGCTCCGCGTAGGTGATCGTCGTGTCGCCGACGATGACCGCGGGCCGGTCGGGCGCGGACGCGGCGAACCGTTTCGGGTGCTCGACCTGCTGTTCGATCTGCATGGCACTCCCACGAGCGGCAAGGTCCTAAGAAGCTCGTCCTGTCACTGAACCATTTGCTACTGAACCAGCAGAGGTGTGAGCGGTGCCACCTTTGAGGTCACCGGCGGTGGCATACCTCGACCTACCTCGCCCTATCTCGATCGACACACCTCGATCGCCGTATGTCGATCGAGGTGTGTCGATCGCCGTCGTCACGACGCCCGGCGGGTGGACACGACCGGCAGCCGGGAGCGCTCGCCGCGGACGGCCTCGACCCGCGCGTCGCACAGCACGACGTCCCCGGCGAGGATCTGGCCCGTCGAATGGATACGCGTCCCCTCCACCGTGCGGGTCAGYTCGAAGCTCAGATCGGTGAGCAACGGCGTCGGCCGCCGGTAGCGCAGCTCCAGGCTGGCCGTCTTGCCCGCCTCGCCGAGCTCGCAGTTGTGGTGCTGGATGGCCGCGTCGAAGAACAACGCGAGGAATCCGCCGTGGACGAGGCCCGGCGGCCCCTCGTAGACGATCGGGAAGTTCACCGTGCCAATCGCCCGACCACCGGCGACCTCAATGGTGTATTCGGGGAAGCAGGGGTTGAACGCCCCGATGTGCCGCGAATGGTCGACGTACGCCCGCCCGTCGCCGTCGGCCGCGGAACCGACTCTGGGCCCCGGGTCCGCCGGCACGCGCTGCGACAGTGCTCGTTCCGCACGGTCCAGGGCGCCGAGGAGCTCGTCGAGGGCGGGATCGGGTCGCTCGAGCGCGAGGACGAGGCCGGCGACGCGACGCAGCCGGGCCGCGGCGTCGGCCGCCGCGGGCAGCGGCTCGACGCCGAACGTCCACCGGTCCGCCCCCTCGACGAGCCCGGCCGGGCCGCCGCCATCCATCATCGGCTCCTCACCAGCGGCCCAGGGAGCTTCTCATTGCGGCGATGCTAGCCAGCGGGCCCGCTAATGTCTAGATATATCCGACCGCCCTCACGGGGTCGACGCGTCCCGTGCCGCGCGGATGGCGGCCGACGCTCGGGCGAGTTCGCGGGTGTAGCCAGCGAGGACCGTGCGCACGTCGTCGAGGTACCGGCCGAGCGCCGGCCCGGCGTCGACGGCGGCGAGGATGAGCGCGGCCGTGACCGTCAGATAGGTGCGGGCGGCGTGGGCTCGGCGATCGGGTGGCAGGTCAGGCGCGTGTCGGGCGATGTAACGGTCGAGGTAGGCGATCCACTGCCCGGTCTCGCCGGGCGGCTCGCGCAGGGTGGTCGCGAGCAGACCCCTGGCTCCCGGCAGCTCGACGAGGACCCGCCGCAGCGTTCCGACGAACTGGTCGATGGATTCGTCGATGCCGGCCGTCGGGTCGGTGTCGACGCCCTCCGTTCCCGCCGACTCCGCAGGTACCGCCGACTCCGCAGGCACCGCCAGCACGACCGCTACCGCCGATGCCCCGGATGCCGCCGGTTCCGGTAGGGCCGCCAGTGCTGCCGGTATCGCCGGCCCTCCTACTCCCGCCAGCCCTGGCGGCGTGAGTGTCGGGGCGCTGGACGCGGGGCTGTCGCCCGCAGTGGCGTCCCCGGTCAGCAGCGCGGGCTCGACGGCGTGGCGGATCCGGTCGATCCAGCGGGCGGTGAGGGTCTCCGTCAGGGCGCTCTTGTTCGCGAAGAACCGGTAGACCGAGCCGATCGAGACTCCGGCCCGCTCGGCGATCGCGTTCATGGTCGCCGCCTCGACGCCGACCTCGTCGAACAGCCTGCCTGCGGCCTCGAGGATCCGTTCGAGGGTGGCGGCGCTGCGCGCCTGCCGCGCCTGCGCGCGCACCCCGACGTCGCGTGGCATCTGCGTCCTCTCGGTCGAAGCGATGACGGGCTTGAAACATGAGGCAATCCTCACTTATTCTTCCACGCGACGGAGGACAGGGCTCACAGACGGGCATCGCAAGACGCTCGCCACACGGACCCATCCGAGCCAGGGACCTGGTTCTCACGTCCGCGCCGAGGGTGGGAGGTGGAGGGTGACGCGTGGTGGCGGCGGTGGGCTCGGCCTCGAGGCGCGCTCCAGTCCGGCGCTGGGGCCTCCCCAGGGCCGCCTGACCAGACGACGACCTTTCCACCGACACGGCGAGGAACAGAAGAAAAGGCGGCTCATGTCCCCGAACGGTGCCGGGTGACGCCGGCGCCCAGGGCCGCGCCGCGCACCAAAACGCCGAAATTCCACAGGTAACCCGGCGCGGCGAGCATTCCGCCCGCCGCGAGATTCCAGGCTTCCGTGCCGTCGATGCCGGCTGCGCGGAGGAACCGGCTGGATGCGTGTTCCACACGGAAGAGGCAGCCCCCCTCCACGGTGGTACTCGCTTTCAGCCGGCCTTCAGACGAGGAACGACACCATGTTCCTCGTCCCCCGCTTCACCCATTCCAGGGAGGCAGAGAATGAAACACGCCCTCACTCGTTTACCCTTCGAACGACGCCGACACAGACGCTTAGCGGTGTTCCTCGGGGCACTGTTCGCGCCGCTCCTGCTCGTCCTGCCCGCACAGGGCGTGTCCGCCGCCACGCCGCCGGTCTCGCTGCCGGCCGACGAGGCGGCGCACCCGGACTCCGCCATGGAATGGTGGTACTTCACCGGGCACCTCCAGGGCACCGACGTCTTCGGCGGGCACCATGAGTACGGGTTCGAAGAGACGATCATCCGCTTGGACGCGCTGGCGACCGCGCCGGCGGCGTCGGCCTACGACGGGCAGCTCGCGATCAGCGACATCACCCGCGGCACGTTCAAGCAGAACATGTCGATGTTCTCCCTCCAGCCGGACGTCATACCTCCCGGTGGGGGCTTCAACAACACCGTCGGCCTGATCCACATGGACGGCAAGAACCGGGTCAACCACCTGACCGGCGGRTTCGCTGACCTCAGCTACTCGGGTATCAACCTCGCGCTGACCCAGTCGACGCCGACCGCCCTGCACGGCAACGCCGGCGTCATCCCGTACGGCCCGTTCGGTGAGTCCTATTACTACTCGCAGACGAACCTCAAGGCCAAGGGCACGCTGTTCGACCACGGCCTGCTGGTGAACGTCACCGGTATCGCCTGGCAGGACCACCAGTGGGGCCACTTCGCCGCCGGTACCGGCGGCTGGGACTGGTTCAGCATCCAGCTGTCGAACAACACCCAGTACATGCTGTATTACATCAAGAACGCGAGCGGGCAGATCGTCCAGACCGTCGGCACCCTGGTCGAGGCTGATGGCAGCACGACCAACCTCAACCCGTCGCTGGTCACCGAGACGCCGTTGGGCACCTGGACAAGCCCACACAGCGGGCACGTCTTCGACCAGAAATGGCGGGTCAACGTGCCCGGCGGCACGCTGACCATCACGCCTCAGCTCGCCGACCAGGAGCTGTATGTCCCGGGGATCGCGAACGCGACCACCGGCTCCTACTGGGAGGGCTCGTCGGCCGTCACCGGCACCATCAACGGCCAGTCCGTCACCGGACAGGCCTACGCCGAGCTGACCCCGACCTTCGACATGTTCACCAAGGGCTTCATCTTCGACGCGATCAAGCAGGCGCTCGGGCTGTAGCTCTTCGGTCGGAGGCCGCCCGCATGGCCGTTGGTTGGTCGCCGCGCACAGCGGCGGCGCCACGGCGATGACGTCCTGATGACGACCTGAGGTGGCGGGGCGGGGCGATGCGGAGACGAGCACGGCGGGCACCATGCCCGCGCCCGTCTCTCCGCTCGCCCCGCCCTGTCCGGCCGGCCCATGGGCCGGCCGCGACCGAGGGTCGGGTGCCGGGCACGTCACCGCCCTCTCGACCTGAGCACTGCCCGATCGGGAAAAGTCCGGGCCGCCCGCCGGGATCCGGCGGGACGCCACCTGGGAGTGACGCATGCACGTGGGGCGCGACAGAGGTAACTCATACCGACGGCCGGAAGCGTTAGGCGAGCTACGCTCCGCCGATCATCCTTCGATTTCGAGGAATCGCCGGTCCTTGCCGCGGACGGCGCGCCGACGGCGGCATCGTGACGTGCTGTCCCTCGTACTGGCTCTCGTGACGCTCACCAGTTGCGCCATCGGGACGGAGAAAACCGAGCGGACCGCCAACGCGGGTTGCGACGCGCCTGGGGTATCCCCCGGCGCCATCAAGGTAGGACTGATGTACCCGAACACGGGAATCCTCTCCGAGGCGTTCACACCGGCGCGCAGCGGCGTCGAGGCCCGGATCGGCCTCGCCAACCAGACCGGCGGCATCAACGGCCGCAGGGTCGACCTGGTCTGGCGCGACGACGCCGGCGCGGCGGACACCAACGGCCTGACAGCCAAAGACCTCGTCGAAAAGGACCACGTCTTCGGCCTCATCGAGCTGAGTACCGCCGTCTCCGGGTCCGCGGACTACCTGGACCGCAACGGCGTGCCGGTGACCGGTCTCACCGCCGAGTCACTGTGGAACGATCACGCCAACATGTTCTCGTTCTCCTACCTGTTCGCCAAGGGGACCGCGGTCACCACCGTCGGCCAGTACGCGAAGGCCCAGGGCGGCACGAGGGCCGTCGTGCTCGAGGACGCCGTCGGCGGCCCCACGGGCGAGATCGCGGACCAGCTGACGGCCAGTCTGAAAAGCCAGGGCATCGATGTCGTCCGGCGAATCGGTCTGACGACCGGTTGGAGCAGCGCGTCGTGGGCGGCCGACGAGATCATCGCCAGCCAGGCGGACGTCATCGTCGGCACCGTGGCGATGAGCAGCATCGCCGAGACGCTGGCGGCGGTGCGTGCCGAAGGCGGCAACCCGAAGGCCGTGTTAAGCCCGACCGGCTACAACCCGGACCTGCTGCGCGAGCAGGGGCCGGCCATCGCCGGCTTGACGATCTGGCTCAACTACACCCCGTTCGAGTCCCAGTCGCCGGCCATTCGCCGTTACCAGGAGGCGATGGCCGAGTTCGCCCCCGAGCTGGACGCACCCGACCAGGAGGTCGCGGTCGCCTCCTACATCAGCGCGGACCTCTTCCTGCGCGGGCTCGAGGCCGCCGGCCCCTGCCCCACCCGCCAGGCCTTCATCACCAACCTGCGGAAGGTCACCGACTACGACGCAGGCGGCCTCGTCCCCGGCACCATCAACCTGTCCCAAAATCGCGGCAAGCCCAACACCTGCTACGCCTTCGTCCGCGCCAACGCCACCGCCGACGGCTTCGACGTCGTCAGGGACTCCAAGGGGTCGGGCCAATGGTGCGGCCAGCTGATACATGAACCGGCCGCGGGCAATGAGTGACCAGCCCGGTTCATCTGGAGCACCAGGTCAGCCTCCGCCGCGAGCAGCGGGCGGAAGCTTCCGGCGCGACCGGGCGAACAGCTTCCGGTTGTCGTCCGGTAGCCACATGTGCCACCGTCCCGCCTCGTCCGGCTCGTTCTCTGCCGGTGCCGATGCCGGTGCCGTGGCGGCCGCCGCGCGGTGGCCGCTCGGTGGCCGCTCGGTGGCCGCTCGTGCCGGCACGGGCGCTCCCGCTTCCCGACGCTGAGAGGAACCCGCGGTGCTCATTCCTTTTGACGACTACCCGGTCCACCAGACCGCGCTGCCGCTCGCGCACGCCGGCGACGGCCACCCCGACCAGTACGACCGGTTCTGGTTCAACGGCTACGACGAGAACATGTACTTCGCGGTCGCGATGGGCTTATACCCGAACCGGGGCATCATCGACGCCGCGTTCAGCGTCGTGGCCGACGGCGTGCAGCGCTCGGTGTTCGCCTCCGGGCGCGTCCCGCTCGACCGCACGCAGACGAAAATAGGCCCGATCACGATCGAGATCGTCGAGCCGATGCGGATCAACCGCGTCGTCGTCGACGCGCCGGAGCACGGCCTCGTCGCGGACCTGACCGCGACGGCCCGCACTCCCGCGTACGAGGAGCCGCGCCAGACCCGGCACGCCGGCACCCAGCTGACCATGGACGTCACCCGCGCCACCCAGCTCGTCACCTGGGCCGGCACGCTCTCCGCCGGCGGCCACGACATCCCGCTGTCGACGCCCACCTACGGCACCAAGGATCGTTCCTGGGGAATGCGCGGCGTAGGCGACCCGACGCCGGGGGCGCCGCGCAAGGTCCTGCCGCAGATCTTCTTCCTCTGGGCACCGCTGAACTTCGCCGACGTCGGTCTGCACTACCTGCGGTTCGAGGACGCGCTCGGGGTGCCGTGGTCCCAGACCGCGGCGATCCTGCCGGTCATCGGCAACCATGCAGCGGTGTTCGGCGCCGACACCGGCATTCGCACGCTCAGCGGCGCCCGGCACGACGTGCGATGGGCACCCGGCCTGCGCCGATCGGAAGGAGCCACGATTCTCCTTGCCCCGGGTGACACCGCGGAAGCCCCAGGCGACACCGTCGAGCTGGAACCGATCCGCACATTCCGAATGAAGGGAGTCGGCTACCTGCACCCCACCTGGGGACATGGGAAATGGCACGGCGAGCTGGCCGTCGGCGGAGAGGCGCACAAGGCCGCCGACCTCGACACGCTCGCCTTCGACACCGTCCACATCCAGCAGGTCATGCGTGCGACGTGGGGCGAGCGCACCGGTCTCGGCGTGCTCGAGCAACTCGTCGTCGGCCCCTACGCACCTGGCGGCTTCACCGACCTGCTCGACGGCGCCCCGGCCAGGGTCACGGACCTTTGAACGCCAGCCCGCTCTGCCCCGGCCGCCCGGCGAGCCACTCGGGATGGCCCGCCGGGGAACGAGCGGCGGTGACGGCGCGCTGGCGCGCGGCGGTGACGGCGCGCGTCCGCTCTACAGGACCTTCGCGAGCGGGTCGACTCCCATCAGCGCGCCGAGGTTGCCGCCCATGATCTTGCGCTGCTCGTCGACGGTCAGACTGTCAAGCTCGTCGATGAACGTCACCGGGTCGAACAAGCCCTCCGGGTGCGGATAGTCGGAGCCGAACAACACGTTGTCCGCGCCGAGCACCTTGACCAGGCCGACCACGTCCTCCTCGTGGAACGGGTGGACGTAGACGCAGCGGTGCCAGGCGACCATCGGGTCTTCGTCGAACAGGTCCGGGGTGCGCTCGTAGAGCTTCTCCAGCTGCGTCACCAGCGGGCGGACCCAGGAGCTGCCGTTCTCGACCGGCAGGAAGCGCAGCCCCGGGAACCGAGTGGCCAGGCCGTGTCCGAGGATCGAGGCGATGACGTCCTTGATGACGCGGTGCTCGCTCATCACCAGCTCGGCGAATGCGGTCCGCCTGGACTTGAACGGCAGGAACTCGGCGGACGCGCCCTCCCAGTCGTTCAGATAACGCTGGAAGCCGTCGTCCGAGGCGTGCATGCCGACGACGATGCCGGCCTCCTCGACCCGCTTCCAGAACGGGTCGAACTCGGGCAGCGCGAACGAGCGGCGCTGCCCGCCGTAGCCGGGCACGGGCGCCGGTCGGACCAGGATGGCGCGGGCCCCGTGCTCGATCACCCAGTCCAACTCGCGCAGCGCCTCGTCCAGGATCGGCAGCGTGATGACGGGCGTCGGGAAGATCCGGTTCTCGTAGTTGAACGTCCAGTGCTCGTGCATCCACCGGTTGAGCGCGCGGACCACGATGACCGTGGCCTCCGGGTCGTCCGCGAGGCGCTCCTCGAGCAGGCTCGCCAGCGTCGGCCACATCATCGCCCGGTCGATGCTCAGCTCGTTCATGAGCTCGAGCCGGTCCGCCGGGTTGAAGTACGCCGGGATCGACGGCACGTAGCGCGGCGGCGGGGCGACCTGGATGTCACCGGCCTTGGTCTTCGACGACGGGTTCTTCAGCCGGAACTCGAGCTCCTGAGCTCCCGGCGGCGCGACGACGTTGAACGTCGGGTTCGGGATGTACTCACTGATCTGCCCACGGAGGGCGATCTTCGTCCGGTTGCCCACCTGGACGTACTTCACGAGCCCGTCGTACTCCGCCGGCAGGTACTTCGTGAACGCGTCGGTGGTCTCGTACATGTGGTTGTCCGCGTCGAAGACCGGAAACTCGATCGACCGCGACAAGGCGATCACATCCTCTCAGCGCGTCCAACATCACGTGATGGTGGTCACGGTAGTCGACAAAGTCAGACGTCGTCTAGTTTTTCCAGCCCGAGCTGGACCGTGGTGCCCGGACCGGATGCGTGGGCCGCGACCCACCCAGGCTGGGAGTACCCGAGCCGGTCGGAGGAACCAGGTAGGTCGGAGGAACCGGGTAAGAGGAACCAGGTAGGAGGTGATCGGTCGGACCGTCCTCGGACCGCCCTCGGGCACCCTCGAGCACCCTCGGCACCGGTGCCCGGCGGGTCCGCGCGAGGCAGGCGCCAGCCTTGATCTTCGGCGACGATCGTTCCCCGGCTCGCGCCAAGGCCTCGACCCGAGCTAGGTCCGCGCCCTTCGCTCCAAGTACGTTTCGTCAGGTGCGCCGAAGCCGTGCTGCTTGTACAGCCCGTGCGCGTCCGCGGTGTGCAGCATCCATCGGAAGTTCACGCCGGGGCCTTCGTCGATCATCGCCGTCACCAGCGCCTTGCCCAGCCCCCTCCCACGCACCCGTTCGACGATGAACACGTCCGCGAGATAGGCGAGCGCGACGCCGTCCGAAAGGGCCCGCGCGAAGCCCACCAGCTCCCCCGTGCTCGTCTCGTAGACGCCGACGACCCGCCAGGCACCGTCGAGCTGGGCGTCGACATCCGCGCGTCGCCGCCACCGACCCCAGTAGGCGCTCGTCGACAGAAACGCCCAGACAGCGTCGCGGTCGACCCGGCCCAGGTCGTCGTCGAGCTCGAACCCCTCGAAAACCGTCATGCGGCCCGACTCTGTCAGAACCCGCCAACCATCCGCACACGGATTTCGGTGCGAGAGCCGCGCGGCAGACGGTGGCCGGTCTGGGCGAGCTACCAGCGCGCGCCGCGGGAGCATTCTCGAACGATGATCACGGCGATCCTGATGCCCGGCCCGGCGGGGCGGCGGCCCGACGGCCCGGCGGCCCGGCGGCGAATCCGGCCGCTCGGAAGCGGGATGCCGCCGCACGGCCTCTGGCAGCCGAGCCCGGTTTGAGCAGCAGGCACTCGTGTGGCTCCCGAGCCGGGTCACCATCGGGCACTGCCGGTGCCGGCCAGACTCTCGGTGCCGGCCGCAGGGCGCCGGCATAGCCGCCGACCTGGGCGGAAGCGATCTGGCCAGGTCGGCGGCGATGCGCCGAGATCCGGCTCCCAAGACAGATCGTCGCCTGTCGTCCGCGTCACTTGACAGCATGATCTGCCACCGCCAGGATCGAATGTATGTTCGATCTCCTCGGGGTCCGGTCACGCACTCGCATCGCCCACGAAGGCCGGGTCACGCCCGCCCCCCGGGTCCCGTCGCAGATCAACACCGCCCCCAGGCCCCTCGCGGCCAGGCCGTCGACCGACCTGCCACCGAGTGTGGCCCGGATGGCGGCGCGGACAAGACTATCGGCGGAGCTGCTTGCCGCCATCATGGCCGTCGACGGGCGATCCCGAGCCACCCTCGACGACATGGAACGCGCGGACGCGCTGGCGGACGCCCTCCTGGCCCGTCGACGCCAGCGAGTCGGCCGGGCGCACCCCGAACTCGTCCAGGCGAGTCACCGCGGCTGACGGACCCGGCAAATTCCACGAACCGGTGGATCTCCGCCGGCACGGGCGCAGACACGGGTCCGCGAAGCCCTAGGTGCGGCGAGCAACGACACGAACCAGTGCTCAGCGTCCCACCCAGCCAGCGGTACTCCCCGCGCAGGATCGCTGACCAGCCGGTACGACACGACACGGCTGTAGTCGGTACGCTACGTCAGCCTGGGGCGGTAGCTCAGCCGGTCAGAGCAGGGGACTCATAATCCTCCGGTCGTGGGTTCGAGCCCCACCCGCCCCACACTCACTCTGTGTAGTTTTCGCAGGTCGCTGCTCCCAAGTCGATCAGGGGCGGCGACCTTTGATCATTTCTGGCAGCCACGCTGGCAGCCACACGTTCCGTTCGGGTCGCGAAGGCTTCAGGCTCGGATCGCCGCCAACGCGGCCACCCCCTCCAGTTCGTGTCGCGTTCGTCACATCTGCTGGACGCACGCAACCTTCAGTCCGCCTCCAGCACTCCGACCAGGCGTGATTCCCACTTGACCATCACACCCCACCCCGTAGAGAAACAATCCCACTGCTACGGTGACGCAACATCACAACTCGATAGGTATGGAGAACCGGGATGGCCAAGCGCAACGTCGCGCTCTCTCTGCTCGTGGTCGAACTCGGCGCGATTGCGCTACTTGTGGCTTCTCTGATCTCATTCGACTGGCATCAGCTCTGGTTCGCTCTGTCAGTCTCGATCGCGATCCCGTGTTGGYTGCTCGCCGTCAAGGCGCCTTCTACTTGCGGCGTGACAACCCAGCGCGGCACCCCGTGCCGTAACCGGACGGTCGGCGTACTATTTGGATGCTCCCAGGCGCCCGGCGGAGGCCATGTCTGGGCGAAATTCTTCGCTCGCTTCGGATGGCATCCTCACCAGCCAGTCCCGGCCGACGCTGAGAACTCCGCATCACCTTCAACACGTGGCTCGACCAGTCCCGACGGAACCGTTCTGACTGCTCACCAGCGCGGCATCGTGGTTGTCAGACTTGAAGAAGACATGCAAAGCACCCTTACCTTCTGGATGACGGTTGTCGCGACCCTTTCAGGAGTCATCTCGACCGCCGCCATATTTGCCTAGTCGGAGGTCTGGCCGTCGTCCTCTGGGTCCCAGAGGACCGAGCCGATGCCGTCGGCGGCGTCCCGTTGCATCTCTGGGATGACGTGGCTGTAGGTGTCGAGGGTCAGGCTGATCTGCGAGTGGCCGAGGATCTCCATGGCGACGCGGGCCGGGGTCCCCTGGGCCAGGAGCAGCGTGGCCGCGGTGTGCCGGGCGTCGTGAAGCCGGGCGTGCGGGACGCCTGCCTGTTCGAGAAGGCGCTTCCAGGTGGCCCAGTCGCGAGCAGGGTCCAGGGGACAGCCGTTTGGCTGGGTGAAGACAAGGTTCCATTCGTTCTTCCAGAGGTCGCGAGCGTGCTCCGCCGCTTTCCTCTGTCGGTCGCGCTGGTCGCGCAGCGCCCGGACGAGCGGCCTCGGGAGGGTGATCGTGCGCCGCCCGGCGCGGCTCTTGGGTGCGACGAGGACCAGGCCGCCACCGCCGACACGGGACGGGCAGCTTCCCGCGCGCTTCTTGCCGCACGGCGTGTCGCCGCATCCGTGCTGCCAGGGCCGGCGCTGGAGGGCTTGGCGGACCGCGATGGTTCCTCGGACGAGGTCGACCGCGTCCCAGGCCAAGCCGAGCGCTTCGCCCTGCCGCAAGCCCAGCGAGAGCGCGACCGACCATCGCGCCGGATTGACGTCGTCGGCCGCGACCTTGAGGATCTGCCGGGCCTGCTGGGCCGTCAGCGGTCGGATTTCATCGCGTTGCACGGCCGGCGCGTCCACCAACGCGCAGACGTTGCGAGCGACCTTTCCGCGTTGCACAGCGACCTTGAGTGCGCGGCTCAGAATACGGAAGCACTGCCGAACGGTCGCCGGGGCAAGGCCCTCGGCGAGCAGCTCATCCCGCCAGGTCTCGACGTTCTCAGGCTGAAGCGCTTCGAGCTTGTAGCCGCCCAACGCCGGAATGATCCGATGGTTGACCTTGCTCCGGTACCCATCGAGCGTCGACGGCCGAACCCGCGCCGGGGCGATGTGCTCGACCCAGAACGTCACCCACTGGCCGACCGTCGGCGGCTTCTTACCGGTCGTCACCGCGACGACGACACCGTCCTCCTGCTGCCGACGTAGCTTCCGAAGCTTCTCGGCCACCTCGGCGCGGGTCCGGCCGGACAGGTACTTGCGTTGGCGCTTGCCGTCCCTCCAGCCCAGGTCGACCGACGCGCGCCAACGGCCATCCGGCGACTTGTAGATTGCTCCCTCGCCAGCGCCGCGGCGTCCCTTGCGCGCAGCCATCAGGCCACCTCCTGCCGGTCGTTGGAGGATTCGCGGGCCACCTCGGCCAGGGCGAGTGCGTACCGGGCGGCCGCGATGGTGAATTGGTCCGTGCGTCCGGCGACGATTTCCTCCGCGACGAACCGCAGAGCGCCGCAGGCGTAGGAGTACCGGGCGTCGAGCGGGTAGTGGGCCACTTCGGCGCGCGCTCTGGTCAGCTCTGCCGCCGTGGGGCGGTAGTCCACTGAGTCGTTGGCGAACGGGTCGGGCCTGTTTTCGGGCATGACGATTCGAAGCTCCTTGCCGGAAAGAACGGACCTGAGCGCCGGGCGCGGGTGTCGCTGCCGGGCGTCGGTGGGCATTCCGTTCTCTGGGCGGAGGGAGGATCTGTCGGGGCGCCGGCCGCGTCCAGGGCGCTGCGCGTCGCTGCGCGATCGGCCTTCGGCCGACCCTGGACCCGTCCGACACCCCGACAGCTTTGGAAGCCGCCAGAGAGCGGAAAAAAATGGGGGTGGTGCAGGCAGGGGTGCCGCTACGGGCGGGAGACGCCCGCCGCCGCCGGGTCCGTCGAGGGCATCGCGTCTGCGGGGACGAGGGCCGAAGCGCCCGGCACGCGCCGGAAGACCAAGACCACGTCGATGTCGCCGAAGTGCTCGGTGAAGAAGGCGTCCGGTGGGAGGTCCGCGAGGATCGCGACCAGGTCGCCGATGTCGGCGCCGGGGCGGATCGTCAGCTCGTGGCCGGTGTCGGTCGCCTGCGTCGAGACGAGCGGCGAGTCGTCACCGGGGGTGCGCCACGCGCCGAAGCCGCCGGAAGAGAAAATGGGCATAGGGCTTCGCTCCTTGTGGATGCAAGGGGTGGGGTCTAGGTCTCGGCGGGTGTTCCAGCACCCGTCGGGACCGCTAACGGCTACAGTAGGCATTAGCTACTGGCTCGTCAAGCTATGATGCAGCCCATGTCGACGATCAAGCTCATGGGTGCGGCGGAGATCGCGCATCTCCTCGACGTGAGCCCGTCGCGGGTCCACCAGATCCTGCGCGACGACTCGACCTTTCCCGAACCCGTGGCCGTGCTGAGCATGGGGAAGGTGTGGAATGCCGACGACGTAGATCGGTGGCACGCCGCTCGTAAAGCGCCTCGGCCGTCCAGAGACCAAGGCAAGGCGGAAGAGTGGAGCCTAGACGATCTACGCCAGGCGCTTGACCGATACGAACGACTACTCGTGTCCAGCGGGAAGGCGCCCAACACCGTCCGGACCTATCTGGATCACCCCCGACGCTTCCTTCGATGGCTAGCCGGCGACTACGACCCGATGAGCTGAGCGTTCCCGAATCGGTCCTTGCGGTCCGCCGCTCAGCCAGCACGATCACGCTGCTTCTCCGCCGAGGCCGCGGAGCCGGGCGACGTAGCTGTCCAAGGCGTCGCGTGGAATGCGTCGAGCCCTGCCGATGCAGATCGATTCGAGTTCGCCGGACGCGAGGAGTTCGTAGACGGTGGAGCGGCCGAGGCCGAGTAGTTCGGCCGCCTCAGCCGGAGTCAGCAGGAGCTTAGAGCCTGTCCTGAATCTTGATGTTGTGGGCTGGCCGTGGCCCGTTCCCGATCTTCGCGGTGTGGTGGCGTGAACGGCTGGGACGGGCTGGTCACGGTCGGGACATGGGACGATCTCGCCGCTATCCCTCGGATATGTCGGATGAGGAGTGGGCGTACGTGGCGCCGCTGTTGCCGCCGGTTCCGAAGGACGGCCGGCCCGAGAGCCATGACCGGCGCGACATCGTGGACGCGATCCTGTACGTGGCCCACAACGGGATCGTGTGGCGGGCGCTGCCGGCGGACTTCCCACCCTGGAAGACGGTCTACGGCTTCTTCGACCGGTGGAAACGCAAGGGCGTCGTCATCCGGGTCCACGACGGGCTGCGCGACCAGTTGCGCCAGGCCGAGGGCCGCCGGCCGCGGCCGACCGCCGGGGTGATCGACTCCCAGTCCGTGAAGGGCGCCCAGACCGTCACCCACCCCAGCCGTGGCTACGACGCGGGCAAGAAGGTCAACGGC